>DATBMG010000203.1:0-18528 GCA_036554965.1 Burkholderiales bacterium
GTTCTTCGCCGCCAGCCCCACCAGCGTCACCAGGCCGACTTGAAAGTACACGTCGTTCTGCAACCCCAGCAACCAGGTCAGCACCAGCGCGCCGAACACCGCGAACGGGACGGTCAGCACCACGGCGATCGGCAAGGTCCACTTCTCGAACTGCGCGGCGAGCAGCAGAAACACCACGATCAGGCCGAAGATGAAGGCCGAGGACGAGGTGCTGCCGGACTCTTTCTCCTGCAGCGCCTGGCCCGCCCACGCGAAATCGAAATCGGCCGGCAGGGTTTCGCGCGCCGTCTCTTCCATCGCCCGGATCGCCTGTCCGGAACTGTAGCCCGGTGCCTGATTCCCGGTGATCTTCACCGCCGGAAAGCCGTTGAAGCGCGTCATCAGCTTGGGCGAGGCGACATAGCGCGTGGTGATCAGGGCCGAGAGCGCGACGTTGGCGCCGCTCGCCGAACGCACGTAGACCTTGCGGAAGTCCTCCGGCCTGGCCCGGTAGTCGGCGTCGGCTTGCAGGACCACGAACCACACGCGGCTGAACTGCGAAAACTGTCCCGCCACCTGCGAGCCGAACAGCGCCTGCATGGTCTGGAACACGTCCCCCACGTGCACGCCCAGCACCTCCGCCTTGTTGCGATCGAGATCCACGAACAGCTGCTGACTCGAGGCCCGGAACGTGGTGTTCACGCCCTGCAGTTCCGGGCGCTCCCGCGCTTTGGCGACGAAAGCCTGCACCGCCTCGCCGGTGGCGCGCGCGTCGCCCGAACCGCGATTCTGAATGTAGAACTCGAAGCCGCCCGTGGTCCCCAGACCGGGGATCGACGGCGGGTTGAGCGCGAACGCGACGCCGTCCTTGCGGGCGAAGAACTGCGCGTTGAGCCGCTTGAGCGTGTCGAACGACAGCAGCGCCGCCTCTTGGCGCTCGTCGAAGGGCTTCAGCAGACCGAACATGGCCGCGGCATTGTTGCTCTGCTGGCCGTCGATCAGGCTGTAGCCGTCGACGGTGCCGACGTCCTGCACCGCCGGGTCCTGGCGGATGATGGTCTCGAGCTCCTTGGTGAACTTGCTGGTGACGTTGAGACTGGCCGAGTCGGGCACCTGGGCCACCACGAAGAAGTACCCCTGGTCCTCGTCCGGCACGAAGCTCGACGGCACGATCCGGAACAGGAACAGGATCCCGGCGATCAGCCCGGCGAACACGGCGAGCGCGATGGGCCACGCCTGGACGGTGCGCGCGACCCCCCCGACGAAACCGCGCTGCACCCGCTCGAAACCGCTTTCGAAGGCCCGGAAAAAGCGGTTCTTCTCGCCGTGGTGGGCCTTGATGATGAGGGCGGCGAGCGCGGGCGAGAGCGTGAGCGCCATGATCCCCGAGATCACCATCGAGATGGCGATGGTGATGGCGAACTGCTTGTACAGTGTGCCGGTCACCCCGCCCAGGAACGCCACCGGCAGGAACACGGCGAGCAGCACCAGCACGATCGAGATCAGCGCACCGGCGATCTCCGTCATCGCGCGCTTGGCCGCCTCGAGCGGCGACAGCCGGTGCTTGGTGATGTTCGCCTCGACGTTCTCCACCACCACGATGGCGTCGTCCACCACCAGGCCGATCGCCAGGATCATGCCGAACATCGTCAGCATGTTGATCGAGAAGCCCAGCAGGTGCATGCCCGCGAAAGTGCCGATGATCGACACCGGCACCGCCAGGATCGGTATCACGGTGGCCCGCAGCGACTGCAGGAACACGAACACCACCAGCACCACCAGCACCACCGCCTCGAAGAAGGTGTGCACCACCTTGTCGATCGAGTACAGCGTGAACAGGCTGGTGTCGAGCACGATCTTGTAGTCCAGGCCGGAGGGGAACTTGGCCTTGAGCTCGTCGAGCTTCTGGCGCACCGCCTTCGCGGTTTCCACCGCGTTCGCCCCCGGCTGCTGGTAGATCGCGATGGTGGTCGCGGTCTTGCCGTTCATGCGGCTCGCCACCGAGTAGTCGCGCTTGGCGAGTTCGACGCGGCCGACGTCCCGGATCCGCACCATCGCCGCGCCCTCCTTGGCGGTGCGCACGATGATGTTGGCGAACTCGTCGGGCTTGGTGAGCAGACCCTGCGCGGTGACGACGAACTGCTGCTCCGTGCCGGGCGGGGCCGGCTGCGCACCGAGCTGGCCGATACCGAAGGTCTGGTTCTGGCTCTGCACCGCGGCGGCCACTTCTTCCACCGTGATGCCGAGCTGCGCCATGCGGTCGGGGCGCAGCCACACGCGCATCGCGATGTCCGGCAAGCCCATCACCGAGGCGCGGTTCGCGCCCGGGACCCGCTTCAACTCCTCCAAGACGTACAGGTTGGCGTAGTTGTCGATGTAGGTCGCGTCGTAGCGGTCGTCGGGCGAGTACACCGAGATCACCATCATGATGCTGGACGACCGCTTGTCCACCACCACGCCCTGCTGCGTCACCACTTGCGGCAGCTGCGGCATGGCCTGGCTCACCCGGTTCTGCACGTTGACCTGGTTGATGTCCGGATCGCTGCCCGGCTTGAACACGACGGAGATCTGGACGTTGCCGCTCGAGGAGCTGATCGAGTAGTAATAGAGTAGGTTGTCGACGCCGTTGAGCTGCGTCTCGATCGGCGCGGCCACGTTGTTGGCGATCACCTCGGCGGTGGCGCCCGGGTAGCGCGCATCGATCGTGACCTGCGGCGGCGCCATGCTCGGATACTGCTCGATCGGCGAGACCGACATGGACACCGCCCCGGCGAGCACGATCAGGATGGAGATGACCGCCGAGAGGATCGGCCGGTCGATGAAGAAATGGGTGAACATCCGCCCTGCCGCGCGCCTACTTCGCGGGCTCGCCGGATTTCGGTCCGGGCTGCGCCGCGACGGCCTCCGGCTGCGCGCCGGTCGGACCCGCGCCGGTAATCTGGACCGGCTGACCCGGCACCACCTTGAGCATGCCGTCCACGATCACGCGATCGCCGGCCTTCAGACCGGTCGCGATCACGATGTCCTTATCGCCGTAGTAGTCGCCCACGACCACCGGCCGCACCTCGGCGACGCCGGTCTGGTTGACCACGTAGACCAGGTGCCCCTTGGGGCCCTGCTGCACGGAGAGTTGCGGCACCACGATCGCGCCCGGGCGCATGGCGCCCTTCACGTTGGCGGTGACGAACATGCCTGGACGCAGCTCCCGCTTCGGGTTGGGTATCACTGCGCGCACCAGGAAGGAGCCGGTGTCCTGGCTGAAGGAGGGGTCGGCGAAGTTGATTTTTCCGGTTTGCGAGAACACCCGTCCGTCGCCGAGCACGATCTCCACAGTGTAGTCGTCGTTCGGCGGGCGCACCACCTGCCCTGCCGCGATCAGCTCTTGATAGGCCGCGATCTGGTTCTGCGAGATGCTGAAGTTCACCCACACCGGATCGATGGCCGCCACGTAGGTCAGTTGTGCGCTCTCGGACATGGCGTTGACGAAAGCGCCCTGGCGTTGCAGCGCGCGGCTGGCGAGCCCCGTGACCGGCGAGCGGATAGTCGTGTAACCGAGATTGAGGTCGGCTTCCTTGACCTTGGCCTGGGCGGCGTAGACCGCGGCGTTCGCCGAGTCGAATTCGCCCTGCGCGCGGTCCAGATCGGCACGCGAGAGCGCGTTCTGCTCGGCGAGCGGCTTCACGCGATCGAGGTTTGCGCGCGCCGTCGCGAAGCGCGCCTCCTGCGCTTGCAACTCGCCGCGCGCGGCCTGGAGCTGCGCCTCGAACGGCTTGGGATCGAGCTGGAACAGCACCTGTCCGGCCTTGACCAGCTCGCCCTCGCGGTAGGCGATACGGTCGAGAAAACCGGACACGCGTGCGACGATCTCGACCTGCTGCGAGCTTTCGGTCTGCGCGACGAAGGTCGACACGTAGGGGATGGCCTGCGGCGCCACCGTGATTACGCCGACCTGAGGCGCTGGACGCTGTGGCGGCGGCGCCTGCTCGGACTTGCCGCAGCCGGCGAGCAGCGCGGCCGCAAGCAACAGAGCGGGCGCTGCGCCCGCGGCCGGCCCATGGAACGCTTCCCTCACAGCAGGTCTCCGAATCTTGTCGCGCTGCGACAGCAGCCCCGAAGCGCCACGTCTGCAGGCAGCCGCACGCAGCGTCACGAGACTGCCCTGCGCGGGCCCGCCATTCTACGCCAGCTCGGCGGTCCGACTCCTCGGATGTCGGTGATAGACTGGCGACGATGACGCCGGGGGGGGGGAAGAGCTTGCAGGACGAGCGCGCGGTTCCGGGGAGCGCCCGGTGAGCGCCGCGCCCGTGCTGCTCGCGGTCAACGGCACGTTGATGCGCGGGCTCAAGCTCAATCCCAACATGGCGGCCGCCGGGGCCACATTCGTCCGGGAGACGACCACCGAGCCGGCCTATCGGCTGTGGAGCGTCAACGACGAGCATCCGGCGATGCTCCGCGTCAACGATGGAACGGGCGTGCGAGTGGCCGTCGAGGTGTGGTCGGTGCCGGCCGCGGGACTGGCCGCCATCCTGCTCAACGAACCGCCCGGGCTCGCGATCGGCAAGGTGCGATTGGACGACGGCAGCATCGTGCTCGGCGTGCTCGGCGAGCCGGCGCTGGTCGAAGGACAGCGGGAGATCACCGCCTACGGCGGCTGGCGCGCCTACGTGGCCGCAGCGGGGATCGCATCATGACGTCGGCACGCGCCGGCCGTGCGATGGTGTCGGTGAACCCACCTTCCCTGCTCGGCTAGCGGCTTGCGCCGACCTCCGCCCAGCGCAGCTCGATGCGCGCGGTGTCGGGGGTAAGCATGGCGGCGGGCAAATCGATCTCCACGTAATCGTCTTGCCGGCGCGGCCGACCGACGCTCTTGCCGGCGGACGCGCAGTCGTAGCCGTCCAGACGAATCCAGCTGGTGGACGGCTTGCACTCCATCGTGGTGGCGGCAGTGGTGGCCTGCACGCTGGCGAGCGGGGCAAAGCCGTGCAATCGGACTTTCACGCTCGCAGGCCATCCGCTCGCCGGGGCCTTGACTTCCGCACCGCCGCTGCCCACCACGCGGTACACCTCGATGATCGAAGCGCCCGCTTCTCCGCGCACGGCGGTTCGATCGCGCAGCTCGGCGCCCGGGCCGGCGAAGCCCCCGCCCAGCGCCAGGTGCAGGTTGACCCGCTGCACGCGCTGCTCGCTCTGCACGCGCAGCAGCGCGCTGCGCGATGCGAACGCTCCCAGCTGCTGCTGTTGCACCGGCCGCAGGTCGATGGAACCGACCTGGTACGCGGTGCGCGCCAGCCCCACGGCGCGCTCCCACTGCGTCACCGCGCGCGTCAGGATCTCCTCGCGCTCGCGTGCCGCGAACTCGCTCGCCAGCGCGCCCTCCACGTCGCCGAAGGCGCGCAGCGCAAGCCGCGCGTACTCGGCCACCGCTTGCCGCTGCTCGGCGGTGCGGATCTCGACCTGCGCCTTCAGCGCGCCGCCCTGGTAGATCGGCGCGAGCAGGCTCGCGCCTGCGCTCCACACCGGGTTGTCGCGATCCTGCAGCACGAACAGATCGCTGGAGATGCTGTTGACGCCGCCGGTGAGCGAGATGCGCGGCAGCCGCGCGGCCTGGGCTTCCCCCGCGCGGTTGAAAGCGGCCGCCACGCGCCGCTCGGCAGCGATGATGTCGGGCCGCCGCTCGAGCAGCTCGGAGGGCAGTCCCGCGGGCACCGGCGGCGGCATCGGCGGCAGCGCGTCCGGCGCTTCTAGCTCGGCGGAAGGGTAGCGTCCGAGGAGCAGCTCGAGCGCGCGCACCGATTGGCGATAGGAAAGCTCGAGCTGGCGCAGCGTGTCGCGGTAGGTCTCCAGATTAGCCTGGGCGTTGGCGACTTCCATCGCGTCGCCCCGGCCCACGCGCTCGCGGTCGCTGGCGAGACTCGCCAGCTGCTCGGCCGTGCGCACCGTCTCCTGCGCCACCGCGCGTTGCAGCCTGGCTTCGATGGCGAGGATCCAGCTCTTGGCCACCAGCGCCGCCAGCGACTGCCGTGCGTACTCGAGATCGGCCAGCGCCGATGCGTACTGCGCATCGGCCGCCGCGCGCCCGTAGCGCACCCGGCCCCACACGTCGACCTCCCAGGAAGCGATCAGCCCCGCGCCTTGCAGCCCCGAGTTGTCGCCGCTCATCTTGCCGCCGCCGCGTGCGAGCAGATTGACCGCCGGGTACAGGCCGGCTGCTGCCACCGCGGCATAGCCGGCCGCCTGCTCGACTCTCGCACCGGCGACCCGCAGGTCGGCGTTGTAGGCAAGCGCCTCCTCGACCAGCGCCGTCAGCAGGCGATCGTCGAAGGTCGCCAGCCAGCTCTCCGCAACCGAGGCGCCGAGCGCGCCGTCCGAGGCCCAGCGCTCGGGCGCCTGCAGGTTGGGCAGCGCCTGACGGCGCAACTCGGCGGGATCCGGCGGCGACTTCAAGGCGCATCCGGCAAGCGCCGCCAGCACGAGCGCGGCCACGGCGCGGCTCGGTCGCATCGGCCTCAGTGCAGCTTCAGGATGAGATAGTTGACGTACGAGCCCACCCGCAGGATCACCTTGCGGATGATGTGGATCGCCGCGAGATGCTGCGTGTAGATGGCGGCGTCGCCCGCGGCGCCCGCCGCCAGGAACAGCGCCCGGTCGCGCTCCGCGATATCGAACTTCACGGCGTAGCGGCCCGGGGGCTGCGCGAGCACGCCGGTCATGGGCAGCGTCCCGCTCGCTGGGAGCTGGCCCTGGCCCTGCGCCCAGACGATCGAATCCACCTTCGCCTTGATGACTCGCCCGGGATAGGTGCCGAGCGCGAACTCCGCCTCGTCGCCGGGCTGCACCTTGTGCAGCTCGTTCTGGTGGAACAGCGCCACCACCTGCCCGTCCACCTCGACCAGGGTCATCACGGCGTTGAACGGGATGCCGGCGACGAACGCGCCCGGCCGCAGCTGGAGGTTGACGACGTAGCAGTCGCAGGGCGAGCGCACGACGGTTTGTTCCAACTCCCAGCGCGCGTTCTCGAGCTGCGCGCGCACGGTGGCGACCTCCGCGTACTCGCCGTCGGTCTCGGCGCTGAGCTTCTGCTGGATCTGCTGCACGGCGGCGCCCGCCTGCACCTCGGTCGCGCGCGCCTGCGCCTCCGCGCCGCGCGCGGTGTCCAGCTGTGCCTGCACCTCAGCCAGATCGGTCTGCGCCCGTTCCAGCTCGAACTTGCTGCCTGCGCCGGTCTTGACCAGCTCAGCGTGCTGCTGGACGCGGGTGCGGGCGAGCTCGAGCTTCGCCTCGACCTCGCGCGTGCGCGCCATGGCCTGTGCGATGGCACTGCGCGCTTCGGTCACCTGCGCCTTGGTGCCGCGCAGAGACTCGTCCAGCTCGCGCTGCGAGGCTTGCGCGTTGGCGAGCTGCGCCTCGAGCTGGGACACCGCGAGCTGATAGGGTGTGGGATCGATCTTGAACAGCACGTCGCCCTTCTTCACCGGGACGTTGCCTTCCTCGACCGGCACCTCCAGCACCCGCCCCCGCACCTGGGCGACGATCGGAACGGTGTACTTGTACACGCGCACGTCCGACGACGACGGCGCGTACACGTTGAGCAGCAAGATGAGCGCGGTCAGTCCCAGGATCGGGATGATCACCACGATCACCTGGCTGGTGATGTTCCAGGGCAGCCACTTGAACTTGATGAAGATCAGCCAGACGAAGAAGGCGTAGATGCCGAGCAGCAGGACTTCCATTCACTTCGCTACCACCTTCGAAAGGACGGGCGGCTCCGCCGGCAGCCGGGTTTCCACCGCGGCGAGCTGCTCGCGGATCTCGAGCAGCTCTACAGGCAGCCCGCCGCCGCGCGCCTGCAGCTCGTCCAGCTCGCGGCGCAGGCGCACGACGTCGTCCTTGAGTTCCCTGGCTTCGGCCGTGTCCTTCTCGGCCAGCTCCTTGTAGTAGTCCTCGTGCTTGTCCGTGCCGTACGCCACCTTGTGGAGGACCGGTTTGGTGTAGGCCCAGATCCAGGCGAGCGGCCACAACAGGCCGCCGAACACCAGGGACAGCAGGCACAGCGTCTTGATCGCGTCCTTCTGCGGATGGTGCTTGCGCTCGGCGATCTTCTCCGGAAGGATGTGCACCAGCCAGAACGCCACCACCACTGCGATCGGCACGACCAGCAGCACGATCACGGCGATGACGTTCGCCACGGCGTCGAGCGTGTCCCCGTGCAGAAACGACGCATGGCCGGCGCCCGGCAGCCATGCCAGAACCCAGAGCGCGACGCAGCGCCCCGATCCACGCTTCTTGAAAAAATCCTTAAATCCGTCGCCCGCCGCTGCGACGCCGTCCACCCACGGTCTCATCGTCTCCTCCTCCCCCGCGTCCGTCCGACATGGCGAGCGTTGCCAGCGCACGGTCGAGGGCCCAACATATTCAGTATGCACGATCACGCTCCATCCAGCCAGGGCCGCGGGTGTCGGGACCGCAGCTGGTCTGCTGCCGATTCGTCCACTTGACGAGTATTCGTCCGGCGTTCATCGTGCGGGGCTCGACCTATGCCATGCCGTCCGCTATCCTTCGGTCCGGGGGGCGGCCACGAATCGGGCACATCATGCACCTCCTCCTGAGAGAGATTCGCCATAGCCCGCTCCTCTGGCTGCTGGTCTTCGTGCCCGTGGTGCTCGCCGCTCATCGGCTCCAGCCCGAAGCGCACACGCTGCTGTTCGTGCTGTCCGTCCTAGCCATCGTGCCGCTGGCCGCGTTGCTGAGTCATGCCACCGAATCCGTAGCGGCCAAGACCGGCGATACGGTCGGCGGCCTGCTCAATGCGACCCTGGGAAACCTCACCGAGCTGGTCATCGCGCTGACGGCGTTGCGCGCGGGCCAATACATGCTGGTGAAGGCGTCCATCGCCGGCGCGATCGTCACCAACAGCCTGTTCATGCTCGGCGCGTCGTTCCTGCTCGGCGGGCTCAAGCACCACGTGCAGGAATACAACCGGGTCGGCGCCCGCTTGCAAGCGGGTCTGCTGTTCCTGGCCACCATCGCCTTGCTGGTGCCATCGACGGTCTCCGTGGCCGACGGGGCGGCGGGCGCCGCGGTCATCCGCGAGCTGAGCGTGGGGCTGGCGCTGCTGCTCATCGTCGCCTACGGACTGGGCATGCTGTTCTCGCTCAAGACGCACCGCGAACTGTTCGCCAGCGCGTATTCCGCGGAAACCGGCGAAGCGCCGTGGCCGATCGGCCTGGCCCTGGCCACGCTGGCGGTCGTCACGGTGCTGGTTGCGCTGGTGAGCGAAGTGTTCGTCGAGTCGGTGCAGCAGGCGGCGGTGGCGTTCGGGATGACGCCCGCGTTCGTGGGTTTCATCGTCGTGGCGCTGGTGGGCGGCGCGGCGGAGATGGCCTCGGCGTTCTCCGGCGCACGCAAGAACCGGCTGGACCTGAGCGTGGGCATCGCGCTGGGCAGCGCGTCTCAGATCGCGCTGTTCGTGGCCCCGGTGCTGGTGCTGCTGAGCTACCTCATCGGTCCGGCGCCGATGGACCTGCAATTCTGGCCGGGCGCGGTGGTGATGATGCTGATCGCGACCCTCACCGCGTCGCTGGTGACCAACAGCGGACGATCGGCGTGGTTCGTCGGTGTCCTCGTGCTGATGGTGTACCTGGTGTTCGCGATGAGCCTTTACCTGTTGCCACCCCGAGCGCAATGAACCACCCGTCCGCGGGAAGGTAGCCGGCAACGCCGCCCGCCACGCCCATGTCCGAAACACCGATCAAGTCCTCAAAACGGGTCCTGGATCCGATCGATCGCGTCTCCGAGATCCTGTTCGGGCTGATCATGGTCCTCACTTTCACCGGCTCGCTCAGCATTGCAGAGGCGGGGCGCGACGACGTTCGCGCGATGCTCATCGGCGCCCTCGGCTGCAATCTCGCCTGGGGCATCATCGACGCGGTGTTGTACCTGATGGGCAGTCTGGCCGAACGCGGGCGCGGCATCACCACCCTGCGCGCGGTACGCAACGCCGCCGATCCGGGTCGGGCGCAGCGCCTGATCGCAGACGCGCTGCCGTCCGTGGTGGCGTCCATCCTGGACCCGGCGGAACTCGAATCCATGCACCGCAGGTTGAAGCAACTGCCCGAGCCGGCCGACCGCGCGCGCTTGCACAAGGACGACTGGCTGGGGGCGGTCGGCGTCTTTCTCCTGGTGTTCCTGTCCCTGTTCCCGGTGGCGATTCCTTTCCTGCTGATGGACAACGCCGTGCCGGCGTTGCGCTTCTCCAACGCCATCGCCATGGGAATGCTGTTCGTGCTGGGGGTTGCCTTCGGACGCATCACCGGCCGACGCCCCTGGGCGGTGGGACTTTCCATGGTGTTCCTCGGGGCGCTGCTCGTGGCGCTGGCCATCGCGCTGGGAGGCTGAGGATGAAAGCCATCACCGTCGTGCCGAAGAAGCCGCGCAGCGCGCGGCTGGAAGAGGTCCCGGAGCCGCATGCGCGCGACGGCTCGGTGCTGGTAGAGGCGATCGCCGTCGGGGTGTGCGGCACCGACACCGAGATCGTCGAAGGCAAGTTCGGCTGGGCGCCGCCCGATAAGACGCGGCTGGTCCTCGGCCACGAATCGCTCGGGCGCGTGATCGATCCCGGGCCGGCGAGCGTGCTGAAAGCGGGCGAGCTCGTGGTCGGGATCGTGCGCCGGCCCGACCCTGTTCCCTGCCCCAACTGCGCGGTGGGCGAGTGGGACATGTGCCGCAACGGGCAGTACACCGAGCGCGGCATCAAGCAGATCGACGGTTTCATGTCCGAGCGCTGGCGCATCGAGCCCGAATACGCCATCAAGGTGGACGCGTCGCTGGGGCTGCTCGGCGTGCTGCTCGAGCCGATGACCGTGGTCGCGAAGGCGTGGGAGCAAGTGCAGGCGGTCGGCCAGCGGGCGCTGTGGGAGCCGCGCACCGTGCTGGTGACCGGTGCCGGTCCGATCGGGCTGCTGGCAGCGCTGATCGGCAAACAGCACGGGCTCGAGGTCCACGTCCTCGACCGTGTGCAGTCTGGGCCGAAGCCTGCGCTGGTCCACGCGCTGGGGGCGACCTATCACAGCGGCGGTGTCGCGAGCGTCGGCTTTCAGCCCGACGTCATCGTCGAGTGCACCGGCGTCGGACAGGTGATCGCGGACTCTCTGGAAGCGGTGGCTGCCGGTGGTGTGGTTTGCCTCACCGGGGTCGGCAGCGGCGGACGCACCGTGGGGCTGCCGCTGGCCGACGCGGCGACGCAGATCGTGCTGCGCAACAACTGCGTCGTGGGCAGCGTGAACGCCAATAAGCGCCACTGGTACAAGGCGGCGCAGGCCCTGACTCGCGCGGACCGCTCCTGGCTCGCTGGGCTGGTGTCGCGACGGGAGCAGCCCGAGGATTTCGCGCGCGCGCTGGAGCGCGGGCCCGACGACATCAAGGTCGTGGTTCAGTTCGCGGACATATGAAGCGGGTCCACGACGATCCTCGCAGCGGCAGTGTATGCTGGCCAGCGAGCGCACAGTGCGCAAACAGGCTCGCAACCGGGCAGAGGCGTATCCCCATGAACAGACTTTCGGCCGTATTGGCTCTGACCATCTCCGTCTGCTGCACCACATCGGCTTGGGCCGCCGACAAGTACAGCACCACCATGGACGCATTCAAGGCGTCGCCTGCGGTCGCACCGCACTTCGCCAGCGCCTATGGCTATGCCGTCTTTCCCACCATCGGCAAAGGCGGGATCGGCATCGGCGGCGCGCACGGCAAGGGCCAGGTCTTTCGCGACGGCAAGATCACCGGCAACACGTCCATGACCCAGGTCTCGGTCGGGCTGCAGTTGGGCGGGCAGGCGTACAGCATGATCATCTTCTTCGAGGACAAGCGCGCCTACGACGACTTCACCAGCGGGGAGTTCGAGTTCGGTGCCCAGGCGACGGCCGTGGCGATTACGGCGAGCGCCCAGGCACAGGCCGGCACGGGAGCGATCACTGCGGGCGCGTCTGTCGGCGACGACGCAGGCAAGCAGCAAGCCGCCTATCAGGACGGCATGGCCGTGTTCACCTACGCGAAAGGCGGGCTCATGTACGAAGCGACCGTCGCGGGCCAGAAGTTCAAGTTCAAACCCGCCAAATGATCGCGCTGGTCGAGGTCAGCCGCAGGCGACCGCGTACACGTCCTGAACCCCGGCCGGCAGCTTGGACTCCTGCCAGCGCTCGCCGCCGTCGCGCGTGCCGAACACCTGCCCGCAGCGCGAAATGCAGTGAATCGCTGCAGGATCGCGGGCATCGAGCGCCACCGCCATCATCGTTGCCTGCGCCTTGATGCCGCGGTCGACGCGCGTCCAGGTCGTTCCCAGATCGTCGCTGCGGTACAGCGCGCCGTCCTCGCTGCGCGAGGCGGGAGACAGGCAGACGAACAGCATCCGTGGATCGTGCGGGGAGACGCGGATGTCGCGCGCGTAGGTGAACGGCGCGAAACGGCCGACCTCGAGGTCCTGCCACGAGGCGCCGCGGTCGTCGCTTTGAAACACGCCCATGCGCACCGCCAGGAACACGGTACCCGGCCGGGCCGCGCTCACGCACAGGGCGTGGGCGTCGAGCATGCCTTCCGCATCGTTGTCGCTCTGGATCCTGCTGCGCAGATTCGGGCGCCGCTCGGCGAGGGCAACGAGCTCGGTTGCGCAATCCGTCCAGGTTTCGCCGGCGTCCAGGCTACGCACGACGCCGCCCACCTCGAGCGCCGCGTACAGGTGCTCGGGATGGGCGGGATCGACGGCGAGCCGCATCACGCGACAGGCGAACGACATCTTGACGCGTTCCTGCGAGGCGATCCGATGCCAGCGCCAGGTGTCGCCGCCGTCGTCGCTGTGCAGGACGCCGAGCGGCGAGGTGCCCGCGTAAAGCACGCGCGGGTCCTTCGGGTGCACCTGCACCGACCAGAGCTGCAGATCGCGCGGGACGTCGAGCCGCTGCCAGCGGGCGCCGGCGTTCTCGCTCCGATACAGTCCGTCGTCGGCGCCCAGATAGACCACCTCCGGGTGCTGCGGGTGCACCGCGATCGCCTGCACCTGGGTCGCATCGGGCAGCCCGCGATCCAGCCGCTCCCAGCCGGCGGTGCCCGCCGCGTGCCGGAAGATCCCGCCGAGCGTCCCTCCGGTCCAGCGCGCGGCACCGACGTAGACGTTCATTCGCTCGTCCCTCCATAGCCCGCCTTCCTGTGCAGCTTCCGGATCAGCAGGCGCCGGCCGTCCTGTTGCACCGTCAGGCGTTCTCGCATCTCGACCGCCACTACGCTTCCGCCGACCAGCGCGCCTTCGCGCACGACGCGGGTGACCGTTGCGCGCGGCTTGCTCTTCGAGAGCGAGATGCGCGCCGTACTCGGTTCATAGAGATATCCCGGCCGTGCGAACCTGTCGGCCAGATGGCGCGCGTAGGCCTTGGGTTGCATCGGCTCGCTCCTGCGTGCGCCTTCGCCCGCCACCTCCACCACGGCGTCCTTTGCGAGCAGGGCCGCAACCGCTTTCGCGTCGCGCTTGCTCATCGCCTTGTCGAAGCGCACCACCAGGCGCTCGACCTGCTCGCGATCCAGGGGAGCGCCGGCTGCCGCGCGCTGGCTACGGCGCTGCGTGCCGGCGCCCGAGTCCGCAGCCCCGGCGCCGCGCCGCTCGCCGGCGGCGCACGGCGCGTCACGGAACACCATGCGGCCCTCCGCATCCCTGCAGGTGTAGACATCGGCCATGGCAGGTGCCGGCAGACCGGCGAACGCCACGACGGCGAGCATTGCCGAGCTTCGCATGCCCCCTCCCTGTTCCCGTGCGGCAATCTCCGCTTTGGTGTTGTCTCGGCGCGCGGACTGCGCCGTGAATCATGTTCCTCCTGCGGATCGGAAATCTCAAGCCCGATCGCGCCGTAGCGTGAGCCGGGCTAGAGGAACAGCGTCAGCACGCCGGTGTAGCCGTACAGCCGGTTGTGCGAGATCTCGCCGTTGCAGAAGAAGCCCACCAGCGGTACGTCGCCCAGCCCGTCGGCGATCATGCGCAGCTCCTCCGAGCCTTCGCCGAACAAGCTTGCGCCGCGCCCCAGGCAGGAGAAGTACAGCGCTCCGCGCGGCGGCCGGTACAGCCCGGTCTTCACGCTGTCCAGCATGCGCGCCAGATCGTCGCTGGCGGTGCCGCGGTCGCGCCGGCAGAACACGACCTGCGTGCCAGGCCTGACCGGCTGGGCTATCGCCGCTAACTTGCGCGCCGGATCGAGCCCGACCAGGTTGCGCACGACATAGTCTCCGGTGTCGCTGCCGTCCACCGGCAGCCCCACGAACAGGTGACCGCCGGCGGTGGCCAGGTTGGCGGCCAGCTCCGGGCCGGCGTCCTCGCGCAGCACGTCCAAGGCCGGGCGCCCATCGAGGCGGATCAGCACGTTGTGCCGCGCTTCGGTCACCCGGTGCCGCGGGCCGATCGGCGAGCAGCCCTGGGTGAGCCGGGTGGCGACGATCACCTCCTCGGAGAACAGCACGCCGGACAGCGCGCCCTCGCTCACGCCGTCGGCGTACTGCACGCTGCGCCCGCGCGAGCTGGTCAGCCCGCCCACCACGAAGCCGCTCTCGGTGCGCCCGGCCAGCTCGCGCACCAGGCTGGTGAGCGAGCGGTTGGACGCATCCCCGTGCAGCACCGCGAAAGCGGCGCTGTGGTTGCCCCATTCCATGCGCGCCTGCGCCACCTCGCGCGGCGAGGTCACGGGCGGCAGCACGCGGAACGCGCTGTCGTCGAAGGCGCAACACATCACCGCCATGGCCGGCTCGTCCAGATACTCGCGGCCGCTCGCGCAGATGCCCAGGCCCACGGTGCCGACCCAGTGCGGGATGCCGGTGCGGCGGCGCAGGAAATCGACGGCCTCCGCCAGGTGATCGGCAAAGGCGTCGGTGGAGTAGACAAAGCCCAGCGTGGCGCTGCGCGCGCCGGCGCCGCACTGCTCCAGGCAGGCTTCGGCGGCCGCGCGCCAGTGCCCCGCGGCCGCGTGGCCGTAGGCAAAGGCTTCGGTGAGGAGGCCGGTGGTCATGATGTGGGCGTCGGGCGGCGGTCCCGAAGATGATACAAGACGATCGCCGCCCGAGAAACTCGGGGTTGCCTCAGGGATAGGAAGAGGCCTGGGGGCGCCCGAGGAACAGGTAGAACGCATAGCGCCCGCTTTCGGCCAGCCCCAGCCCCAGGTACAGCGGGCCGAGCGCGGTGTCCGCGGCGACGAACACCGATCCCGCCGGGAGCAGACCGGAAGGATCCGGCCCATTCACCCGATCGCCGATCTCGGCGGCCTCGAGCGAACCGCCCAGGTAGAGCAGATCGGTGAAGGCGCCCGGGTCGCCCCAGCGGTAGTAATAGACCAGCCGTCCCACGGCGATCCGGTCGCTCACCAGCAGTTCGCGGGGCTGCAGTCCCGACAGGTTCGCAAAGCCGCCCGCGGCCAGCAGGTCGTGCAACGGCAAGTCGCTGCCGAACGAGTCGCCGTAATGCAGCCCTGCCACCAGGCGGTGGCGGCGCCCGCCGAACGAGAACGCTTTTTCGGCCTCGATCTCGAAGCGCTCGTAGTCGAAGTCTGCGGCCAGGGCTTCGCGCGACAGCTTGTACTGCCCGGTCAGCAGATAGCCGGAGGAAGGAAAGGCCCAATCGTCCAGCCGGTCGAGCGCCGCCGTGAGGACGAGCGCGCCGATATCGGACTCGTAGTCGGGAAACAGCACGCCGATGCGCCGGTCGCCGTACACGCTGCCCACCTGATAGCCCAGGCGCAGCTGTCCGGCTCGGCTGATGTTCCACCCCAGGTCCAACCGGAACTGCGATTCGCGCGTGCGATAGCGCGCGATCGCCTCGTCCTCGAAGTAGAGGTTGTCGCTGCGTTGGATCCAGCCGACCGCGGGCGCGACGAAGAACTTGCGGGCGGGGTCGATCGGCTGGTACAGCTCGCTGATCACGGCCGTGGTTTCGCCCACGGCGACGGTGTTGCGCCACTCCAGCCCCCAGCGGTTGAGCCAGGTCATGCGGTGATCGACGATCAGGGTGAACTCGCTCTCGCCCTCCAGGTCGGTGGCGAGGTTCAGACCGAAGCGCAGATAGTTCGGTCCCCAGCTTTTCTCCACGGGCTCCAGCACCAGCGTGCGCTTGCCGTCCTCGTCGACGAAGCGGTAGCGCACCTGCTGGAAGTCGTCGGTGGCGAGCAGCGACGTTACGTCTTCGTGCACGCGATCGAGGTCGGGCTTGGCGCCTTCGGAAACCTCGGCGGTAACCGCCCGCGGATTCACGTGGCGCAGCCCGGTGGTGTCCACGCGCACCTCGTCCACCGGGCGATGGGGGCTGATGCGCGCGAGCTGGGCGTTGCGTAGCGCCCGGTACTCGTCTTCCGGCAGGCCGAGGGCGCGCAGCCGGTCGGCAACCTTGCGGGCAGCGGCTTCGCCGATCGGAATGGTCTTGCCGGCGTTGACGAAGTCGCTCGCGCTGTACCCGCCCAGCTCCGGTTCGATCAACACGTCGGCCTCGGTCAGCTCGGCCAGCGAGCGCCGCACGTTCTGCTCGGTGAGGATGTTGAGCATCTGCTGGCTAACGGAGAACACCGACTCGATCTCGTCGCGCTTGAGCAGGGGCGTCCCCAGGTTGACGGCGATCACGACCTCGGCGCCCATCGCGCGCACCACGTCCACCGGGAGGTTGCGCACCAAGCCGCCGTCCAGCAGCAGGCGCCCGTCGATCTCGACCGGAGAGAACACGCCGGGCACGGACATGCTGGAGCGCATCGCGGCGAGGATATTGCCGCGCTCCAGCACCACCGCCTCGCCGGTCTCGATATCGGTGGCGACCGCGCGAAACGGGATCGGCAGCGCGTCGAAGCTGCCGATGTCGACCGACCCGCCGGTCAGCTCGGCGAGGAACACTTCCAGGTTCTGGCCGGCGATCACGCCTTGCGGCAGCAGCAAGCCTTCCTTGCTCACTCCGGCTTCCACCCCGTAGACGCCGGCGCGCTCGAGCGCCTTGCTGCGAAACGAGCGATCGGCTCGCGGCGGGGCATCGGCGAGCACGCGATCCCAGTCCGCCGCGAGCACCCGCTTCTCCATCTCCTGCGGGCTCATCCCCAGCGCGTAGCTGCCCGCCACGATGGAGCCCATACTGGTGCCGGCGATGTAGTCGACCGGCACGCGCAGCTCCTCCAGCACCTTGAGTGTGCCGATGTGCGCGATGCCGCGGGCGCCCCCGCCGCTCAACACCAGGCCGATCTTCGGTCGCGCGCGGGCCTCGGCTGCTGTCGCCGGGTCCTGGCCCTGCGCCGGCGCTCCTATCCCCAGCACCAGCGCCAGCAGCCCGGCCCCCCGCAAAACGTCGCGCAGCAGCTGCATGGTGTTGTGTCCTTCCCTCATGAAGCGCCACGGCAGGTGAGCGCGGCGGCGCCTATAATACTGTGCATCATCGACTCTTCGGCCCCGAACATGACCACCGACACGCCTGTCGCCACGCAAGGCCTGGTGCTGCGCAGCGACGCGAAGGGCGTCGCCACCCTGACGCTGAACCGCCCCCAGCAATACAACGCGCTGTCCGAGGAGCTTCTGGCCCAGATGATCTCGGCGCTCGAGGCGATCGAGCAGGATCCCTCCGTGCGCGTGGTCGTCATCGCCGGCAGCGGACCGGCTTTCTGCGCCGGCCACGACCTCAAGCAGATGCGCGCCAACCCCTCGCAGGACTACTACCGCAAGCTGTTCGCGCAGTGCAGCCGCATGATGCTCGCCATCGCGCGCATCCCGCAGCCGGTGATCGCGCGCGTGCACGGCATCGCCACCGCGGCGGGTTGCCAGCTGGTGGCGCAATGCGACCTGGCGGTGGCCTCGGAGAGCGCGCGCTTCGCCGTCTCCGGCATCAACGTCGCGCTGTTCTGCGCCACGCCGAGCGTGCCGCTGGGGCGCAACGTGCTGCGCAAGCAGGCGATGGAGATGCTGCTCACGGGTGATTTCATCGACGCCGCCACGGCGCAGCGCTATGGGCTGGTGAACCGCGTCGCGCCGCCGGACCGGCTCGACGCCGAGGTCGCGGCCCTGGCGCAGCGCATCGTGGAGAAATCCGCGGTCGCGGTGGCGACCGGCAAGCGCATGTTCTACAAGCACCTCGAGATGGGGCTGGAAGGCGCCTACCAGTACGCCGCCGAGACCATGGCCTGCAACATGATGGCGGAGGACGTGGGCGAAGGCATCGACGCCTTCATGCAGAAGCGCCCGCCGAAGTGGAAGCACAAGTGACATTCCGCCTGCGCCCGTGCGCGCTCGCGCTGCTGGCGCTGCTGCTGCCGGCCACCGCCGTGGCCGGCGGCTCCGACTACACCGTGCGGCCCGGCAGCAACCCGGCCTTCGCCGGCAACGCGCGCGAGTGGCCCGTGCCCACGCCGCAGTTCGCGCGCGATCCTGCGCCGGGACCCGACGGTGCGATCTACATCGCCGTGATGTACGGCAACAAGATCGCGCGCTTCGACCCGAAGACCGAGACCTTCAAGGAATGGGAGCTGCCCCCGGGGGCCAAGCCGCATGGGCTGCTGGTCGATGCCCAGG
>DATBMG010000241.1:0-4051 GCA_036554965.1 Burkholderiales bacterium
TGATGCTGGGAGCGTACACGACCTATGCCGTGCAGGAGGTTTTCCGCAGCCTGGCGCCGGGCGCTTTCGACACTTCGCTGTTCGTCGCGCTGCCGGCGGCGTTCGCCATCTCCGGCCTGGTCGGCGTGGCCATGGAGCGCGGTATCATCCGCTTCCTCTACGGCCGGCCGCTGGAGACCCTGCTCGCCACCTGGGGCATCAGCCTGTTCCTGATCCAGCTGGTGCGCCAAGTCTTCGGCGCGCAGAACGTGGAAGTCGCCAATCCCTCCTGGATGTCCGGCGGCATCGAGTTCACCAACCTGACGCTGCCCTACAACCGCATCGTCATCATCGTCTTCGCGCTGGCAGTGCTGGCGGCGATGTGGCTGGTGCTGTCGCGCACGCGCCTGGGGTTGTTCGTGCGCGGCGTGACGCAGAACCGCACCATGGCGGCGTGCGTGGGCGTGCCCACGGCGCGCGTCGACCTGCTCGCCTTCGGCCTGGGGTCCGGCATCGCGGGGCTTGCCGGCTGCGCACTGTCCCAGGTCGGCAACGTCGGTCCCGATCTGGGGCAGAGCTACATCATCGATTCCTTCATGGTGGTGGTGCTGGGCGGCGTCGGCCAGCTCGCGGGAACGGTATACGCCGCGCTCGGCCTGGGGGTGGCGAGCAAGTTTCTCGAGCCGCACATCGGCGCAGTGCCGACCAAGATCCTGATACTGGTGCTGATCATCGCCTTCATCCAGAAGCGGCCGCAAGGGCTGTTTGCGTTGAAGGGAAGGGCGGTCGAGGCATGAGCGGCGCGCGTGCCGGGGCGAATGCGGGAGGTGACGCATGCAGCAGGCGTTAACCGCCCCGGGGCCCGCACTGCTCGACGTCGCGCCGCGAACGCACCCGCCTCTGTTCGGCGCAAAAGGGTGGGCGGCGCTCGCGGCGTTCTGCCTGATGGTCGCGGCCGCGGTGCCGGTGCTGTTCGTGCTGGTGCCCGAGGACAGCCCGTTTCATCTGTCCGCGTACTTCGTCACGCTGGTCGGCAAGATCATGTGCTACTGCGTGGTGGCGCTGGCGATGAACCTGATCTGGGGCTACACCGGCATCCTCAGCCTGGGCCACGGCCTGTTCTTCGCGCTCGGCGGCTATGCGTTCGGCATGCACCTGATGCGCATGATCGGGCGCGAAGGGCAGTACCAGAGCGATCTGCCCGACTTCATGGTGTTCCTCGACTGGAAGGCCTACCCCTGGTACTGGTCGTTCACCGAGCATTTCTGGTATGCAGCGCTGCTGGTGGTGCTGGTGCCCGGTTTGCTGGCGTTCGTGTTCGGCTTCTTCGCGTTTCGCTCGCGCATCAAGGGCGTGTACTTCTCGATCATCACCCAGGCACTCACCTTCGCCTTCATGCTCCTGTTCTTCCGCAACGACACCGGCTTCGGCGGCAACAACGGCTTCACCGACTTCAAGCGTGCCCTCGGCTTTCGCATCGCCGAGCCGGAAACGCGCGCCGCGCTGTTCGCGGTCACCGGCCTGTACCTGGCGGGCGTCCTGGTGCTGTCGCGCGCGATCCTGCGCTCCAAAGTGGGGCGCATCCTCACCGCCATCCGCGATTCCGAGAGCCGGCTCATGTTCTCGGGCTACAACCCGCTCTGGTACAAGCTGTTCGTGTGGACGCTCTCCGCGGTGCTCTGCGGCATCGCGGGCGCCCTGTACGTGCCGCAGGTGGGCATCATCAACCCGAGCGAGATGTCGCCGGCCAACTCTATCGAGATCGCCATCTGGGTCGCGGTGGGCGGGCGCGGCACGCTGCTGGGGCCGGTGCTGGGCGCGGGGCTGGTGAACGGCGCGAAGAGCTTCTTTACGCAGGCCTACCCGGAGTACTGGCTGTTCTTCCTGGGGCTGCTGTTCATCCTGGTGACGCTGCTCCTGCCCAGGGGCGTCATCGGCATCCCGGCGTTGCTGAAGCGCAACCGGAGCAGGGACGATGGTCGAGCCGCCTAGCATCGCTGCGGTCGGCCCTGCAGCGGCGGTACCCGGGCGCGTCGCGCCCGAGGGCGTGGACATCAGCCACAAGGCCATCCTCTACCTCGAGGACATCACGGTCAGCTTCGACGGCTTCAAGGCGCTCGACAAGCTCACCCTCACCGTGGATGCCGGCGAGCTGCGCTGCGTGATCGGCCCCAACGGCGCCGGCAAGACCACCATGATGGACGTGATCACCGGCAAGACGCGGCCGGATGCCGGCACCGCGTTCTTCGGCCAGACCATCGACCTCACGCTGCTGACCGAGGCGCAGATCGCCCACGCCGGCATCGGCCGCAAGTTCCAGAAGCCCACCGTGTTCGAGAACCACACGGTGTTCGAGAACCTCGAGCTGGCGATGAAGACCGACAAGCGCGTGCGCGCGAGCCTGCACGCCCGGCTCGATTCTGCGCAGCTCGATCGCATCGCGCACACGCTGAACCTGGTGCGCTTGGCGGGCGAGGCCGACCGGCCCGCCGGGCTGCTCTCGCACGGGCAGAAGCAGTGGCTCGAGATCGGCATGCTGCTGATGCAGGAGCCGCAGCTGCTGCTGCTGGACGAGCCGGTGGCCGGCATGACCGACGAGGAGACCGATCGCACCGCCGAGCTGTTCAAGGCCCTGGCCGGCCGCCACACCGTGATCGTGGTGGAGCACGACATGGAGTTCATCGCCAGCATCGCGAAGCTCGTCACGGTCCTGCACGAGGGCAGTGTGCTGGCCGAAGGTCCGCTCGACCAGATCAAGAACGACGAGCGCGTGATCGAGGTCTACCTGGGGCGCTGATGCTCAAAGTCGAACGCCTCAACCAGTACTACGGCAGCAGCCATACGCTGCGCGAGGTCAGCTTCGAGGTGCCCGCCGGCGCCTGCACCGCGGTGCTCGGGCGCAACGGGATGGGCAAGACCACGTTGCTCAAATGCCTCATGGGCGTGTTGCCGGTGAAAAGGGGCACGGTGTCCTTTGCCGGCCGGGACATCACCAGCATGCCGTCGCACGCGCGCGTGCGGCTGGGGATCGGCTACGTGCCCCAGGGGCGAGAGATCTTTCCGCGCCTGACGGTGGAGGAGAACCTGCGCATGGGGCTGGCGAGCTGCCGCAACGGCGCCGTACGCGACATCCCGGGCGAAGTGTTCGACATGTTCCCGGTGCTCAAGGCGATGCTGCGGCGCCGGGGCGGCGACCTGTCGGGCGGCCAGCAGCAGCAGCTCGCCATCGCCCGCGCGCTGGCGATGCGGCCCAAGCTGCTGGTTCTGGACGAACCGACCGAGGGCATCCAGCCCTCGATCATCAAGGAGATCGAACGCGTGATCCGGGCGCTGTCCGAGCGCGGCGAGATGGCGATCCTGCTGGTGGAGCAGTACTTCGACTTCGCCCGCGAGCTGGCCGACCAATACGTGATCCTGCGCCGGGGCGAGGTGGTGCATCGCGGTTCGAGTGCGGACATGGATGCGCAGCAGGTGCGCAGCTATCTCGTAGTGTGAGGCGCGCGCGCCGCCCGGGCGCGCGTGGCCAGTAAAGGTGTCTGCCAGGGTTGGCCTGCGGTCGACTTCGCGTCCCGCAGGCCTTTTTTTCTGCCTCATCAAGAGGAAGGCCCGGGGGTGGGCGGGTTCCTCGCCGCCCGGCAACGATGGCCGCCCGCAACGATGGACGCCCGGCGCGGTCGAACGTACACTCGTTTCCGACTCCGGTGGCCTCGATGTCCTTTCGCCTATCCCGTTTCGCCCTGATCTTCGCCGTCGCGCTCGGCCAGCCGCTCCTCGCCTGGGGCCAGGCTAGCCCGCAGGAGGAGATCGAGCGCAGCCTGCGCGCGCGTGCCGCCGCCGAGCGCGAGCTCACCATGCGCCTCGAGGTGCCGCGCGGACCACCGCCGCCGGTTCCGGCAGGCGAGGTGCGGCGCACCGCCACGCTGCCCACTCCAGGCACCGAGATCCTGGGGCGGCGGCCACCACCGGAACTGCCGCCTGGGCCCGCGGTCGTATCGCCGGGCGCGTCGGCTGTGACCCCCGCCGATCTGCTGCAGGACAGCCAGCGGCGCCGGCAGTCCGCGCTGCAGGCCGA
>DATBMG010000014.1:0-18674 GCA_036554965.1 Burkholderiales bacterium
CTCAACCTGTCGCAGACGCGCGGCTACCGCACCGGCGGCACGCTGCACATCATCGTCAACAACCAGATCGGCTTCACCACTTCGGACGTGCGCGACGTGCGCTCCACGCTGTACTGCACCGACGTGGTGAAGATGGTGGAAGCGCCGGTGTTCCATGTCAACGCCGACGACCCCGAGGCGGTGTGCCTGGTGACGGAGATCGCGCTCGACTTCCGCATGCAGTTCCAGAAGGACGTGGTCATCGACCTGGTCTGCTTCCGGCGCCACGGCCACAACGAGCAGGACGAGCCGATGGTCACCCAGCCGCTGATGTACAAGCTGATCAGCCAGCATCCCGGCACGCGCAAGCTCTACGCCGAGCGGCTCGCCGCGCAGGGCGCGATCCGCGCCGAGGAAGCCGACGACATGATAAAGGCCTATCGCTCGGCGCTGGACCAGGGCTACCACACCAACATGAACGTGCTCACCAGCTTCCATCCCCCGTACGCGGTCAACTGGGAGCGTTTCCGCGGCGCCAAGTGGACCGACCCGGCCGATACCGGCGTGCCGCTGCCTGAGCTCAAGCGGCTGGGCGAGAGGCTCACCACCATCCCGCCCGAGTTCAAGCTGCACCCGCGCGTGGAGAAGGTGATCGCCGACCGCCGCCAGATGATGGACGGCAAGATCCCATTCGACTGGGGCTTGGCCGAGAATCTGGCCTATGCCGCCCTGATCCGGGATGGCTTCGGCGTGCGCCTCTCCGGGCAGGACACCGGCCGCGGTACCTTCTTCCACCGGCACGCGGTGCTGCATGACCAGGCGCGCGAGCGCTGGGACGCGGGGGCCTATGTCCCGCTGCAGCACATCGCCGAGAACCAACCGCCGTTCGTCGTGATCGACTCGGTGCTGTCCGAGGAGGCGGTGATGGGCTTCGAGTACGGTTATGCCACCGCCGAGCCCAACGATCTGGTGGTTTGGGAAGCGCAGTTCGGCGATTTCGCCAACGGCGCGCAGGTGGTGATCGACCAGTTCATCGCCTCGGGCGAGGTCAAGTGGGGCCGCCTGTGCGGGCTCACCCTGATGCTGCCGCACGGCTACGAGGGGCAGGGGCCGGAGCACTCCTCCGCGCGCCTGGAGCGCTTCCTGCAGCTGTGCGCGGACTACAACATGCAGATCGTGGTGCCCTCCACCCCGGCGCAGATGTTCCATGTGCTGCGGCGGCAGATGCTGCGGCCGTTCCGCAAGCCGCTCATCATCATGAGCCCGAAGAGCATGCTGCGCCACAAGGAATCGGTGTCCAGCCTGGAGGACCTCGCCGAAGGGCGCTTCCAGCCCGTGATCGGGGAAACCGACGACATCGATCCGGCGCAGGTGCGCCGAATGGTGTTCTGCAGCGGCAGGATGTACTACGACGTGCGCGCGGCGCGGCGCGAGCGCGGCGCGAAGGACATCGCCATCGTGCGGCTGGAACAGCTCTACCCGTTCCCGCACGACGACTACACGGCGCAGATCCAGAAGTACGCGGCCGCCAAGGACGTGATCTGGTGCCAGGAGGAGCCGGGCAACCAGGGCGCCTGGCATCGCATCCAGCACTACTTGTTGCGTCACGTGCTGCCGCACCAGAAGCTGGCCTACGCTTTGCGTCCGTCCGCCGCGTCGCCGGCGGTGGGTTACATGCAGTTGCATCAGGAGCAGCAAAAAGCCGTGATCGAGGCCGCCCTGACATGAGAGCCGGCGGTGCACCCGCGCCCACCGTGGCCGCGGCGGGGAATGTTCTTAATTCGCGCCTTAAGGGCGCACTAGGCCGCCTCAAGGGCGTACCAAGCCATGCTGGTTGAAGTCAGAGTCCCGCAGCTCTCGGAGTCGGTCTCCGAGGCCACGCTGCTCACCTGGCACAAGAAGCCGGGCGAATTCGTGCATCGGGACGAGAACCTGATCGACATCGAAACCGACAAGGTGGTGCTCGAGCTGCCGGCGCCCGAGAGCGGCGTCCTGGCGAAGATCGTCAAGCCCGACGGCGGGACGGTGGTCAGCAACGAGCTCATCGCCACCATCGACACCGAAGCGAAGGCCGCGGCGGCGGCCAAGGCGGCCACCGCCCCGGCAGCCAAGCCCGCGGCGGCGCGTGCGCCCGAAACGCCTCCCGCCAAGGCCGCCGTGCAGGCGGCCGTCATGCCGGCCGCGCGCAAGCTGGCCACGGACAAGGGAGTGGATCTCTCGGTCGTCGAAGGCACGGGCCGGGGCGGGCGCATCACCAAGGAAGACGTGGCGGCCCAGCTCGCGCGGCCGACTGCGACCAAGCCCGCCATCGCGCCGCCCGCGCCGGATATCGGCCAGCTGCTGGGCGACCGGCCCGAGCAGCGCGTGCCGATGTCACGCTTGCGCCAGCGCGTCGCGGAGCGCCTGCTGCAGTCGCAGTCGACCGCGGCCATTCTCACCACCTTCAACGAAGTGAACATGCAGCCGGTGATCGAGCTGCGCAGGAAGTACCAGGAGCGCTTCGAGAAGGAACACGGCGTGCGCCTGGGCTTCATGTCCTTCTTCGTCAAGGCTTCGGTGCACGCACTCAAGAAGTTCCCGGTGGTCAATGCGTCGGTGGACGGCACCGACATCGTCTATCACGGCTACTTCGACATCGGCATCGCGGTGGCGAGCCCGCGCGGCCTGGTGGTGCCGATCGTGCGCAACGCCGACCAGCTCTCGCTCGCCGAGATCGAGAAGCAGATCGGCGACTTCGGCAAGCGCGCCCAGGAGGGCAAGCTCAGCATCGAGGAGCTCACTGGCGGCACCTTTTCCATCTCCAACGGCGGCGTGTTCGGTTCGATGTTGTCCACGCCGATCATCAACCCGCCGCAGAGCGCCATCCTCGGCATCCATCTGACCAAGGACCGGCCGGTGGTCGAAGACGGCCAGATCGTGATCCGGCCGATGACCTACTTGGCCCTGTCCTACGATCATCGCATCATCGACGGGCGCGAGGCGGTGCTGTCGCTGGTCGCGATCAAGGAGGCGCTCGAGGACCCGGCGCGGATGCTGCTGGACCTGTAACATCGAAAGGCGTGACCGGTACGGCGTGACCGGCACTGCGTGACCGAGAAGCGTGACAAGATCGCCGCGTGGGATGCATCACGCTGTTCGTCACGCCTTTCGATCACGCTCTTCGGTCACGCAGTACCGGTCACGCCTTTGCGTACTCTGGGCGCCTTCGCAGCCCATACATTAGGAGCGCGGCCGCATGGCCCAACAATTCGACGTCGCAGTGATCGGCGCCGGACCCGGCGGGTACACCGCCGCCATCCGCGCCGCGCAACTCGGCCTGAAGACCGTGTGCATCGACGACTGGAAGAACGCCCGGGGCGAGCCCAGCCTGGGCGGCACCTGCCTGAACGTCGGCTGCATCCCGTCCAAGGCGCTGCTCGAGTCCTCCGAGAACTACGAGCGGGTGCGCGACAAGTTCGCCGAGCACGGCATCACGGCGCAGGGTGTGACGCTGGACATGGCGGCCATGCTGGCGCGCAAGGACAAGATCGTCGACAGCTTCACCGGCGGCATCGCGCTGCTGTTCAAGAAGAACAAGGTGGCCTCCCTGCACGGGCACGGGTCGTTCCTGTCCGGGAGAGGACCCTACCGTATCCAGGTCAAGGATGGAGACCACGCCGAGGAGGTCGAAGCCAGGCATGTGATCATCGCCACCGGCTCGGTAGCACGTGAGCTGCCCGGCGCGCCCTTCGACGGGGAGCGCATCCTGGACAACGTCGGTGCCCTGGCGCTCACCGAGATCCCCAGGCGCCTGGGCGTGGTCGGCGCCGGCGTGATCGGACTGGAGATGGGCAGCGTGTGGCGCCGCCTGGGCGCCGAGGTCACCATGCTCGAGGCGCTGCCGGCGTTTCTGCCGGCCGCCGACGAGCAGGTGGCCAAGGAAGCCTTCCGCGTGTTCAACGGCCCGCTCGATCTCAAGATCTACACCGGCGTGAACATCACCGCGGTCAAGAGCGGCGCCAAGGCGGTTTCGCTCACCTACAGCGACCGCGACGGCAACACCCGCATGGCGGATTTCGACCGTCTGATCGTGGCGATCGGAAGAGTGCCCAACACCGCCGGCCTGCGCGCGGACGCCGTGGGCTTGAAGATCGATGCGCGCGGCTTCGTGGAGGTGGACGGCCGTAACCGCACCAACCTCCCCGAGGTGTACGCCATCGGCGACGTGGTGCGTGGGCCGATGCTGGCCCACAAGTCGTCGGAGGAGGGCGTTGCGGTGGCCGAGACGATCGCCGGTGAGGCCGGCCACGTCAACCTCGACACGATTCCCTGGGTGATCTACACCTCGCCGGAGATCGCCTGGGTCGGCAAGACCGAGCAGCAGCTCAAGGCGGACGGCACGCCATACCGCACGGGGCGTTTTCCTTTTGTCGCCAGCGGCCGTGCGCGGGCGCTGGGCGAGACCGCGGGCTTCGTCAAGATGCTGGCCCATGCCGGGACCGACCGCATCCTGGGCGTGCACGCGATCGGTCCCTACGCTTCCGAGCTGATCGCCGAAGCCGTGGTGGCGATGGAGTTCGGTGCCAGCGCGGAAGACATCGCGCGCGTGGTGCACGCCCATCCGACGCTGTCCGAAGCGATGCACGAGGCCGCCCTGGGCGTGCACAAGCGGACGCTGAACATCTGATGGGCCGGGGGTTCGTGCCCCGGCTGCGCGAGGTCGCGCACGAGCACGGCTTCGCGCTCGATGCCGCGCAGGAACGCGTGGCTGCGGCATTCGAACGGCTGGAGAGCGAACTGGCGGCGGCCGAGCGCGACGGCTCCGGCCTGCGGCGCTGGTTTCGCCGTCCGTCGGCGGTGAAGGGCATCTATCTGTGGGGTCCGGTCGGCCGGGGCAAGAGCTTCCTGATGGATGCCGTCTTCCGCCTGGCGCGGGTCGAGCGCAAGCGCCGCGTCCACTTCCATCGCTTCATGCAGGAAATCCCCCACCGCCTGCGCGCTTTGCAAGGACAGCGGGACCCGCTGCGCGCGGTGGCCCAGGACACCGCGCGCAGCGTCCGGCTGCTGTGCCTGGACGAGCTGCACGTCACCGATATCGGCGACGCCATGCTGATGCGGGGGCTGCTGGAGCGGCTGTTGGAACTGGGCGTGACGCTCGTCACCACGTCCAACCAGCACCCGGACGAGCTGTATCTGCACGGCCTGCAACGCGCCCAGTTCGTCCCGGCGATCGAGCTGATCAAGCAGCGCCTCGAAGTCATCGAGCTGCAGGGTGACAGCGACTACCGCTTGCGCACGCTGGAGAAGGCCGGCGTATACCACTTCCCGCTGGGCGAGCCCGCTGAAGCGGCGCAGACGCAGGCGTTCTTCGGAGTCGCTGGCGAGCCCGGAGAAGCCGACGTGGCGCTGGAGATCGACGGCCGCAGCATCCTGGCGCGGCGTGTGGGGCCGGGGACGGCCTGGTTCGGCTTCGCGGAGCTGTGTGAGGAGCCGCGCGGCACTGCCGATTACATCGAGCTCGCGCGGCGGTACCATACGGTGCTGATCTCGGAGGTGCCAAAGTTCCGGCCGTCCATGGCGGAAAGCCTGCGCCGGTTCACCTGGCTGGTGGACGAGTTCTACGACCGCCGGGTGAAGCTGATCCTATCCGCCGACGCGCCGCTCGAGGCCCTGTACCAAGGCATCGAACAGCGCCCGGACATCGAGCGCACGCGCAGCCGCCTGATCGAGATGCAGACGAGCCGCTATCTGAGCGCCGCGCATCTGGCTTGATGCCTTTCTCTGGCAGGCCGGTGAACAAGCGCATCGCAATCATCCAGGGTCATCCAGACCCGCAAGGCCATCACCTGGTGCACGCGATGGCCGACGCGTATGCCGAAGCTGCAACCGCGGCCGGGCACGCGGTGCGCCGGATCGAGGTGGCGAAGCTCGAGTTCCCGCTGTTGCGCACGCAAGCGGAGTTCGAGACCGGCGCGGTGCCGCCCGCCCTCCACCAACCGCGCGAGGACATGCGCTGGGCGGAGCACTGGATGTTTCTATTTCCGCTGTGGCATGGAACCATGCCGGCGTTGTTGAAGGGGTTCCTCGAACACGTTTTCCGGCCTGGGTTCGCCATGGAATACAGGAAACACGGCTTCCCGAGACGACTGCTCGCCGGCCGCTCGGCCCGCATCGTCGTGATCATGGGGATGCCAGTGCTGCTCTATCGCTGGTATTTTGGCGCCTACGGAGTGCGCGGTTTCGAGCGCAGCATGTTGAGCTTCGCCGGGATCAAACCGATCCGCGAGAGTTTTTACGGGTTGACCGGCGCCGACGAAAAGAAACGCGCGCGCTGGATCGCAGATATGCGCAGGCTGGGCAGCCGCGGCGACTGACCCCTTCTCCCAGGACGAACCACCCATGACCGCGCTAGCCTTCCGACAGGTGGATGTGTTCACCGCCGAGCCCTTCAAAGGCAATCCCGTGGCCGTGGTGCTCGACGGCAACAACCTGTCGGCCGCCCGGATGCAGGCGATCGCGAGCTGGACCAATCTGTCCGAGACGACCTTCGTTTGCGCGCCCACCCATGCCCAGGCCGACTACCGGCTGCGGATCTTCACGCCGAGGAGTGAGCTGCCCTTCGCCGGTCACCCGACCATCGGTTCGGCTCACGCTCTGCTGCAGCATGGTTTGCAGCCGAACAATCCGAACCGGCTGGTGCAGGAGTGCGGTCGGGGACTGGTAGCGATCGACATCGACGGTGAACGTTTGTTCCTCGCCTTGCCGGAGCCGGCGTTGCGCGAGCTATCCGCCGCTCAGGCGGACGAGCTGGCGGCCGCGCTCGGGGTCCCCGCGCAGCGCGTGCGTGCCCGCGCCATCATCGACGTCGGCGTCGTCTGGATCACCCTGCAGCTGGCCGACGCCGAAAGCGTGCGCCGCCTGCAGCCCGACCAGGCGCGGCTGCGTGCCCTCACGCCTCCCGGCGTCGCGGGCGTCACCGTGTTCGGTTTGCACGGCCTGGGAAGCGTGCCGCACCTCGAAGTGCGCTCCTTCGCGCCCGCCGAAGGCATCCCGGAAGACCCGGTATGCGGTAGCGGCAACGGCTGCGTGGCCGCGCTGGTGAGACAAGAGCGATTGATCTCGGCCAGCGGTTACGTCGCGGGCCAGGGACAATGCGTAGGAAGGGATGGCCGTGTCGAGGTGCGCTACGCTGACGACGGTTCGATCCGGCTGGGCGGGCACGCAGTCACCTGCGTACAGGGAATCCTCGTGGTCGAGTGATCACATCGAACTAGCGCGGCGGTACCATAGCCAAAGGGTTGGCGTCGCGAACGACGGGAGGAACAGCAGATCATGGCCAAGTTCAAGGCGTTCCGGATCTTCAGCGAGGACGGGAAAACGGTCGCGCGGCTGGTCGAGATGGGCCTCGAGGAGCTGGATCCGGGCGAAGTGGTGATCAAGACCGCGTACTCGAGCATCAACTACAAGGATGCCCTGGCCGCGACCGGCGCCGGCCGGATCATTCGCCGCTTTCCCTGCGTGGGCGGCATCGACGGCTGCGGCACCGTAGTGTCCTCCACCGATGCCCGCTTCAAGGCCGGCGATCCGGTCATCGCCACCTCCTACGACATCGGTGTGGCGCACGACGGCGGCTACGCCGAAATGCTGCGCATGCCGGCCGGCTGGGTGGTGCCGCTGCCCAAGGACATGAGCCTGTTCGAAGCGATGGCGCTGGGCACCGCCGGCTACACCGCCGGCTTGGCGGTGGTGCGCATGGAGCGCGAGGGGCTCGCGCCGGCCAGCGGCCCAGTCATCGTGACCGGGGCGACCGGTGGCGTGGGCAGCATCGCCGTGGACATCCTGGCGGGCGCCGGCTATCACGTGGTCGCGCTCACCGGCAAGCAAGCCGAAAGCGACTATCTCAAGCGCCTCGGCGCCAAGGAGGTCATGCTGCGCAGCGCGCTCGATCTCACCAAGATCAAGCCGCTCGACAAAGCCACCTGGGCCGGCGCGGTGGACAACCTGGGCGGCGAGGTGCTGTCCTGGCTGGCGAGCACCATGCAGGTCGGCGGCACACTGGCCAGCATCGGTCTTGCCGCCGGTCACAGCTTCAACACCACGGTGATGCCGTTCATCCTGCGGGGCGTGAGCCTACTGGGCGTGGATTCGGTGAACACGCCGATGCCCGTGCGCCAGCGCGTCTGGGAGCGCCTGGCGAGCGACCTCAAGCCGCGGCACCTCGAGGCCATGGTCACCACAGTGGACCTCGCCGGCATGCAGCCGGTATTCGAGAAAATCCTCAAGGCGCAGTTCCGCGGCCGCACAGTGGTGAAGATCGGCGCTTGAGCCATCGGGCCCGCGCACGGGCCCCAATGGGAAGAGAGCAGCGCCAGGGGAGAGAAGCGTCGGAGGAGAAGCAGCGTGAGCAGCTACAAGGCATTCCATCGCCGGTCGCTCGACGACCGGGAAAGCTTCTGGGCGGAGCAGGCGCGCCTGGTGCACTGGCACAAGCCCGCCGTCAAAGTGCTGGATTACAGCCGGCCGCCGTTCGCCCGCTGGTTCGTCGGCGGCGAGACCAATCTGTGCTACAACGCGGTGGACCGGCATTTGACCGCGCGCGCCGATCAGAAGGCGCTGGTCTTCATCTCCACGGAGACGGGGGACGAGCGCTCTTACACCTTCCGCGAGCTGCACGCGGAGGTGGCGCGGTTCGCCGCCGTGCTGCGCAGCCTGGGCGTCGGCCCCGGCGACCGCGTGATCATCTACATGCCGATGATTCCCGAGGCGTGCTTCGCGATGCTCGCCTGCGCCCGCATCGGCGCGATCCACTCGGTGGTGTTCGGCGGATTCGCCTCGCACAGCCTAGCCTCGCGCATCGACGACGCCCGACCGAAACTGATCGTGTCGTCCGACGCCGGCATGCGCGCCGGCAAAGCGGTGCCTTACAAGCATCTGCTGGACGAAGCCATCCGTCTGTCGGCGGCCCGGCCGCAGAAGGTGTTGCTGGTAGACCGCGGGATCGATCGCGAGATGCCGCGCACGCCGGGCCGCGACGTGGATTACGCTACGCTGCGCGCGCAGCATATGAGCGCCGATGTGCCGATCGTTTGGCTGGAGTCGAACGAACCGTCGTACATCCTCTACACCTCGGGCACTACCGGCAAGCCGAAGGGCGTGCAGCGCGATGTGGGCGGCTACGCGGTGGCGCTGGCGGCGTCGATGCGGCACATCTTCTGCGGCGAGGCCGGCGAAACCATGTTCACCACTTCGGACATCGGCTGGGTGGTGGGGCATTCCTACATCATCTACGCGCCGCTGATCGCCGGCATGACCACGGTGATGTACGAGGGCGTGCCGATCCGCCCCGATCCCGGCATCTGGTGGAAGATCGTGCAGGACAACCGCGTGCGGGTGATGTTCTCGGCGCCCACCGCGATCCGCGTCCTGAAGAAACAGGATCCCGCGTACCTCAAGCGCTACGACGTCTCGAGCCTCAAGCACCTGTTCCTGGCCGGCGAACCGCTGGACGAGCCCACTCACCGCTGGATCGCGGAGGCGCTGGGCAGGCCGGTCATCGACCACTATTGGCAGACCGAAACCGGCTGGCCGATCCTGAGCGCGGTGCCGGGCGTCGAGCGCACCCCGATCAAGTTCGGCAGCCCTTCGTTCCCGGTGTTCGGCTACGACCTGCAGCTGCTGCGCGAGGTGGACGCCAGTCCCGCGGCGGACGGCGAGAAGGGAGTGGTGGCGATCGTGCCGCCGCTGCCGCCGGGCTGCATGACCACCGTGTGGGGCGACGACGAACGCTTCGTCAGGACCTACTTCACCACCTTCAGCGCCAGGCAGGTGTACTCGACTTTCGACTGGGGCATCCGCGATCGGGACGGTTACTACTTCATCCTCGGGCGCACCGACGACGTGATCAACGTCGCCGGCCATCGTCTGGGCACGCGCGAGATCGAAGAGGCGGTGCAGGCGCATCCCAACATCGCCGAGGTGGCCGTGGTGGGCGTTGCGGATCAGCTCAAGGGGCAGATGCCCCTGGCCTTTGCCGTGGTCAAGGACTTCTCCAGCATCGCTACGCCCGAGCTGAAGGCGCAGCACGAGAAGGAAGTGATGGGTACGGTGGACAAGCTGCTGGGCGCGATCGCACGACCAGCGCGCGTGCACTTCGTCACCCTGCTGCCAAAGACCCGCTCGGGAAAGCTGCTACGCCGCAGCATCCAGGCGCTGGCCGAGGGCAGGGATCCCGGCGATCTGACCACGCTCGAGGATCCTTCGGCGCTGGAGCAGATCCGCGCGGCGGTGAGCGCTACTTCCTAGGATCGTCGGCGGCGTTGACGTACTCGATCGGATCGGACACCGGTCCGATGCCCATCTCCTGGATCACCACTTCGGTCTCGGCCCAGGCGAAGTGCGGCACGCGCGCCTCGGTGATGTAGAAGTCGCGCGGCCCGAACTTCTTCAGCTTGTCCTGGGCGAAGCGCTCGCCGACGCCGCTCCAATAGCTGCCTTTCAGCACGGTGACGTTGCGCTGGTCCTCGTGGCGGTGCGCGGGCAGCTTGTATCCGGCCGGGAACATCACCCGGAAAACGTAAGGCCCGGGCTTGCTCGGATCTCCGTACAGCATGACGGTCTTGGCGCCCGGGGGGACGCTCTTGGCGTCGCTCCACTGCAGGCCGGGGGTGGCGATCGCATCGTGGCCGGTCATGATCAGGCGCCAGCCCTCTTCGGCGCCCGCGGCCGCGCCCGCCCCAAGCGTCATCATCGCCCCGAGCGCCAGCGCGCGCGTGTGCGTTGCGCTCGAGGGGCGGGAAAAGATCGATCTCACGCGTCGTGTTCCTCCAGTGAAAAGATCAAACAGAGAGGCGAAACGATCAAACAAAGAGGGCAGCCCCATGGGCTGCCCTTCGCGGCACGGCCGGAAGTTACTGCGCACGCGGATCGTCGTCCGGATCGACATAGGTAACCGGATTGTCGATCGGTCCGGTACCCATGACCTGCAGGATGACCTCGGTGCGCGCCCACTGGTAGTGCGGCGTGTTCGCCGGCGTCACGAACAGGGTGCCGGCCTCCAGCTCCTTCATCTTCATCGGGTCGTAGCGTTCGCCCTGCGCCGCCCACAAAGTGCCTTTGAGCACGGTGACGACGCGTTCGTCGGGGTACTTCATCGGCGGCCACTTGTAGCCCGTCGGCACCCGCACCCGATAGACATACGGGCCGGGCTTCGCCGGATCGCCGTACAGGTACATGATTCTCATGCCGTAGGGCATGGCGCGGGGCTTCTCCCACTGCTTGTCCCCGGGGACCACCGTGGTCATGCCGGAGCCGGCGTCCTGCGCCGCAACCGGGGGTCCGACGCACAGCATCGGGATGATGGCCATCCATAGGACGACGGCGATCGCCGTGCGCTGAGTCTGCATCGTCAGTCCGGTTCGTTGGTCTTGGGGCCGCTCGCGGCCTGGCACGGAAATGGAATACTGCTTGTAATTCTCGGTCCGATATTAGCACGAAGCCCCGGCCCGGTTACCGCGGTCCCATCGCCATCCATCGACGAGGTAAAGGAATGATCCCGACCAGAGGTTGTACCACGGCGGTGCTGGCCGTTGCCGCCATCGCGCTGTCGGCGCAGGCGTTGGCTTTCGAAGGCATCCGCTTGACGCTGCTCGGAACCGGCAGCCCGCACCAGAGCGGGGCGCATTCGGGGCCGGCGACGTTGATCGAGGCGGGTGGCGAGGTCCTGCTGATCGACTGCGGGCCCGGGACGGTGCAACGGCTGGGGCAGGCCGGCGTAGCGTTGAGCGAGCTGACGGCGGTGTTCCTCACCAGCCTGGACCCGGCCCACATCGCGGGGTGCCGCGAGCTCTGGAGCGCGCACCACCGAGCCGGCCGACCGCTGCCGCCCGTGTGGGGACCGCAGGGAACACAAGCGCTGTTGCGCGATGTGGACCGAGAGCATGGCGCGCTCCAGTCCTCCGAAGCCTACGACGTGGCGGACAACGTCACCTATCAGCCCGAGGGCGTCACCGTCACGGCATTCGTCACCGACTACCCCCTTACCTCGCAGGCCCTCGGTTACCGCATCGATTCGAACCGGCGCAGCGTCACGCTTTCGGGCAGCACACGCTATTCGGAAAACCTGATCCGCTACGCCCGGGGCGCGCACGTCCTGGTGCACGAAGTGGCCGCCGCCAGCGCGCAATCGCTGGCGGGCGCCGACGTTCGGCGTATCGTCGAGATGCACACCAGCCCCGAGGAAGCGGGCAAGGTGTTTCGCGCGGCTCGCCCATACCTCGCGGTCTACTCCCAGATCATGCTGTTCGACATGAGCGAGGAGGATCTGATGCGCCGCACGCACCGATCCTACCGAGGAGCGGTCGCGATCGGGCGCGATCTGATGGTGATCGAAGTGCAGAACGAAGTGCAGGTGCGCTCGTCGCCCTCCGAGGGCCCACGCGCCGGTGAGTAACGCGGCGGCATTGTGTCGCCGCGCAGCGTCAGTTGCGCCCGGCATGGCGGCGCAGAAGCGTTGTCGCTTCGGCGGTCGCCCGCCGTGCTGCGTTGTCGAGCTCCTTTTTCGCTCGCTCGCGCTGCGCGCATCTTGCTACAATGCGCGCTCGCTTCGCATGGGGGGAGGTCCCACAGCCGCTGCGCATCAGGCGACGGGCGCGCTGTCTCGCGCGTCTGCAACTGCCCCCCGTCGTGCGCAGCAAGCGAACAACTTGGCCCGCGCGCATGCACCGGCACGCATCGGGGTTGCGGCGGACTGACGCAAACTTTCTGGGAGAAAGGAGACCACATGAACAAAGCGGAACTGGTCGAAGCGATTGCGAAGAAGACCGGCGGCACCAAGGCGGCGGCGGAAGGCACGCTGGATGCTTTCATCGACACGGTCACCGGGACACTGACGAGGGGCGAATCGGTCGCGCTCATCGGTTTCGGCACCTTCACCGTTTCCAAGCGCGCCGCGCGCAAAGGCCGCAACCCCTCAACCGGCGCCGAGATCAGGATCCCCGCATCCAAGGTTGCCAAGTTTTCCGCCGGCGCCAAGCTCAAGAAGTCGGTGAACAAGAAATAACGGTTCGCGCCGCGCGGTGAAGAAAAGGGCGTCTCGGTGGACGCCCTTTTTTCATCCGCCCCCAGCCCTTTCCTTCATCTGCAGCGGGAGCAAAGAGGGCGAGCCGGAGAGAAACAACCGCCGCCCCCGTCCTGCACGGCACTCACCCTCCTGGAGGGAAGGCCGCCCGCTTCAATGATGTTTCACAAAGGTTGCGCACACCCCCCGCCTAGATGCCACCATGGGATGCTTGAAGGGGAACGAGCGTCGGGCCCCGACAGACAGGAGGTCCGCGCCACCTTAGCCGGGCCCTCGAACAAACATAAACCACCATCGCCACGGCTCTATGTTCATCAAACTGGGGAGGTTCGAAGTGTTTGGCGCTCGCGATTGGGTCATCCCCGCGAACGCCAAGCGCCCGCGCGTCGAGATCATTCGGCATCGCACCGGAGGGCTCGACGTTCGAATGCTGCACTGGCGCGCGGTATTCTCGTGGACCGCAGCGCGCCGTACAGTCGCCCGGAGAGACGTCAAGATGTAGCGGAAGGGCGGGCTTGATGGCTGGCGGAGAGGGCGGGAAAATCGCCTCCTTCGCAGGCGATTTCGGTGGAGGCTAACCTTAGCGCTTGCGCGTAGCGGCCGGAACCAATCGAACCCGCGGCGGGTTCGAAGCGACGACCGCGAGTCAGCGCGGAAGCGCTGGCGGAGAGGGCGGGATTCGAACCCGCGGTACGGGGGTTACCCGTACACACGCTTTCCAGGCGTGCACCTTCGGCCGCTCGGTCACCTCTCCACTCTGTCAAACGCTGCCGGTTGGCGAATACGCGTGTGTGACACCCGCTTTGGCTCCGGCCGGACCTTCGGTCCTTAACCTCGCAAGCGAGGTTAGCCTTCGCCGCAATGATGCCGCAGGCGGCCTCATTGTCCAGGCGTGCACCTTCGGCCGCTCGGTCACCTCTCCGCGAAAAGCGGGCAAGCTTAAACGACCGGCCCGCGCCTGTAAACCAACTCACCGCACCGCCATTTTCAACTGCTCGAGAATCGCCGGATTCTCCAGCGTCGAGACGTCCTGCGTGATCTCCTCGCCCTTCGCCAGTGCGCGCAGCAGGCGCCGCATGATCTTTCCCGAGCGCGTCTTGGGCAGGTTGTCGCCGAAGCGGATGTCGTCCGGCTTGGCGATCGCGCCGATCTCCTGGCCCACCCAGTCGCGCAGCTTCTGCGCGATCTCCTGAGCGGCCGCGCCTGCGGGGCGCGGTCCTTTCAGCACTACGAAGGCCACTACCGCCTCGCCCTTGATCTCGTGCGGCTTGCCCACCACCGCGGCTTCGGCCACCAGGGGGTTGGCCACCAGCGCCGACTCGATCTCCATAGTGCCCAGCCGATGGCCGGAGACGTTCAGCACGTCGTCGATGCGGCCCATGATCCAGAAATAGCCGTCGGCGTCACGCTGCGCGCCGTCGCCCGCCAGGTAGTACTTGCCCTTGAAGTCCTCCGGGTAGTAGCTCTTCTTGAAGCGCTCGGAATCCCCCCAGATGGTGCGGATCATCCCCGGCCAGGGGCGTTTGATGACGAGGATGCCGCCCTTACCTTTGTCGACCGACTGGCCGGTCTCGTCGACCACGTCGGCCATGATGCCGGGCAGCGGCAAGGTGCAGGACCCGGGCTTGAGCGCCACCACGCCGGGAAGCGGCGTGATCATGTGCCCGCCGGTTTCCGTCTGCCACCAGGTGTCCACGATCGGGCAGCGCCCGCCGCCCACAGTGGTGTGGTACCACATCCAGGCCTCCGGGTTGATCGGCTCGCCCACCGTGCCGAGCAGCCGCAGGCTGGACAGATCGTACTTCCTGGGCAGGTCCGCACCGGCCTTGATCAACGAGCGGATGGCGGTCGGCGCGGTGTAGAACACGTTCACCTTGTGGTCCTGGATCATCTTCCAGAACCGGCCGGCGTCGGGCCAGGTCGGCACGCCCTCGAACATCACTTCGGTGGCGCCCACCGCGAGCGTGCCGTACGCGATGTAGGTGTGGCCGGTGACCCAGCCCACGTCGGCCGTGCACCAGAAGACGTCCGTCGCCTTGTAGTCGAACGTCCACTTCATGGTGAGGATCGCCTGCAACAGGTAGCCGCCGCTCGAGTGCTGCACACCCTTGGGCTTGCCGGTCGAGCCGGAGGTGTAGAGAATGAACAGCGGGTGCTCCGCGCCGACCCATTCCGGTTCGCACACGTCGGGCTGGTCGCGCACCAGGTCGTGCCACCAGACATCGCGCGGGACGTGCACGTGGATGTCGCTGCCGGTGCGGCGGTAGACGACGACGTGCTTGACGCCGTCGCAGCCACCCATGGCGAAGGCTTCATCCACCGCCGGCTTGAGCGCGATCTCCTTGCCACCGCGCATCTGGCCGTCGGCGGTGATCACCGCTACGGCGCCCGCGTCCACGATGCGCTCTTGCAGACTCTTGGCGGAGAAGCCGCCGAACACCACCGAATGGGTGGCCCCGATGCGAGCGCAGGCCTGCATCGCCACCACCGCCTCCACGCTCATGGGCAGATAAACGATGACGCGGTCGCCCTTCTTGATGCCGAGCTTCTTCAGCCCGTTGGCGAACTGGCAGACGCGGTGGTAGAGCTGCTTGTAGGTGACCTTGGCCACAGTGCCGTCGTCGGCTTCGAAGATGATGGCCACCTTGTTCGGCTGCGACTGCAGATGGCGATCGAGGCAGTTGTAGGAGACGTTCAACTCGCCGTCGTGGAACCACTTGAAGAAGGGCGCGTTGGATTCGTCCAGCGCCTTGGTGAACGGTCTGTGCCACAGGATGTGCTCGCGCGCGAGCCGCGCCCAGTATCCCGGGTAGTCGCGCGCGGCCTCGTCGCACAGCGCCCGGTAGGCTTGCATTCCGGACACGTTGGCCTGACGGACGAAAGCCTCGGGCGGCGGGAACAGGCGCTTCTCCTGCAGGACCGACTCGATGGTGCTCATGGACCTCTCTCCCTTGCCGGTGGCTGGTTGGGATCTCCCGCGCGAATTATAGCGGCATCGCGGCGGGCGATAGCCGGCGCGAGGCCGCGGCGCGAAGTGCGGTGGTACAATCGCACTGCGTGAGCGATCAGCATCGCAAGCGCCCCGCACCCGATCCGGCATCCATGGCCACCATAAAGCAGTCCGATCTGATCGACAGCGTCGCCGATGCGCTGCAGTTCATCTCCTACTACCACCCCTTGGACTACATCGAGGCGCTGGGCGAGGCGTATGCGGCGGAGCGCTCGCCCGCGGCGCGCGATGCGATCGCACAGATCCTGACCAACTCGCGCATGTGCGCCGAGGGCAAACGCCCCATCTGCCAGGACACCGGCATAGTAGTGGCGTTCCTCAAGATCGGCATGGACGTGCGCTGGGAGGCGGGCATGAGCGTCGCCGACATGGTCAACGAGGGCGTGCACCGCGCCTACACGCTGCCGGAAAACGTCCTGCGCGCGTCCATTGTCGCCGACCCCGCAGGGGCGCGCAGGAACACGCGCGACAACACTCCCGCGGTGATCCACATGGAAGTGGTGTCCGGAGGCAGCGTCGAAGTAACGCTGGCGGCCAAAGGTGGAGGATCGGAGAACAAGTCCAAGTTCACCATGCTCAACCCCTCGGATAGCATCGTGGACTGGGTGGTGAAAACGGTTCCGGACCTGGGCGCCGGCTGGTGCCCGCCGGGCATGCTCGGGATCGGCATCGGCGGCAGCGCGGAGAAGGCCATGGTGCTCGCCAAGGAAGCGCTGATGGAGCCGATCGACATGCACGCACTCAAAGCGCGCGGTCCGCAGAACCGGCTCGAGCAGCTGCGCATCGAGATCTACGACCAGGTGAACGCCTTGGGCATCGGCGCGCAGGGCCTGGGCGGCCTGACCACCGTGCTCGACGTCAAGATTCGCGATTACCCGACGCACGCGGCATCGCTGCCCGTGGCGCTGATTCCGAACTGCGCCGCGACCCGTCACGCGCACTTCGTGCTCGACGGCAGCGGCCCGGCGCACTTGCAGGTGCCAAGCCTCGAGCGCTGGCCGAAGGTGGAATGGGCGCCGGCACCCGATGCGCGTCGAGTGGACCTTGCGCGCGTCACGCGCGCGGAGGTCGCCGCCTGGAAGCCGGGCGAGACGCTGCTGCTGTCGGGGAAGCTGCTCACCGGCCGCGACGCGGCCCATAAACGCATCGCCGACCTTTTCGCGAAGGGCGCGGCGCTGCCCGAGGGCGTGGACTTCCGCAACCGCTTCATCTACTACGTCGGTCCGGTGGATCCGGTGCGCGGCGAGGCGGTGGGTCCGGCCGGGCCGACCACGGCCACCCGCATGGACAAGTTCACCGACCTTATGCTGGAAAAGACCGGTCTGCTCGGCATGATCGGTAAGGCCGAGCGCGGCCCGGGCGCGATCGAGGCGATCCGCAAGCATCGCGCGGTGTACTTGATCGCGGTGGGAGGCGCCGCCTATCTCGTTTCCAAGGCGATCAAGGCGGCACGCGTGGTGGCCTTCCCGGACCTCGGCATGGAGGCGATCTACGAGTTCGAGGTCCAGGACATGCCGGTCACCGTGGCGGTGGACGCCAACGGCACCTCCGTGCACAGCACCGGCCCGGCCGAGTGGCGGGCCAAGATCGGCAGGATCCCGGTGACGGTCGGATGAGCGGCCTGCACCGGCTCACGTTTCGACGGCGGGCCGCCCCGCATTGCAGCGTAGTGAACCTGGTCAGGTCCGGAAGGAAGCAGCCACAGCTATTCACTGCAGGTGCCGGGGGATCGGCTCGCCACCCCTATGCGCTGCCGGCGCGTCGCGCCGGCAGCGCCGCACGAGAGCAGCCATGACGCTGGCCCTGGCGCGGAAGTGGCGGCCGAAGAACTTCGACGAGATGGTCGGGCAGGAGCACGTGGTGCGCGCACTGACCAACGCGCTCGCTCAGAACCGCCTGCACCACGCCTATCTGATGACCGGCACCCGCGGCGTGGGCAAGACCACGCTGGCGCGGGTGATGGCCAAGGCGTTGAATTGCGAAACCGGCGTCGGCGCCAACCCCTGTGGCCGCTGCACCGCCTGCACGGAGATCGACGCCGGCCGCTTCGTCGACCTGATCGAGCTCGACGCCGCGTCCAATACACAGGTGGATCAGATGCGCGAGCTGCTGGAGAACGCGCTGTACGCACCCACCCGCGCGCGTTTCAAGGTCTACATCATCGACGAAGTGCACATGCTGTCGCGCTCCGCCTTCAACGCCATGCTGAAGACGCTGGAAGAGCCGCCGCAGCACGTGAAGTTCATCCTCGCCACCACCGACCCGCAGAAGGTCCCGGTAACAGTGCTGTCGCGCTGCCTGCAGTTCAATCTGAAGCAGATCCCGCTGGCGCAGATCCGCGAGCAGCTCGCGCGCGTGCTGCAGGGCGAGGGCATCGCCTTCGAGGGCCCGGCGCTGAGCCTGATCGCGCGCGCGGCGCACGGCAGCATGCGCGATGGGCTGAGCCTGCTCGATCAGGCCATTGCGCACGGCGGCGGACGCGTGGACGAAGCCTCGGTGCGCACCATGCTCGGCACCGTCGACCAGGAATACCTGTTCGCGATCCTCGATGCGCTGGCCGCCGGGGACGGACCGGCGCTGATCCGGCTGGCGGACGACATGCAGGGCCGCAGCCTGTCCTTCGAAGCGGCG
>DATBMG010000025.1:0-17932 GCA_036554965.1 Burkholderiales bacterium
TCGTGCACGAACTTGATTGCCTGGTCTCGTTCCATGGTTGGCGCCTCCTCGCGCTTCGGTCGCGCCCCGGTCAGCCCGGGAACAGGTCCTTGTTGGCCGCTCTGGCGCGCGCCTCTGCGGCGGGCACGACGTTGCGGCGGACCAGCTCGGTGAGGTTCTGGTCCAGCGTCTGCATGCCGTACTGCTGCCCGGTCTGGATCGCCGAGTACATCTGCGCCACCTTGTTCTCGCGGATCAGGTTGCGGATCGCCGGCGTGCCGATCATGATCTCGTGCGCCGCGACGCGCCCGGCGCCGTCCTTGGTCTTGAGCAGCGTCTGCGAAATCACCGCGCGCAGCGATTCGGACAGCATGGCGCGGACCATTTCCTTCTCGGCGGCCGGGAACACGTCGATGATACGGTCGATAGTCTTGGCCGCGGAGCTGGTATGCAGCGTGCCGAACACCAGGTGACCGGTTTCCGCGGCGGTGAGCGCCAGACGGATCGTCTCCAGGTCGCGCATCTCGCCCACCAGGATGACGTCGGGGTCCTCGCGCAGGGCCGAGCGCAGCGCGTTGGCGAAGGAAAGCGTGTGCGGTCCCACCTCGCGCTGGTTGATCAGGCACTTCTTACTTTCGTGCACGAACTCGATCGGATCCTCGACGGTGAGGATGTGACCGTGCTCGTTCTCGTTGATGTAGTTGACCATCGCCGCCAGCGTGGTGGACTTGCCCGAGCCGGTGGGGCCGGTGACCAGCACGATGCCGCGCGGCTGCTCGGAGATCTCCTTGAAGATCGCCGGGCACTTGAGGTCCTCGAGGGACAGCACCTTGGACGGAATCGTGCGCATCACCGCGCCCGCGCCGCGGTTCTGCACGAAGGCGTTGACGCGGAAGCGGGCCAGGTTGGGGATCGCGAACGAGAAGTCGCACTCCAAGTGCTCTTCGTACTGCTTGCGCTGCGCATCGTTCATGATGTCGTACACCATGGCGTGCACGTCCTTGTGCTCCATGGGCGGCAGGTTGATGCGGCGCACGTCGCCGTGCACGCGGATCATGGGCGGCAGGCCGGACGACAGGTGCAGGTCGGAGGCCTTGTTCTTCACCACGAAGGCGAGGAGCTCGGATATGTCCATATATAATTTCCGGCGTGACGTATACGGGAGACGGTGCGCCCCGGGCTGCAGGGGCGGGCCGCTTCTCGCGCAGGATTGTCGGGGCGCCTCTCGCGCCGCGAGCACGGTCCTGCTACTAGCGCGGCACTCCTTTGAACGAAGGGCTTGGCTCGCAGGATCGGCGGGCATGGATACAGGCAAGTCCTGTGCCTGTCGCAAGCCGTCAGATTATGTCCACAGTGCAGAGGGGCTTGCAAGCAGTCCGGGAGCGCATCGCCGCGGCGGCCGCGGTGGCCGGGCGCCGCCCGGATGACATCGCGCTGATCGCAGTCAGCAAGACCTTTTCGGCCGAAGCCGTGCTCGAGGCGGTGGCCGCGGGCCAGCGCGCGTTCGGCGAAAACTATGCCCGGGAAGGGGCGGACAAGATCGCGCAAGTCCGAGCCCGGCTTCCCGAGCCGCTGCGGCGCGCCGTGCAATGGCACTTCATCGGTCCGATCCAGAGCAACAAGACGCGGCTCATCGCCGAGCAGTTCGATTGGGTGCACAGCGTGGACCGGCTCGCGATCGCGCAGCGCTTGAGCCAAGCGCGCCCCGCCGCGATGCCCGAGCTGCAGGTGTGCGTCCAGGTCAACGTCAGCGGCGAGGCGAGCAAGAGCGGCGTGGCTCCGCAACAGGCCGCAGCGCTCGCCGCAGCGCTGCGGCCGTTGCCCCGGCTGCGCCTGCGCGGTCTGATGACGATCCCGCGTCCCACGGCGGACCTCGCAGAGCAGCGCGCCCAATGCCGGATCCTGCGCGAGCTGCTCGAGGACTTGGCGCGCCAGGGCCTGGCGCTGGACACCCTGTCCATGGGCATGTCGGACGACCTCGAGGCGGCCATCGCTGAGGGCGCAACCATGGTCCGCGTGGGGCGCGCGATTTTCGGGGAGCGCGCACGCCGCTGACATGCCGCCGCGGCGCGCGTCGGGGCGCTGCGCATCGGGCTGTTATACTCCGCCGGCGGCGGGCCCTTTCGACGCCGGTTGAACTTGTCATGAGCATCGTCTTCCTCGGCGGCGGCAACATGGCCAGCGCCCTCATCGGCGGCCTGATCGGCCGCGGCTGGAAGGCTGCGGAGCTGTTCGTGGTGGAGATCGCCGCCGATGCGCGCCGCGCGCTGGAACAGCGTTATGCGGTCGCCGTAGGCCCCGATCTGCCGCCGCGCATCGCGGCGGATGCGACGGTGCTGCTCGCCGTCAAGCCGCAGCAGATGCGCCAGGTGGCCGTGACGCTGCGAGCCGCGTTGAGCGGGCAGCTGGTGGTGACCATCGCCGCCGGCATCCGCACCGGCGATCTATCGCGCTGGCTCGGCGGTCACACGCGCATCGTGCGCGTCATGCCCAACACGCCGGCGCTGGTGCAGGCCGGCGTGTCCGCCCTCTACGCCATGCCCGGCGTGGCCGACGAGGACCGCGACCGGGCCGAGACTATCCTCGCGGCGGTGGGCCCGACACTGTGGGTGCAGCGCGAGGAGCTGATGGACGCGGTCACGGCGGTATCGGGGAGCGGCCCGGCTTACGTGTTCTACTTCATGGAGGCGCTGATGGACGCGGCGCACGAGCTGGGTCTGAACGCGGCCGACGCGCGCCTGCTCGCGCTGGAGACCTTCCACGGCGCCGCCGCCCTCGCCCGCCAGAGTGTAGATCCGCCGGCGACGCTGCGCGCGCGCGTGACCTCCAAGGGCGGCACGACCGAAGCGGCGCTGCGCGCGCTCGAGGAGCAAGCGGTGCGGGAGCGCATCGTGGCGGCGGTCAAGCAGGCCGCCGCGCGCTCGCGCGAACTCGGCGAGGAGCTGGGGCGGGCGGAGTAGATCGAACGGCGGCCGCCGCCCTATACAGACAACAACCGCGCACGGGACATCTCGGGGCATGCTCAACAACGCCATCGTCTTTCTGCTCGAAACCTTCCTCGGCCTGTTCGCGCTCGCGCTGCTGCTGCGGTTCTACCTGCAGGCGCTGCGCGCGCCGTTGCGCAACCCGCTGTCCACCTTCCTGGCGGCACTGACCGACTGGATCGTCGCGCCCGCGCGGCGCGTGATCCCGGGGCTGTGGCGGATGGATCTGTCCACCCTGGTGCTGGCCTGGGTGACCGAAGTCGCGCTGCTCGCCGCCAAGTTCTCCCTCGGCGGCTTGGAGATGGGCGGTGCGGTGGGCGCGGGCATCATCGCCTTGCTGCTGCTCGGTGCGGTGGAGGTGATCAAGCTCAGCGTCTACATCCTCCTGGTGGCGGTGATCCTGCAGGTGGTGTTGAGCTGGGTGGCTCCCTACAGCCCGGCGATGCCCATGCTCAACAGTCTCACGCGCCCGTTCCTCGGGCCGTTGCAGCGGCGCATTCCACCGGTGGGCAACGTCGATCTGTCGCCCATCTTCCTGCTGGTGGGATGCCAGCTGCTGCTGTTCCTGGTGGCCTGGCTGGAGGCCGCCCTGATGCGGGGAATGGCCTCCTGAGCCCGATCCCGGGGTGGTGTCGGTTCGACGCCGATAGGAACGTTCTTTGCATTAGTGTCCACGTTCAGCCCAACGCGCGCAGCACCGGGATCGCAGGGCGGCACGGCGAGGCCCTCAAGATCCGCCTGGCGGCGCCGCCCCTGGATTCCCGGGCGAATCAGCTTCTTATTGATTTCATTGCAGAAAAACTAGGTGTTCCGAGCAGCAGAGTGGGCTTGCGGCGCGGCCACAAGAGCCGCGCCAAGCTGATCGAGGTGCTCGCCCCAGGAGAGGATGCTCTGCGGTCGCTAAGCGACTGGGATGCCTGATGGACAACCAACTCGAGTCTCAAATCGCCAGCTACCAACGCTGGCGCGACGACATCCGCGGCGGCATCGAGGCCTATCAGGCGTGGCTGGACCAGCACGGTCACGTCGACATCCAGCGCAGCCTGCGCATCTACGACCTGCTCGAGGGCTTGCGCAACGACCGCATGGTGCTCGCCTTCCTGGCCGAGTACTCGCGCGGCAAGACCGAGCTGATCAACGCCATGTTCTTCGCCGACTTCAAGCAGCGCCTGCTGCCTTCGGACGTCGGCCGCACCACCATGTGCCCCACCGAGATCTTCTACGATCCGGCCGAGGAGCCCTATGTGCGCCTGCTGCCGATCGAGACGCGCAAGCGCGAGGACAGCATCGCCTCGCTCAAGCAGCACCCGATCGAGTGGGTCAAGATCAAGCTCAACCTGCAGTCGCACGAGGAGATGGCCACGGCCATGGCGAGCTTGGCCGAGACCAAGCAGGTGCGCGTGGAGGAGGCCTCCGCGCTCGGGCTGTTGGACCAGAAGGACTTCGTCACCACCACCGCGATCACGCGCGGCAGCAAGGTGGAGATCCCGGCCTGGCGCCATGCGATGATCAACTACCCGCATCCGCTGCTGAAGAGCGGGCTGGTGATCCTGGACACGCCGGGCCTGAACGCGCTCGGCACCGAGCCCGAGCTGACGCTGAAGATGATCCCCAGCGCGCACGCCATCCTGTTCCTGCTGGCGATGGACACCGGCGTGACCAAGTCCGACATGGAGATCTGGCAGCGCTACGTGCAGAGCTACCAGACGCGGCGCATCGCGGTGCTGAACAAGATCGACCTGCTGTGGGACGAGCTCAAGTCCGACGACCAGATCGACGAGTCGGTCATGCGCCAGGTGGTCAACACCTGCACGCTACTCGAGCTGCCGCGCGACCATGTGATCGCGCTGTCGGCGCAGAAGGCGTTGATCGCGCGCATCCGCGGGGACGACGCGCTGCTGCGGCGCAGTGGCGTGCGCGATCTCGAGGATCTGCTCGCCACCGACATCGTGCCGGCCAAGCAGGAGATCCTGCGCGGCGCGGTGGTCAAGGAAATGGGCGCGATGGTCGAGGCCAGCCTGCAGAGCGTGATGGCGCAGCTCACCGCCAACCAGGCCGAGCTGCAGGAGCTGTCCAAGCTGTCCGGCAAGAACCGGGAGCTCGCCAAGACCATGCTCGCACGGTTGGAGAAGGACCGCCAGGTGTACATCCAGCACATGGAGAGCTTCAAGAACTCCTACGGCGTGGTGCTCAAGCAGGGCCACGCGCTGATGGCCAATCTCGACGAGGAGCACATCGACGAGATCTTCGCTCGCAGCAGCAAGGAGATCGAGGGCAGCTGGACCACCGCCGGGCTGATGCGCAGCATGAACGCGCTGTTCGACGCGTTCAGCCGCCAGGCGGACAAGATCCTGACCTTCGCCACCGAGACGCGCAGCTTCGTCGACAAGGTGTACAAGGACTTCCAAGAGCGCTACGGCTTCGCCAACCTCACGCCGCCGCCGCTCAACCTGGAGAAGCATATCCTGGCGATGAAGGGCTTGAAGCAGACCACCGAGCGCTTCTGCCGCGACCCGGTCAACGTGATGACCGAGAAGCACTTCCTGGTGCGCCGCTTCTACAACGGCCTAGTGAGCGAGGCGCGCGACGTGTTCCAGGACGTGCGCAAGGACCTCGACGTCTGGCTGAAGAACGCGCTCACGCCGATCTCTTCCCAGCTCAAGGAGCACCAGACGCTGCTCGAGCGCCGCGTGGACAATCTGAAGAAGCTCTCTGGGGATCTGTCCAGCCTGCAGGAGCGCCTGCACCAGCTCGAGGGCCACAAGATGGCGCTCGGCAAGCAGGTCGAGGAGCTGCTGCGCGTGAAGTTCAAGGTGCTGGGCACGGCGGAGCGCAACGCGCCGTACCGGGCGAAGGCCGCCTGAACGCTACATCAACACCACGTCGTACTGCTCCTGCGTGTACAGCGTCTCCACTTGCAGCGAGATCGGCTTGCCGATGAAGTCGCCGAGCATGGCGAGCGACTGCGATTCCTCGTCCAGGAACAGGTCGATCACCTGCTGTGAGGCGAGCACGCGGAACTCCTTGGCGTCATACTGGCGCGCCTCGCGCAGCGTTTCGCGCAGGATCTCGTAGCACACCGTCTGCGCGGTTTTCACCTCGCCGCGGCCCTGACAGGTGGGACAGGGCTCGCACAGGGTGTGCGCCAGGCTCTCGCGCGTGCGCTTACGCGTCATCTCCACCAGGCCCAGCGTGGTGAAGCCGTTCACCGTCACCCGCGTACGGTCCGGCGCCAGGGCCTTGCGGAACTCGGTCAGGACCGCGTCGCGGTGCGCCGCGTTCTCCATGTCGATGAAGTCCACGATGATGATGCCGCCGAGGTTACGCAGCCGCAGCTGGCGCGCGATCACGTGCGCCGCCTCCAGGTTGGTCTTGAAGATGGTGTCGTCGAAGTTGCGCCCGCCCACGAAGGCGCCGGTGTTCACGTCCACGGTGGTGAGCGCCTCGGTCTGGTCGATGATCAGGTAGCCGCCGGACTTCAGCGGCACGCGCCGCGCCAGCGCGCGCTCGATCTCGTCCTCGATGCCGTACAGGTCGAACAGCGGCCGCTCGCCGCTGTAGTGCTGGATCCGATCGACGAAACCGAGGGTGTAATCCTGGGCGAAGGCCTGCAGCTTCTGGCAGGTTTCGCGCGAGTCCACCAGGATGCGCTCGGTTTCGTCGTTGGCGATGTCGCGCAGCACGCGGTGGCCCAGGCCGAGATCCTGATACAGCAGCGTCGGCGCGCTGGCGCTCTGGGCGCGCTCCTGGATGCCCACCCAGGTGCGCCGTAGGTAGTCGATGTCGGACAGCATCTCGCGGTCGGTGGCGGTCTCGGCCATGGTGCGGATGATGAAGCCACCGGTCTCACCGGCCGGCAGCAGCTGCTGCAATCGCTCGCGCAGCTGCGCGCGCTCGGCCTCGTCGCCGATGCGCTGCGAGATGCCGATGTGGCACTCCTGCGGCAGGTACACCAGCAGCCGCCCGGCGACGCTGATCTGTGTGGACAGCCGGGCGCCCTTGGTGCCGATCGGATCCTTGATCACCTGCACCAGCAGGCGCTGGCCGTCGTGCAGCAGACGCTCGATCGGTCGCGGTTCGACGCCGTTCTGGCGGTGCTCCCAGATGTCGGCCACGTGCAGGAAGGCGGCGCGGTCCAGCCCGATCTGCACGAACGCCGACTGCATGCCCGGCAGCACCCGGCTCACCACGCCGACGTAGATGTTGCCGACCAGCCCGCGGCCGGTGGTGCGCTCCACGTGCAGCTCCTGGACCACGCCTTGTTGGATGACCGCCACCCGCGTCTCCTGCGGCGTGACGTTGATCAGTATCTCTTGATTCACGGGGCAGGCCGGCAAGAAACGCGCTGGATGACGGCCGCGCGCGTCTCCTGCGGGGTGACGTTGACCGGGATCTCCTCACTCATGGCTGCGTGCCGGGAACGGATCGATGCCGAAGCGCGCCAGCAGCTGGCTGGTCTCGAACAGCGGCAGCCCCACGACGCCCGTGTAGCTGCCGCAGACCTGGCGCACGAACACCGCCGCCCGCCCCTGGATCGCGTACGCGCCGGCCTTGTCCAGCGGCTCGCCGGTGGCGACATAGCGCCGGATCTCCTGCTCGCCGAGCACGCCGAACTCCACCTCGCTGCTGGATACCGCCACCTCCAGCCGCTCCTCGAAAGCCACCGCCACCGCGGTGTGCACAGAGTGCGTCCTGCCGGACAGGCGTTGCAGAAACCGGGTCGCCTCCTCGCGGTCGGCCGGCTTGCCGAGGATCGTGCCGTCCAGCACGACGGTGGTGTCCGCCGCCAGCACCGGACGGCGCAGCATGCGCCGCTGGCTGAGCCGCGCCCAGCCCGCTGTGGCCTTGTGCCGGGCGATGCGCTCGACATAGGCTTCCGCGCGCTCGTCCGCGCGCGGATCCTCGTCGAAATCCACCGGCCGTCCCGGCGCCTCGCGCAGCAGCAGCACCTCGAAGCCGATGCCGATCTGGCGCAGCAGCTCACGCCGGCGCAGGCTGCGCGAAGCCAGGTAGATGTGGCGGTCGGGCGCTTGCATGCGGGCGTCAGGCGCGGTGGTAGGGGTGGTGCTGCAGCAGGCAGGCTGCGCGGTAGAGCTGCTCGGCGAGGATCACGCGCACCAGCTGATGCGGAAGCGTCATGGCGGAGACCGAAAGCATAAGATGAGCCGAGCGCTTGAGGTCCGCGTCCAGACCGTCCGCGCCGCCGATCGCGAAGCACACATCGCGGCCCTGCTGCAGCCATCCCGCCAGTTGCCGCGTGAAACGCTCGGTGGTGAGCGCCTGACCGCGCTCATCCAGCGCCACCAGCAGGCAGCCGTCGGGCAGGGCGCCGCGCAGCCGCTCGCTCTCGGCCTTCAGGATACGCTCGATCTGCGCCGCGGGCGGCGCCCCGCTGCCGCGCGGCTCGGGGCGCACCTCCTTGAGCGACAGGCGCATCTCGCGCGGCATGCGCCGCGCGTACTCCTCGAAGCCGGTCTGCACCCATGCCGGCATGCGGTGACCCACCGCCAGGATGTGCAGTTTCACGGCGCCGCGGCCTGCGGCTCAACCCGGATCATTCGTGATGATAGTGCGCCATCGGCCCGAGCCGTGAGCGGGATCCGGGTCGAGGCTGCCGGCCGCATCGACGGCGGCCGCGTCAGGGGCGGGCCTGACCTCTCGGGGTGGCCCATTCGGGGCGGCGCAGCGGCGACACCCGCCGCGGCACCTCGCCGCCCCAGAGCTGCTCCAGCCTGTAGTAATCGCGGACCGCGGGCTGCATCACGTGCACCACCACAGCGCCCAGGTCCACCAGCACCCACTCCCCCGACTGCTCGCCTTCCACCCCCAGAACCACACCCCCGGCGGCCTTCACCTTGTCGTGCACGTTGCGGGCGAGCGCCTTGGTTTGGCGCGCGGACTCGCCGCTTGCAACGATCAGATAATCGAACAACGATGTCAGTTTTCTCACGTCCAGCACCGCGATGTCGCGTGCCTTGATCTCCTCCAGGGCGCCCACCGCGGTGTTCCTAATCTCCTCAATCTGCATCGAAATCCTTGTAGAGCCGGTTGCGTTCAATGTAATCGAGAACGTCGTCGGGAAGCAAGTAGCGAGCGCTGTGGCCGGTGTGGATCAGCGTGCGGATGACGGTGGCGGAAATGTCAAGGGAAGGAATATCCACGGCAATCACCAGCCCGCCCGGGCGCGCATGCAGGGCCTGCGGGTCAGCCGTGAGCCGCGATACGGTCTGCTGGGCGAGCTCACCCGGCATGGCGCGCGTGTCCAGCGCGAAGCCGGGCCGGTGCGCAATCACGACGTGTGCGGCTTCGTAGAGCTGCGGCCAGCGCGACCAGGTCATCAACCCGAGGTAAGCGTCCACTCCCATCAGCAGGCAGAGCGGCCGGGCCGGGCCCAGCTCCGCTCGCAGCTCGTGCAGGGTATCGAGGGTGTAGCTCGGGCCTTCCCGGCGGCACTCGCGGTCGTCGACGCTGAAGCGCGGGTTGCCGGCCGTGGCCAGCCGCGTCATCTCCAGCCGGTGCTCGGCGGTGACGTTGGGGGTGGCGCGATGCGGTGGGATGCGCGCCGGAACGAAGCGCACCTGCTCCAGGCCCACCCGGTCCGCCAGCTCCTCGCCGAGCCGCAGGTGGGCGTAGTGGATCGGGTCGAAGGTGCCGCCGAGGATGCCGATCGGAGGCTGGAGGTTCACAACACCAGCCGGCGGATGTCGCTCAGCACACCGGTCAGGAACGTGATGAAGCGAGCGCCCTCCGCGCCGTCCACTACCCGGTGATCGTAGGACAGCGACAGAGGCAGCATCAGCCGCGGGACGAACCCGCCGTCGCGCCATTGCGGTCTGGTGACGGTGCGCGAGGCGCCGAGAATGGCGACTTCCGGCGCATTGATGATCGGCGTGAAACTCGACCCGCCGATGCCGCCCAGGCTGGAGATCGAGAACGTGCCGCCCTGCATGTCCGCCGGCGAAAGCTTGCCCTCGCGCGCCTTGGCGCTGACTTCACCCAGCTCCTTGGCGAGCTGCAGCACACCCTTCTTGTCCACGTCGCGGATCACCGGCACCACCAGGCCGTTGGGGGTGTCCACGGCGACGCCCAGATGCCAGTACTGCTTCAGGATCAGGCTGTCGCCTTCGGGGGAGAGCGACGCGTTGAACTGCGGAAAGCGCTGCAGCGCCGCCACGCAGGCCTTCATCAGGAAGGCGAGCGGCGTGACGCGGATGCCCTGCGCCTTGACCTCCTCCGTCATCTGCTTGCGGAACGCTTCCATCTCGGTGATGTCCGCCTCGTCGTGCTGGGTGACGTGGGGAATCGCCACCCAGTTGCGATGCAGGTTGGCGCCTGAGATCTTCTTGATGCGCGCCAGCGGCTTGGCCTCGATCGGCCCGAACTTGGCGAAGTCCACGGCCGGCATGGCGGGCAGCGCGAAACCGAGACCGGGCCCGGCTGCAGCGCCGGCCGGGCGCGCCAGCACCTCTTTCACGAAGCCCTGGACGTCCTCCTTGAGCACGCGCCCCTTCGGGCCAGTGCCCTTCACCCTGGCGAGATCGAGGCCTAGCTCGCGCGCGAACCGACGCACGGCGGGACTGGCATGCGCGCGCGCGAAGCCGGCTTCGTCCACTGTCACCGATGCGGGCGCCGCCGGTGTGGGTGCCGCTGGCGACACCGCGCGCGCGGCTGCCGCCGACGCAACGGCAGCCGCCGGCACGGGAGCCGATGCCGCCGCCGGCGCGGGAGCCGGTGCAGGTGCCGGCGCGGGAGCCGGTGCAGGTGCCGCGGCCGCCACCGGTGCGCCTGCTGTGGCGGCGCCCGCCTCGCCGGTTTCCAGCGTGAGGATCAGCGAGCCCTGCGACACGCGGTCGCCGACCTTCACTTTCATGGCCTGCACCACGCCGCCGACGGGCGCCGGGACCTCCATGGTGGCCTTGTCGCTCTCCAAGGTGACCAGCGAGTCGTCGGGCTTGATCCGGTCGCCCGGCTTCACCAGCACTTCAATGATCGGCACATCCTTGAAGTCGCCGATGTCCGGGACGAACACCTCCTGCATCGCTCCCACGGTCGTCTCCCGTCGTTGTTGTCGCGGCCCTTGCCAGACCCGGGTGTCGGCCCTAGACCAGCCAGGGACAGGGCTTGTTGGCGTCGATCCCGTACTTCCGGATCGCCTGCGCCACGGTCGCCCGCGGCACTTTACCCTCGTCCGCCAGGGCCTTCAGCGCCGCGATCGCCACATAGTACCGGTCCACCTCGAAGAAGCGCCGCAGCTCTTTGCGGAAGTCGGAGCGCCCGAACCCGTCGGTGCCGAGCACCGTGTAGCTGCGCTTGAGGTACGGCCGGATCTGGTCGGCGAAGGTGCGCATGTAGTCCGTGGCGGCCACGGCGGCACCTTCGTGGGCCTCCAGGCAGCGCTCCACGTAGCTCTTGCGCTGCGGCTCCTCGGGGTGCAGCAGATTCCAGCGCTCCGCCTCCATCCCCTCGCGGCGCAACTCGGTGAAACTCGGGCAGCTCCACACGTCGCAAACCACGTTCCAGTCCTGCTCCAGCAGATCGGCGGCGGCGATCACCTCGCGCAGGATGGTGCCGCTGCCGAGCAGTTGCACCCGCGCGCCGCGCGCCTCCGGCTTCGCACCGCGCAACAGGTACATGCCCTTCAGGATGCCGGCCTCCGCGCCCTGCGGCATGGCCGGGTGCGCATAGTTCTCGTTCATCAGCGTGATGTAGTAGAAGACGTCCTGCTGCTCCTTCACCATGCGGCGCAGCCCGTCCTGGATGATCACCGCGACTTCGTAGGCGAAGGTGGGGTCGTAGGAGATGCAGTTGGGGATGGTCGAGGACAGCAGGTGGCTGTGGCCGTCCTCGTGCTGCAGGCCTTCGCCGTTCAGGGTCGTGCGGCCGGCCGTGCCGCCCAGCAGGAAGCCGCGCGCGCGGCTGTCGCCGGCGGCCCAGGCGAGGTCGCCCACGCGCTGGAAGCCGAACATCGAGTAGAAGATGTAGAACGGGATCATCGACACGCCGTGCGTGCTGTAGGAGGTGGCGGCCGCGATCCACGAGCACATCGCGCCGGCCTCGTTGATGCCTTCCTGCAGGATCTGTCCGCTCTTGTCCTCCTTGTAGTACATCAGCTGGTCGGCGTCCTCCGGCCGATAGAGCTGCCCGATCGAGGAGTAGATGGCGAGCTGTCGAAACATCCCCTCCATGCCGAAGGTGCGCGACTCGTCCGGGACGATCGGCACGATCTGCTTGCCGATGTTCTTGTCCCGCACCAGGATGTTGAGCAGCCGCACGAACGCCATGGTGGTGGAGAACTCGCGCTCGCCGCCGGCCTCGAGCAGCGGCTGGAACGCCGTGAGCGGTGGGACTTCCAGCGGCAAGGCCTTTTGCCGGCGCTGCGGCACCGCGCCCAGGGCGGCCACCCGTTCCTTGAGGTACTTCATCTCCGGGCTGTCGTCCGCGGGCTTGTAGAACGGCACCTCCTCGAGCTGATCGTCGGGAATCGGGATATTGAAGCGGTCGCGGAAGGCCTTGATCGAGATGGTGCCCATCTTCTTCTGCTGGTGCGTGATCATCTGGCCTTCGCCGGCCTCGCCCATGCCGTAGCCCTTGATGGTCTTGGCCAGGATCACGGTCGGCTGCCCTTTGTGCTTCACCGCCGCGGCGTACGCCGCATAGATCTTGTGGGGGTCGTGGCCGCCGCGATTCAGGCGCCAGATGTCGTCGTCGGACATGTTGGCCACCATCGCCAACAGCTCCTGGTACTTGCCGAAGAAGTGCTTGCGCACGTAGGCGCCGTCCTTCGACTTGAACACCTGGTACTCGCCGTCCACCGCCTCTTCCATGCGCTTGAGCAGCAGTCCGGCGGTGTCGCGCGCGATCAGCGGATCCCAGTAGGAACCCCAGATCACCTTGATCACGTTCCAGCCGGCGCCGCGGAAATCCGCCTCCAGCTCCTGGATGATCTTGCCGTTGCCGCGCACCGGGCCGTCCAGGCGCTGCAGGTTGCAGTTCACCACGAAGATCAGGTTGTCGAGCTTCTCGCGCACGGCGAGCGAGATGGCGCCCAGCGACTCCGGTTCGTCCATCTCGCCGTCGCCCATGAACGCCCACACCTTACGCCCGTCGGTGTCCAGCACGCCGCGATCCTTCAGGTACTTCATGAAGCGCGCCTGATAGATCGCCATGATCGGCCCGAGCCCCATGGACACCGTGGGGAACTGCCAGAAGTTGGGCATCAGCCAGGGGTGCGGGTAGGAGGACAGGCCCTTGCCGGCGACCTCCTGGCGGAAGTGATCGAGCTGCTCCTCGCTGATGCGGCCCTCGAGGAAGGCGCGCGCGTACACGCCCGGCGAGGAGTGCCCCTGGAAGAGCACCAGGTCGCCGCCGAAACTGTCCGAGGGCGCGCGCCAGAAGTGGTTGAAGCCCACGTCGTACAGCGTTGCGGCGGACGCGAAGCTGGCGATGTGCCCGCCCAGCTCCGAGGACACCTTGTTGGCGCGCACCACCATCGCCATCGCGTTCCAGCGGACGATAGAGCGAATGCGGTGTTCCAGACCGTGATCGCCGCGCGAGGGCTCTTCCTGGCCCGGCGGGATGGTGTTGATGTAGGCGGTGGTGGCGTTGTAGGGCAGGTAGGCCCCGGAGCGCCGCGCCTTGTCGATCAGCTTTTCGACGATGTAGTGCGCGCGCTGCGGCCCCTCATAGGCCAGCACGCCGTCCAAGGCGTCAAGCCATTCCTGGGTTTCCTGCGGATCGTTATCCGGAAGTGCAGCCATCGCGGGCATCCCTTATGAGGTGTAACGCTTCGCTATGCATTTGTGGTGCAAGCGAAAAACTGTGAAATTATACCAGCGGCGGGGGCCGGTTCAGCCTTCGTACTGCAGCACGTGCATGCCCGCGTTCCAGTCGCTGACGAACATCAGCCCCTCGGGGGTGACGTACGCATCGCAGGTCTTGGCCGCCAGCGCGATGTTCGGGCGCGGATCGACCAGCCGCGCCGGGCTCGGGGGCACCCAGGAGGCGATCTCGTTGGGCGCGAACGCGTCCCGGATGTCGAACACGCGCACGCCGGCATTGTTGTAGGTCGCAAAGACGATCTCCTCGCTCACGAACGACCCCGGCCGGTTCTCGTGCAGATTGTGCGGCCCGAAGGTGCCCAGCGCGCAGTAGTCGCGGTCCCTCGGAGTGGGCAGCGTGGCGATCGGCACCGGGTTCTCCGGCACGCGCACATCCACCACGAAGGTGTGGAACGTGCCCTTTGCACACTTCTCGGCGTTCGCCTCGTCGGCCACCACTGCGAGCCCGCGTCCCGGCAGCGGCAACGGCGTGTGCGTGCCTCCGGGGAAGGGCGGCGACCAGTTGATGTGCGAGAGCAGCTTCGGATTGGCCGGGTCACTGAGATCGTGGATGGTGAACCCGCCGTCGCGCCAGGCGCCGTAGCCGCGATCCCCCGCAGTGATCATGTGATGCAGCGCGACGCGACGGCCCTTCGGCCAGTCCAGCGTCTCCCCGCCCGCGCGATGCATGCCGGGCAACCACCAGCGCGACACGATCTGCGGCTTGGTGACGTCTTTGAGGTCGACGATACACAGGATGTGGTCGATATAGCCGTCGAAATGCGCGGACACGTAGGCGTGCCGGCCGCCCGCCCACCACAGCCGGTTGATGCCGAAGCCGGGCATTTCGAGGAACGCGATCTCGCGCAGCTGCGCCGGGCGCGAGATGTCGTGGATGCTCAGGCCCGAGCGGAACTTCTTGCGCTCGGTGATGCTGTCGGCGAGCATGTTCTCGAAATAACCGCGCATGTTGTCGTAGGATTGCATAGCGACGATGTTCGCTCCGTTGGCGAGCAGCATCAGATCGTGCGCGACTTGCAGGTGATGCGTACGGGTATGGGCCCCGGCGGTAAAGAAGCCGACCGGCTTCAAGCGGCGGGGATCGGCCGCGTCGAGGATGGTCACGCCGTCGCTGAACATGTGACCGACATACACATGGCCGCGGTTGACCATCACCTGCACGCCGTCGGGGCGGCCGCCCTGATCGCTGTACGACAGATGCCGGATGCGACGCCCGATGCCTTGCGGCGGGACCGGCGGGTCCGCCGCGACGCGAGACGGCACACACGCCAGTCCCGCCAGGCCGAGCAGGCCCGTCAGGCATGCACGCCGGCTCGTCGAAGTCCCCGTCGAAATCCTGGTATCCGGCATCGCCGCCTCGACGGACGCTAGCCCGGATATTTCACCAGGACGCGGAATTCTGGGCCGTCCAGAACCGTCCAGAATCCGCGTAACCCCGACGCCAAAGTGTCCTGCAGAGGAAAGATCCAAGACTGGTTGCTGGTGTGCATTCGCATGCCATGCGGGGGTGGCCTGGTGAAATATTCGGGCTAGGGTGCTAGCGACCCCAGGTACGCCGACAGCGCGACGACGTCTTCGTCGGTCAGCCGCTCGACCGCCGGCTTCATGAGCGCCGCGCCGGCGCCGTTGCGCGTTCCATCCCGAAAGCGGTACAGCTGGCGCGCGATGTAGATCGGATGCACGCCGCCGAGTCTCGGCACATCACCCGCGCCTTTCAAGTCCGGCCCGTGGCAAGCGGCGCACGCGGGCGTCCTACCCCCGCCGGATTCGGCGAGTTCCTTGCCTTTCGCGATGCTCCCGACCGGGACGTAAGCGACAAACCCCGAGTTTGGATCGCGCAGGCGCGCCCGGGCTTGATCCTCCGGCACGGTGATGATGCGGTTGCCGATGGGCTCGGTGCCACCACCCGGCTCGACGAAGCGCATCCGGCCATCGCCCAGGAAGGTCTTCGGCACGCTGTCGGCTTCGATGACTCTGGTGAATCGGCGCGGCTCGAGCTTGGCGAACCACGCGGCGGCCTGCTGCGACTCATCCTCGGAAACGGCTCTCGCGATCTTGTTCATCCTGGGCACGTCGATCCGGCTGCCGCTCTTGAAGTCCCGCATCTGCTGGGCCATGTACGCCACTGTGAGACCCGTGAGATCGGCGGACTCCGGGTGCCCGAGCCCGGACATCAGATGACAGGCGCCGCAGGCCAGCGCGTCGCCGTGCCCCTTGAGTACGATCGCGGGCGGCTCCGGGCGCTGGTCGGGGAACCAATCCGGCGGGTTCAGCAGGTCGTCGACCTGTTCCTGCGTGTATCGCTTCGGGCTGCCGTCCAGGCGCTTCGGTTCCGGCCCCTCAGGCGGGAACGCTCTGTCGACCTTCAAGGGAAACGCCCAAGACGGATAGCCGGGCGCCGGCGGCTGTTGCGGCTGCGCCGCCGGAGACAGCGCGAGCAGCCCCGCGACGCCGAAGCCCCACCACGGTTTCCGCACGCGAGGCTCCCGGCTACGACTTGCTTGCCGCCTTCGCAGCGGGCGGGACGCGGCCGAGCAGGTAGAACTCGTCGTTGGGACGCATGGCGAGCAGGTGCGCCATGCGGTTGGACAAGGCGAACAATGCGGTGATCCCGCCGACGTCCCAGATGTCCTCGTCGCTGAAGCCGTGATCGCGCATGCGCTGGTGGTCGGCTTCGTCGATCGCCTCGGGGGTGCGCGCCAGCTTGACCGCGAAGTCGAGCATCGCCCGTTGGCGCGGGCTGATGGCGGCCTTGCGGTGGTCCACCGCCACCTGGTCGGCGATCTGCGGGTTCTTGGCGTAGATGCGCAGGATCGCACCGTGCGCGATCACGCAATACAGGCAGTGGTTGGCGCCGCTGGTGGCGACCACGATCATCTCGCGTTCGGCCTTGGTCAGACCGGACGCCTCGCGCAACATCAGCGCATCGTGGTACGCGAAAAAGGCGCGGAACTCGTCCGGCCTGTGCGCTAGCGTGATGAACACGTTGGGCACGAAGCCGGCCTTCTCCTGCACCTGCAGGATCCGGTCGCGCACGTCGGCGGGCAGGTCTTTCAGCTCCGGCACCGGGTAGCGGCTGATCGGGTGTTTCATCTCGCCTCAGTCGTATTTGCGAGCGTCTTCGATCACCTTGCCGTCGTTGGGCAACGTGCCGGCGGGCTTGAGCTGCACGTTACCGCGCAGCTTGCAGATCTCGCGCAGGCTGTCGGCGACCGCAGCGGCGAAGGCCTCGGGTGCCGGCCCGGCCAGCTCGCATTGCAGCGTCATCACGTCGTTCTTGCCCGCATCGTGCGCGACGATCAGGCGCGCACGCACGATCTCGGGATGGCGGCGAACCACCTGCGCCACCTGCGAGGGGTGCACGAACATGCCTTTCACCTTGGTGGTCTGGTCGGCGCGGCCCATCCAGCCCTTGATGCGCGTGTTGGTGCGCCCGCACGGGCTCGGACCGGCCAGCACCGCCGACAGATCGCCGGTGGCGAAGCGGATCAGCGGGTACTCCGCAGTGAAGGTCGTGACCACCACCTCACCCACTTCGCCTTCGGGGACCGGATCGCCGGTGCCGGGGCGTACGACCTCCAGGATCACCCCCTCGTCCACCACCATGCCCTCGCGCGCCTCGGTCTCGTAGGCGATCAGACCCAGATCCGCGGTGCCGTAGAGCTGGTAGCCGTCGATGCCGCGGTCGCGCAACAGCTGCCGCACCGCCGGCAGGAAGGCCTCGCCGCCGACCGCAGCCTTCTTCAGGCTGGAGATGTCGAGCTTCATCTCGTCGGCCTTCTCCAGCAGGATCTTCAGGAACGACGGCGTGCCGGTGTAGCACACGGGCTTCAGGTCGGCGATGGTCTGCACCTGCAGCTCGGTCTGGCCGATGCCGGCCGGAAACACCGGGCAACCGATCGCCTGCGCGGCAAGGTCCGCCATGAAGCCGGCGGGCGTGAAGTGATACGCGAAAGTGTTGTGCACCAGCTCGCCCTGGCGGAAGCCGGCCGCATACAAGGCACGCGCCATGCCCCAGTAGTCGCGCGTGTCGGCTTGCGGATCGTAGATCGGCCCGGGCGAGGCGAACACGCGCCCGAGCAGCGCCAGCGGCACCGCGGTCATGCCGGCGAAGGGCCGGTCGCGCTCCTG
>DATBMG010000111.1:0-13416 GCA_036554965.1 Burkholderiales bacterium
GTCGTATTCGGCCAAGCCGTTGTTCAGGACCACGATGTCGCGCTCGATCGAGCGGGCGCGAAAGCTGGCGCGGCCGCCGCCTTCCTTCCAGATCTCTGTGCGGATCATCTCACCGGGGTACACGGGCGCGGAGAAGCGCACGTCCAGGCGGCGCAGGCGGGCGCCGTCGTAGCCGCACAGCGTTTTCAGCAAGGCGTGGCCGGCTACCCCATAGGTGCACAGCCCATGCAGGATCGGCCGCTCGAAGCCGCCTGCCGCTGCCACCGCGGGATCGGTGTGCAGCGGGTTGTAGTCGCCGCTCAGGCGATAGATCAGCGCCGCCTGCCGCAGCGTCGGAAGGTCGCAAGTGAAATCCGGCTTCTGGTCCGGCAGCGGATGCAGCGCGCGCGTCGGACCGGACGGCCCGCCGAAGCCGCCCGCGCCGCGGCATACGCCGCTCGACCACATCGAGCACAGCTGCTCGCCGCTGGCGTGGTCGTACAGATCACGACGCATGTACAGGATCGCGGCTTTGCCAGGCCCCTTGTCCACGACCTCCTCGATGCTCATCCGGCTGCGCACCGTTCCGGCGGTGGGCAAAGGGCGGTGGAGGGTCAGCGCCTGTTCGCCGTGCAGCACCGTCTTCCAGTCGATGCCGGTGTCCGCATCCTTCAGCCAAAAGCCGGGGGTAGCCAGCACCACCGGCATCGTCGGCAGCATCTGCAGTCCGTGCTCGTACACGAAGCGCAGCTGCTGGCGATCGAGCGGGTCCGCGCCCAGCCCGACGCCCAGGGCGTAGAGCATGCAGTCCCTGGCCGTGTAGGTCTGGACGACGTCCTGAAACGGCCAGTTCTTCAGCTTTCGGTAGTCAATCGCCATGGCTGCGGCTCAAGGGCGGCGATCCGCCATCACGATGGTCCCGCTGGCGGCGAACATCCCGCCCACGCCGTGGCACACGGCCACCTCCACGTCCTTCACCTGCGCCGGCGCGGTGCCGCGCACCTGGCGCACGCTCTCCTGCAGCGCGAACATCCCGTACATGCCGGTGTGCGTGTAGCTCAAGCCGCCGCCGTTGGTGTTCACCGGCAGCTTGCCGCCGGGCGCGGTGTTGCGCTCCGCGATGAAAGCGGCCGCTTCGCCGCGGCCGACGAAGCCGAGGTCCTCCAGCCCGTACAAGGGCAGATGGGCGAAGGCGTCGTAGATCATCAGATGATCGACGTCCCCGGGCCGGATGCCGGCGCTGTCGAACGCCTGCTTGCCGGCGACGCGGAAAGCACGCGAGGAAGTGAAATCTTCCATCTGGCTGATCATCGGGCTTTCGACGCTCTCGCCGGTGCCGAGGATGTACACCGGCTTCTGCGGCAGATCCCGGGCACGCTCGGCGGAGGTGAGCACCAGCGCCCCGCCGCCGTCGGTGACCAGGCAGCACATCAGCAGGCGGAACGGATAGGCGATCATGCGCGAGTTGAGCACTTCGGCCACCGTGATGGGATCCTTCATCATCGCGCGCGGGTTGCGCGCCGCCCACTCGCGCTGCACCACGGCCACCATCGCCAGCTGCTCTTGGGTGACGCCGTAGGTCTTCAGGTAGCGCAACACCGGAATGGTGAACATGCTGGGCGGGCCGAGGATGCCGAATGGCGCCTCGAACTGCCCCTGCAGCGAGGCCGGTGGAATGCTGCGCGGAATCGCCCCGATGCGCGAGCGGCCGCTCTCGCCGTGCGTGATCAACACCGTGCTGCACAGGCCGGCGCTGATCGCGGCCGCCGCGTGCCGCACATGCAGCATGAACGAGCAGCCGCCCACCGCGGTGCCGTCTACCCACTTCGGCACGATACCTAGGTAGTGCGCAACGTTGGTCGGCACCTCTCCGGCGCAGGCCACGCCGTCGATGTCGGCGGGCTTCAACCCCGCGTCGCGCAGCGCGTTGCGCGCGGCGTCGGCGTGCAGCTGGATCTGCGACATGTGCGGAATCACCCCCAGCTCGGTGGTCTCGGCGGCGCCCACGAAGGCGATGCTGCCGGGCTTCATGCCGCGCTCCCGGTTTGATGAAATGCACTTTGGACGGGCCGGAACAGCGGCAGCGTGATGTCTTCGTCGATGCGCTGGAAAACCACCTGCAGCGGCATGTCGAGCTGCAGCGCCTCCGGCGTCTGCGGCACTTCCACGACGTTGGTCATCATCCGCGGGCCTTCTTCGAGCTGCACCACCGCGATCGAATACGGCGGCACGAAGCCCGGTGCAGCGCGGTGGTGAATGACGTAGCTGTACAGCGTCGCCCGGCCGCTGGCGCAGAACACGACGACCTCCGCGGACGCGCAGTGCGGGCAGAACGGCCGCGGCGGGAAGTACGCTTTGCGGCAAGCGCCGCATCTTTGCAGGCGTAGCTCGCCGGCTCGGGTTCCTTCCCAGAAGTGGCGGGTCTCCGGCGTGATCACCGGTAGCGGTCGTTCCGTCATGGCGGGGCCTCCTCCCTAACGCTTTGGGCAAAGGCTATCAGAGGCACGGACCGTGCGCTTCGCCGCGGTGATGCGCGCGCTTGCAACGCCTATACTTCAGCGCAGCGAGGTACAACACCGTGCACCCATCGATCCACGCACGCACCACACCGGACAAGATCGCCTACCGCATGGCGGGCAGCGGTGAGTGCGTGACGTATCGCGCGCTCGACGAGGCCTCGAACCGGTTCGCGCACCTGCTCCGCGCGCGCGGGCTGGCAGCAGGCGACCACATCGCACTGATGCTGGAGAACCATCCGCGTTACCTAGAGTTGTGCTGGGGAGCGCAGCGCGCAGGCATCGTCTACACGCCGATCAGCAGCCGGCTCACCGCCGCGGAAGCCGGCTACATCCTGGAGGACAGCGGCGCAAAGCTGCTCGTCACCTCCTACGCCTTGCGCGAGGTCGCCGCGCAGCTGAGGGCGCACATGCCCGGCGTCGCCACGCGCTTGATGGTGGACGGCGGGATCGACGCCTACGACAGTCTTGAGCGGACGCTGAACCGGTTTCCCGCGCGGCCGATTGCCGACCAGACCGCCGGCTGCGACATGCTGTACTCGTCGGGCACCACGGGGCGACCGAAGGGCGTGCTGGCGGGCGTGTCGTCACCGGCCATCGACGCGTCCAACCCGCTGGTCGAAATGTGCAGCGGGCTGTTCGGCTTCGACGAGCGTGCCGTGTACCTCTCGCCCGCGCCGCTCTACCACGCAGCGCCCTTGCGCTTCTGCATGACGGTGATGCGGCTCGGCGGCACCGCGATCGTGATGGAGCGCTTCGACGCGGCCGAATACCTGCGGCTGGTGCAGGCGCACGCCGTCACGCACACGCAACTGGTGCCGACCATGTTCGTGCGGCTGCTGCGGCTGCCGCCCGAGGAGCGCGCGCGCTACGACCTGTCGTCGCTGAAGTGCGCCGTCCACGCCGCCGCGCCCTGCCCGATCCCGGTCAAGGAGGAGATGCTCGACTGGTGGGGCCCGATCGTGTGGGAGTACTACGCCGGCACGGAAGGCGCCGGCATGACGGTGGTGGATCCGGCGTCATGGCTGACGCACAAGGGCAGCGTCGGCCGGGCCGTCATGGGCACCCTCAAGATCTGCGGGCCGGACGGCGAGGAGCTACCGCCCGGCGAGGTCGGCGGCATCTACTTTGCCGATGGCCGGCCCTTCGAGTATCACAACGATCCGCAGAAGACCGCGGAATCGCGCAACGTGAAGGGTTGGGCCACGCTGGGCGACATCGGCTACGTGGACCAGGAAGGTTACCTGTATCTGACTGACCGCAAGGCGTACGTCATCATCTCGGGCGGGGTCAACATCTACCCGCAGGAATGCGAGAACCTGCTCGCTACGCACCCGAGCGTGCACGATGTGGCCGTGTTCGGCGTGCCGCACGACGAGTTCGGCGAGGAAGTGAAGGCCGTGGTGCAGCCGCACGACATGCGCGACGCCGGACCGGCCCTCGAGGCCGAGCTGATCGCCTTCTGCCGCCGGCAGCTGTCGCCGATCAAGTGCCCGCGCTCGATCGACTTCGAGGCGGAGCTGCCGCGCGAGCCGACCGGCAAGCTGCAGAAGCGGCTGCTGCGCGCGCGCTATTGGGCCGGCTCGGGCGGCAACACGCCACGCCGCACCTGATCCTCCTCGATCGACTCGAACAGCGCGCGGAAGTTGCCCTCGCCGAAGCCCTCGTTGCCCTTGCGCTGGATGATCTCGAAGAAGATCGGGCCGATCACGGTCTTGGTGAAGATCTGCAGCAGCAGCCCGCCGCCCTGAGTCGGCGCGCCGTCGATCAGGATGCGGTCGGCGCGCAGGCGCGTGAGGTCCTCGCCGTGGCCGGCCACGCGCTCGTCCACCCGCTCGTAATACGCATCGGGCGTGTCGAGGAAGGCGACGCCGGCCGCCCGCAACCCTTCCACGGTTGCATAGATGTCGCAGCTGGCGAGCGCGATGTGCTGGATGCCCTCGCCGTGATAGGCGTCGAGGTACTCCTGGATCTGGCTGCGATCGTCGGACGACTCGTTGATCGGGATGCGGATCTTGCCGCAGGGGCTGGTCATCGCCTTGGAGCGCAACCCGGTGAGCTTGCCCTCGATGTCGAAGTAACGCATCTCGCGGAAGTTGAACAGGCGCTCGTAGAACTCGGCCCACTCGCGCATGCGACCGCGATGCACGTTGTGCGTCAGGTGATCGATGGCGCTCAGCCCCGCGCCGGCCGGCCGACGGTCCTCATCCGGCAGCCAGCGGAAGTCGACGTCGTAGATCGACAGGTCGCCGTCGTTGCCGGGATAGCGGTCGACCAGGTAGACCAGCGAGTCGCCGATGCCCTTGATCGCCGGAATGTTGAGCTCCATCGGCCCGGGCTGGCTGGGCACGCCCCAGGCGCCCAGCTCGATGGCACGCTTGTAGGCGACGGCCGCGTCGCGGACCCGGAACGCGATCGCGCACACGCACGGGCCGTGAATGCGCGCGAATGACTGCGCGAAGGAGTGCGGCTCGGCGTTGATGATGAAGTTGACGTCGCCTTGCCGGTACAGGGTGACGTCCTTCTGCCGGTGCCGCGCCACGGCGCGGAAGCCCATCTTCTCGAACAGCGCCCCGAGCGCCGCGGGATCGGGCGCCGCGTACTCGACGAACTCGAAGCCGTCGGTCCGCATCGGGTTGTCCCACAGATCGGGCATCGCAGAACTCCTGCCGTCGGGGCCCGTTCCTACTTGCTATCTTCGAACAGCTCCCGCCCGATCAGCCAGCGTCGGATTTCCGACGTCCCAGCACCGATCTCGTAGAGCTTGGCGTCGCGCCACAGACGACCGGTGGGAAACTCGTTGATGTAGCCGTTGCCGCCGAGCGCCTGGATCGCTTCGCCCGCCATCCAGGTGGCCTTCTCCGCGCTGTACAGCACGGCGCCGGCGGCGTCCTTGCGCAGCGCGCGCACCTGCTCGGGCGAGTTGGCGGTATCACACGCGCGACCGACCGCGTAGACATAGGCCCGGCAGGCGTTCATCGTGCTGTACATGTCGGCGAGCTTGCCCTGCATCAGCTGGAACTCGCCGATCGGCTGACCGAACTGCACGCGCTCGTGCACGTAGGGGAGCACCACGTCCATGCAGGCCTGCATCACGCCGAGCGGCCCGCCGGACAGCACGGCGCGCTCGAAGTCGAGCCCGCTCATCAGGATCTGCGCGCCCCGGCCCACCTGCCCCAGCACGTTCTCCTCCGGCACTTCGCAGTCCTGGAACACCAGCTCGCCGGTGTTGGACCCGCGCATGCCGAGCTTGTCGAGCTTCTGCGCCGTCGAGAAGCCCTTGAACCCTTTCTCGATCAGGAAGGCGGTGATCCCCTTGGCACCGGCCGCCGGATCGGTCTTGGCATAGACCACCAGCACGTCGGCATCCGGCCCGTTGGTGATCCACATCTTGTTGCCGTTCAGCAGGTAACGGTCGCCGCGGCGCTCGGCGCGCAGGCGCATGCCGACCACGTCCGAGCCGGCGTTCGGCTCGCTCATCGCCAGCGCGCCGACGTGCTCGCCGCTGATCAGCCGGGGCAGGTACTTGCGCTTCTGGGCGGCGTCGCCGTTGCGGCGGATCTGGTTGACGCACAGGTTGGAGTGCGCGCCATAGGACAAGCCGACGGCAGCAGAAGCACGGCTGATCTCCTCCACCGCGAGGATATGGGCGAGGTAGCCCATGCCGGTACCGCCGTACTCCTCCTCGACCGTGATGCCGAGCAGCCCCATGTCCCCGAATTTGCGCCACAGATCGGCGGGGAACTCGTTGCTGCGGTCGATCTCGGCGGCGCGCGGGGCGATCTCCGCGGCGGCGAACTGCTGCACGCTCTCGCGCAGCATGTCGAGCGTCTCGCCCAGGCCGAAGTCCAGGCTAGTGAAGCGCTTGAGGAGGGGGGCGTCGGCAGGTTTCACGGGTGTGCTCCGGGGCATCGACCTGCGAATGTTAACAGGGGCGGACGGCCTCATGCAGTGCTAAACCCCGGCGCCGGCAGGCCGATACCAATGGCCTAACCGCACATACGACCCACCTTACCAAGGAGGTCTTCATGCAAAGCAATCCTTACAAGACGCCGGCCGCCAAGGTCGCCGACCAGGCCGAGCAGTACGGCGATGTCAAGATCCTGTCCGCTTCCGGCCGCATGGGCAGGGTCCGCTACATCGGCTACGGAGTGGGAATGACCCTGGTGATGTACCTGGTGATCGGCCTATTCGCCCTGCTGGCCGGGGTGACCGACCTCCAGTTCCTGCTCGCGATCGGCATGATCGTGGGCGGAGTCGGCATGCTGGTGGTCATGGTCATGCTCACGATCCAGCGTTGCCACGACTTCAACATGTCCGGCTGGATGTCCCTGCTGCTGATCGTTCCGATCGTCCCCCTGCTCTTCTGGATCATCCCGGGCACGCAGGGCTCCAACCGCTTCGGCAACCCCCCGCCGCCGAACTCGACCGGCGCGGTGGTCCTGGCGCTGATACTGCCGGTGCTGTTCGTGGTCGGGATCGCGGCGGCCATCGCCATCCCCGCCTATGTGGATTACCAGCAGCGCGCGGCGCAAGCGGAGCAGTCGCAGCCGACGCAGTAGCTGAAGGGATACTTACTCCCCGCCTCTCACCACGCGGGGTGCCCGCGCAGCGGGCCGGATCGGTTATCATTCTGTGTCCCAAGGGCAGCGGACCTCCTGTGGCCGCTGCCCTTTCTACGATGAACGATCCCGCCGCCTTCCGGCCTGTCGCGGCCGGCCTCAGCCCTCTGCAGTTCCCGTTCGCCGGTCCGCCGGAGGCGGGAACGACGCTCGAGATCGAGCCGGGCATCTTCTGGCTGCGCATGCCGCTGCCGTTCGCGCTGGACCATATCAACCTGTGGGTGCTGCGCGACGGCGACGGCTGGACGCTGATCGATTGCGGCCTCAACTCGGCGCGCACCCGCGAGCTGTGGGAGGCGATCTTCGGATCGCTGCTCGCCACGGGCAGCGTGAACCGGGTGCTGGTGACCCACTTCCATCCGGACCACGTCGGACTCGCGGGCTGGCTCACGCAGCGCTTCGGCGTCGAGCTGTGGATGACCGAAGCCGAGTTCCTCACCACACATGTCAATTACGCGCAGCTGCCCGGGCACACCAAGGACGACACCCTGGCGCTGTTTCAGCGGCACGGCCTGGACAGCGCGCGCGCAGAGGTGATGCGCGCCCATCCGCATGTCTACCGGCGCGCCATCAGCGAGCCGCCGGCCGCCTTCCGCCGCATCATGGACTGCGAGCGTATCGACATCGGCGAGCACGCCTGGTCGGTGGTGACCGGCTACGGCCACGCGCCCGAGCACGCCGCCTTATATTGCCGCGAGCTGGGCCTGCTGATCTCGGGCGACATGGTGCTGCCCAAGATCAGCACCAATGTTAGCGTGTGGGCCGAGCAGCCCGAAGCGGACCCGCTGGACCTGTTCCTCAAGTCCGTGGATCGCTACGCGCAGTTGCCGCCCGGGACGCTGGTGCTGCCTTCGCATGGCCTGCCGTTCCGCGGCTTGCAGGCGCGCGCCGCGGCGCTGCACGAGCACCACGCCGCGCGCCTCGACGAGGTGCTGGCGGCCTGCGCGCAGCCGGCCTCCGCCGCGCAGATCGTCCCTGTGCTGTTCCGGCGCGCGCTCGACGACCACCAGATGTCGTTCGCGATGGGCGAGGCGATCGCGCACTTGAACCATCTGCTGCACAAGGGCCGGGTGGCGCGCAGCGAGCACGACGGCATGCTGCGCTTTGCCGCGCTGTAAGCAGGAAACCCCGATGGCCACCCCCAGCGATTCCGTGCCGCCGTCCTCCTCGCCCCCCGGGCCGGAGGAACTGGCGCGCGAGTTCGCGGACATCGCGCGCCAGAGCCAGCGCCTGGCCAACGACTTCCTGGCGCACGTGCAACGGGGCAAGGCGCCGCTGCCCAGCGACGAAGTCGGCGTGACCAACGCGTTCGTCGACCTGGCGGCCAAGCTGATGGCCAACCCGATGCAGCTCGCCGAGGCGCAGATGCGCATGTGGCAGGACTACGCGCGCCTGTGGCACAGCGCCATGTCGCGCTTCCTGGGCGAGAAGCCAGAGCCGGTGGCGACTCCGGCCAAGTCCGACAGCCGCTTCAAGAACGAGGTGTGGGAGAACAACTTCCTGTTCGACTACATCAAGCAGTCCTACCTAATCGCCGCGCAGAACATCCAGCGCACGGTGGGCGAAGTGCAGGGCCTGGACCCGCAGACCGCGCGCAAGGCGCAGTTCTTCACGCGCCAGTTCGTGGACGCGCTGGCGCCAACCAATTTCGTGTTCACCAACCCCGAGGTGCTGCGCGCGACCGTGGACTCGGGCGGCCGCAACCTGATCGAAGGGCTGCACAACCTGCTCGACGACCTGGAGCGCGGCGGCGGCCAGCTGTCGATCAGTATGACCGACCCCTCCGCGTTCAAGCTGGGCGAGAACGTGGCCACCACGCCGGGCAAGGTGGTCTATCAGAACGACCTGATCCAGCTCATTCAGTACGCGCCGAGCACGCAGACCGTGTGGAAGACCCCGCTGCTGATCATCCCGCCCTGGATCAACAAGTATTACATCCTCGACCTGCGCGAGAAGAACTCCTTCATCCGCTGGGCGGTGGCGCGGGGGCACACGCTGTTCGTGATCTCCTGGCGCAACCCGGACGAGCGCTTCGCCGGCAAGGGCTTCGACGACTACATGCTGGAGGGTCCGATCGCGGCGCTGGAGGCGATCGAGCGGGCCACCGGCGAGAAGGAAGCGAACGTCATCGGCTACTGCCTGGGCGGGACGCTGCTCGCCTGCACTCTGGCGTGGCTGGCCGCGAAGAAGCGCGAGCCCGTGAAGAGCGCGACCTTCTTCACCGCCTTGATCGACTTCACCGAGCCGGGCGAGCTGGGCGTGTTCGTCGACGAGACCGTGCTGGCGAGCCTGGAGAAGAAGATGCAGGAGCGCGGCTATCTCGAGGGCTCGGAGATGGCGGCCACCTTCAACCTGCTGCGTGCCAACGACCTGATCTGGTCCTTCGTGGTCAACAACTACCTGCTCGGGAAGGACCCGTTCCCGTTCGACCTGCTGTTCTGGAACTCCGATTCCACGCGCATGCCGGCGAAGATGCACACCTTCTACCTGCGCAACATGTACATCCGCAACGCGCTGGTGAAGCCGGGCGGGATCGCGCTGGCGGGCGAACCCATCGACCTCGACAAGATCCGCACTCCGGCCTGCTTCGTGTCGACCATCGAGGACCACATCGCGCCGTGGAAGGCCACCTACCTGGGTGCCCAGCGTCTGCCGGGCGAGGTCAAGTTCATCCTCGGCGGCTCGGGCCACATCGCCGGCATCGTCAACCCGCCGGCGGGCGGCAAGTACCACTACTGGACCGACGACGCGCTGAGCGGCAGCGCCGACGAGTGGCTGTCCAAGGCACAGCGGCACGACGGCTCGTGGTGGCCGGAGTGGAACGCCTGGATCGAGCGATTCGGCGGCGAGAAGGTGCCGGCGCGCACACCGGGAGACGGCAAGCTCGAGCCGATCGAGGACGCGCCGGGGTCTTACGTCAAGCTGCGGCTGGACACGCAACGATAGCGGGCAGTATCGGGTCGATTCCAAGAAGGGAGCGCCCGACGAAAAGGAGACCTTCGATGATCCGGCAGAGCGCTCGTCGTGTTGATTCGCTGGTCGTTGCGCTGCTGCTCTGCGCCGCGTCGGCGATGGCGCAGCAGACCCCACCCCAGCCTGCGCCGGGCAAGCCCGCCACCGAGGCGACCAGGGCCGTCAACGCGGCCGTGCTGCAAGCGCTGCCGTTCGGCGACAAGAAGGACTTCGAGGACGCCCAGCGCGGCCTGATCGGCAAGCCCGAAACGTTGACCATCAAGGACGCGAAGGGCAACGTGATCTGGGACCTCGAGTCCTACAAGCAGTACATCGGCCTCGACAAGCCGGCGCCGGACACGGTGAACCCGAGCCTGTGGCGCAACGCCCAGCTCAACATGCAGTATGGGCTGTTCAAGGTGACGGACCGCATCTACCAGGTGCGCGGCTACGACCTCTCGAACATCTCCTTCGTCCAGGGCAACAAGGGGTGGATCGTGTTCGACCCGCTGATCTCGCCCGAGACGGCGCGGGCGGCCTACGCGCTGGTGACGAAGCATCTCGGCAAGCGGCCGGTGGTCGCAGTCGTCTACAGCCACTCGCACCTCGACCACTACGGCGGCGTGCGCGGCATCGTAGACGAAAAGGACGTCAAGGCCAAGAAGGTGCGCATCTTCGCGCCCGAGCATTTCACCGAGCACGCGGTCAGCGAGAACGTCATCGCCGGCAACGCCATGGGGCGGCGTGCCGTCTACATGTACGGCGCGCTGCTGCCGCGCAACGCGCAAGGCGGCGTGAACGGCGGACTGGGGCAGACGACCTCGCTCGGTAGTCCCACGCTGATCCTGCCGACCGACATCATCCGCAAGACCGGTCAGGAAGTGACGATCGACGGGGTGATGATGGTGTTTCAGATGACGCCGGGCACCGAAGCGCCGGCCGAGATGAACACCTTCTTCCCGCAGTTCAGGGCGATGTGGATGGCCGAGAACAGCACCAACACGCTGCACAACATCCTCACTCTGCGCGGTGCGCAGGTGCGCGATGCGCTGAAGTGGGCGAGCTTCCTGAACGAGACGATCGACCGCTACGGCGCCGTCACCGAGGTGAAGTTCCAGAGCCACCATTGGCCGATGTGGGGCAAGGAAAAGATCACCGACTACTGGAAGAAGCAGCGCGACCTGTACAAGTACACGCACGACCAGTCGGTGCGCCTGATGAACCAGGGCTACATCGGCTCGGAGATCGCGGAGATGATCCAGCTGCCGCCCGAACTCGAGCAGTTCTGGCCGAATCGCGGCTATTACGGCACGCTGCGCCACAACTCGCGCGCCGTGTACCAGCGCTACATGGGCTGGTACAACGGTAATCCGTCCAACCTGAACGACCTTCCGCCCGAGCCGGCGGCCGAGAAATACGTCGAATACATGGGCGGCGAGGCCGAGGTGCTGAAGCGGGCGCGGGTGGATTTCGACAGGGGCGAGTATCGCTGGGTTGCCGAAGCGCTCAAACACGTCGTGTTCGCCAATCCCGACAGCAAGGAGGGTAAGGAGCTGCTCGCCGACGCGCTCGAGCAGCTCGGCTACCAGGCCGAATCCGGACCTTGGCGCTCGGTCTACCTGCAGGGGGCGTTCGAGCTGCGCAACGGCGTGCCGAACGTGGCGTGGGGCGGCACCGCAAGCCCGGACACGATCCGCGCCATGCCGCCCGAGATGCTGTTCGACTACCTCGCCGTGCGCCTGAACGGGCCGAAGGCGGCCGGCAAGAAGATCGCGCTGAACATCAACTTCACCGACCTGAAGAAGCAGTACGCGCTGGTCGTCGAGAACGGGGTGCTGAACTACGCCGCGAAGCCGGTGAACAAGGCAGACGCAAAGATCAACGTCTCCAAGGCGACGCTCGACCAGATCCAGCTCAAGGAGAAGACGATCGAGCAGGCGATCGCCTCGGGTGCGTTGAAGATCCAGGGCAGGCGCGAGGCGTTCGCCGAGTTCATGGGGCTGCTCGACGAGTATCAGTTCTGGTTCAACATCGTGACGCCCTGAGCGGAGACCGCGCCTAGGTACCGGTGCGCGCGGCGCGCAGGTCGGCGCGCGGTGCCGCCATCGGCAGCAACGCGCGCAGCTCCTCGGCGCGCATCGGCTTGGCCACCAGATAGCCCTGGATCTCGTCGCAGCGGTGCTCGCGCAGGAACGCGAGCTGCGCCTCGGTTTCCACCCCTTCGGCCAGCACGTCGAGCTTGAGGCTGCGCGCCATGGCGATGATGGCGCGCACCAGCGCGCGGTCGCTGGGGTCGGTCTCGAGGTCGCGCACGAAAGCACGGTCGATCTTCAGCCGGTCGAAGGGCAGCAGCTTCAGCGAACTCAAGCCCGAATAGCCGGTGCCGAAATCGTCCAGCGCGAGCTGCACGCCCAGGCGCTTGAGCCGGCCGAGCACCTCCATCGCCTCCGCGCCGGTCTGCAACGCCCCCTCGGTGACTTCCAGCTCGAGCAGAGAGGGATCCAGACCGGTCGCGCGCAACGCCGATCCCACGTGTGCGACGATGGCGTCGCCTGCGATCTGCTGCGCCGAGATGTTCACCGCCATCCGCATCGGTGGATGGCCGGCGTCCATCCAGGCCCTGGCCTGGGTGCAGGCGGTACGCAGCACCCATTCGCCGATGCCGTGGATCAGGCCGATCTGCTCCGCCACCGGTATGAAGTGGTGCGGGCCGAGCAGGCCGCGCGTCGGATGCTGCCAGCGGACCAGGGCCTCCACGCCCACGGTGCGCGCCTGGGCGATGGAAACCTGGGGCTGATAGTGCAGCACCAGCTGCTCGAGCAGGCGCGGATCGCGCAGCGTGTTCTCCAGCGTCAGCCGCTCCATCGCCTGCACCGTCAACTCTTCGGAGAAGAACTCGTAGCGCCCCTGCCCGGTGCGCTTGGCGCGGTACATCGCGGCATCCGCCGCCTTCAGGAGCTGCTCCGCGGTGTTGCCGTGCGCCGGGCCCAGGCTGATGCCGACGCTGGCGCGCATGCGCAGCTCCATGCCGCCGAGCTCGAACGGCGCGGACAGCACCGAGATGATCTTCTCGGCCACGCGCGCCGGCGCGCGCGGCTCGCTGATGTCCTCCACGATCACCACGAATTCGTCTCCGCCGAGCCGGGCGACCACGTCCTGCCCGCGCACGCACCCCTGCAGCCGGGCCGCCATCGCCTGCAGCAGGCGGTCGCCTTCCTGGTGGCCAAGGGTGTCGTTCACGTGCTTGAAGCTGTCCAGGTCCAGGTACAGCAGCGCCACCGCGCGACCGGTGCGCTCGGCGCGGCTCAGGGCCGCGCGCAGCCGTTCGCCCAGCAGCAGCCGGTTTG
>DATBMG010000125.1:0-3860 GCA_036554965.1 Burkholderiales bacterium
CGACACCACGCTGCGCGCGGGCGCCTTGGCCTACGTGCCGCACGCCTATAGCGACAACCAGAAGCTGCTGGTACTGCGCCTTGCCCTGGAAGGCGTAGGTCATCGGCCGCATTTCGCGCGCCGGGAAGCCGGCAGCCCCGAACCGGGCGGCGCGACTGCAGAGGCCGCGACACCGGACAGCGGGCCGCGCAGCCGCAAGCTGACGCGTAAGCAGGTCGAAGTGCTTTCGCTCGCTGCCGAAGGGCTGTCCAACCGCCAGATCGCCACGCGGCTCGGCATCGCCGAGGGCACGGTGAAACTGCACATGTCGGCGATCTACACCAAGCTCGAGGTGGACCGCCGTGGCGAGGCGATCGTGGTGGCGCGGCGGCTGCAGGAAGTGCGCGCCGAGCAGATGCGCCACGCCGAGGGCGGCGCACAGGTGCTCGACTGGCTGCTGCCGCATGTCACGCACAAGCGCGCCGCGCGCGGCGAAACCATCTTCCGCAAAGGCGACCTGGGCAGCGGGCTCTATTACGTCCAGCGCGGGACGGTGACGCTGGAGGAGATCGGCGTGGAGCTGGGGCCGCGCCAGATCCTGGGCGAGATCGGGGTTTTCTCCCCGGAGCACAGGCGCACCTGCACCGCGCGCTGCCTCACCGACGTCGACCTGTTCTGCCTGGACTCCGACCAGGTGAAGAGCATCTACTACCTCAACCCCCAGTTCGCGCTGCACGTGGTGCAGCTCATCGCCCAGCGCCTGCTCGCGGACGCCGACCGCGTTCGTTGAGGGCGGCCCCCATCCGGCCCGCTGCTCGGCCCGCGGGGGGCCGCGCGGCGGGCCTACAACCTTCGGCAGATTTTTCGCCCTGGCGCATGGCCTTAGGCTGCGCGCACGTATCGAACAAGACCACAGCCGCTGCATAGCCGCCCGCGAGGGGCTGAGCCGGCCGGTCAGTCGGACGCCTGATGCTCCCGTGGCGGCCCGACCCACCCCCGATACGCCGGGGGCAACATCGTCAAGGAGAAAGTCATGCAAGCAGCTATCAGCATCAAGGTGTTCGGCGCGATCGCCCTCGCGCTCCTGGTCGGTTCCACGACCAGCGCCCTGGCGGCCGATTACGGCCGCGCGGGCGGAGCGGTGGGCGCCGACCGCATCGTCAAGGTGGCTCGCACCACCGTGATGAGCGCGCACAGCGACGCCGACTTCAGCAAGTGGTACGGCAACGCCGGCGGCCCAGTGGGGGCGGATGCGATCGCCCAGGTCGGCCAGACACAGGTCACCCCTTTCGGTGACGTGGACTACAGCCAGTGGTATGGCCGGGCCGGCGGTCCGATCGGCAGCGCTGCGGTGAAGTCCACCGAAGCCAAGGTCGCCCGGGCGAAGTGAGGCAACACGGCCATCCGTGCTGTGCACGGACCGGCCGGCCGGGTGGGGAGAGCCACACTCTCCCCGCCCGTTTTTCTACAGAGGAGGGCACCATGGTCCAGACGCAGAGCAACCCATGGGTGCGTAGCGCCGCCGCAGGCGTCACGGTCGGCCCCGATGACAAGCGCACGAAAACACCGCAAACTGCCGAGGTCTTCCCCGAGCGGGATACGGAGCCGGTGCACGTTTCCCTGTTCTGTCCTCCATGCGCGTTCGCCGAGACGATCGCGCGTGCCCTGTGCAAGATCGAGCCGCGCTGCCGCATTCGGCAGAGCGTCGCCCTGGACTCCGGACTGCACAGCGGCCCCCAGCCGGCGCTAGCGCTGATCGACCTCGATGCCGCCGCCGACGATGCCGGTCCGGCGCTGGTGGAAGCGCTCGCCCTGCGCCATCCGCGCACGCCGATCGTGGCGCTGTCGGACTGCCTCGACCGCAAGTCGATCGAGCGCGCGCTCGAGGCGGGCGCTGCCGGCTACTTGCCGAAGACCTACTCCGAGCCGCTGGTGGAAGGCGTGCTGCGGCTGGTAATCGGCGGCAAGGGCTATCGCCCCGAGAGCACACGCCCCGCGCCCGCCCGGTGCGGCCGGCCGCGCAAGCAAGCCGCGAACGGCGAACGCAGCGCCGCCCACGAGTACGGCCTCACCGACCGCGAGACCGAAGTGCTGGCGCAGATCGCCCGCGGCTGCAGCAACCTCGAGATCGGCAAGCGCCTGGGGGCGAAGGAGACGACGGTCAAGCGCCACGTGTACAACATCTTCGGCAAACTCAACGTGCAGAACCGCGCGGAGGCGGCGCTGATGGGCGCGCGTCTCGGGGAAGTGCAGCGCGAGCAGATGCGAGAAGCGCAGAGCGGCCGGCTGAACCTGGGCTGGCTGCAGTCCGAGATGTCGCATCGCCGGATGCGCAAGGGGCAGACCATCTTCCGCCTGGGCGACGTGGGCAACGCGCTTTACTACCTGCAGCGCGGCGCCGTGTGCCTGCCGGAGATCGGTGCGACGGTGCAACCAGGGGAGGTGTTCGGCGAGATCGGCATCTTCACTCCCGAGCACAGGCGCACCTGCTCGGCCGTGTGCGAAACCGACTCGGAGCTGTTCTCGCTGTCGAGCGAGCAGGTCAAGCGCATCCACTTCACCAACCCGCAGTTCGCGTTTTTCATCCTGCATCTGATCGCTACGCGGCTGATGGCGGACCGCAAGCGCGGCAATTAAGCGACGCCGGCGCAGCCAGGATCCGATTTGCTCCCCCGCTTCCTGACGCAGTGGAAGACGCAGGACACGGACCATCGGGTCTGGCCTGCGCCGTTTCTCGGGGCGCTGGGGATCGGCCTGGCCGCCGGATTGTTCAGCACCATGCCGTTCGGGCAGCGTTTCGAACAGCAGACCGGATTGTGGGGGCTGTTCAACCTGCGCGGCCAGGTGCGCGCGCCGCCCGAGGTGGTGATCGTCGCCATGCGGCGCGACACGGGCGAGCGCGTGTTCTTGCCGCAGTCGCGGTCCCGCGACGACGTCTGTGCCGGCCTGCGCGTCGACGAGCGGCCGGCGACGCATCGCGCGCTGGGCGACGTGCCCGAGCGCTGGGGGCGTTGCCATTATGTGGAGCTGCTGCGGCGCCTGGCCCTCGCCAAGCCGAGCGCGGTGGCGCTGGACGTGAGCTTCCGGCCGCGCGACGACCTCGGGCGGCGCGAGGACCGCGCGCTCGCGCAGGCGATGCGCGCGCTGGGCAACGTGGTCCTGGTGCAGCGGCTCAAGATCGCCGAGGACGGGGACGGCAACCCGGTGGCGGACACGCCGGTGGAAATCAGCCGGGACATCGCCGAGGCCGCGCTCGGGCTCGCCCCCATGCCGCTGCCGATCCTGGCGCTGGATCGCTACGACGAGTTCTGGACGTTCAAGGAGGACGGCTATGCCGCGCCCACGCTCCCTGCCTTGACCTTGCAGGCCCATGCGCTGGACGTGTACCCACAGTTCATCGGGTCGATGCTGCGCGTCATCCCGGAAGCGGCGCTGGAGTTCCCGCCCACCCCTGCGCAACTGGCCAGGGATGGCTATTTGCATCTACACGTGTTGGGCATGCGCGCCGTCTTGCGCCAGTTCCCGGAACGCATGCCGCAGCTCGCCCAGGCCCTGCAAGCGGCGCGGGCCGAGCAGACGCGGCGCAAGCTGCAAGCCCTGCTCTCGATGTACACGGGACAGACTCAGCGCTTCCTTAACCTGTATGGACCCCAGGGAGCGATCACCACGATCAGCATGACCGATGTTCTCGCCACGCCGCATACCGCGGCGGCGCCGGATCCCCTGGGGTTGAGCGGCAAGGCGCTGTTCATCGGCTTCGCCGACGAGAAGAAGTGGGAGCTGCTCGAGAAGTTTCCCACCGCGATCCGAGGGCCCGGCGGCGGGCTGAGTGGTGTGGAGATCGCCGCCACCGCCTTCGCCAATCTGCTGGACGGTTCGAG
>DATBMG010000156.1:0-1599 GCA_036554965.1 Burkholderiales bacterium
ACGCATCATCCCCTGTCTCGACGTCACCAGCGGGCGCGTGGTCAAGGGCGTCAACTTCGTCGGCCTGCGCGACGCCGGCGACCCGGTGGAGATCGCGCGCCGCTACGACGAGCAGGGCGCCGACGAGCTGTGCTTCCTGGATATCACCGCCAGCTCGGACGAGCGCGGCATCCTGCTACACGTCATCGAATCGGTGGCCGAACAGGTGTTCATCCCGCTGACCGTTGGCGGGGGCGTGCGCTCGGTCGCCGACGTGCGGGCGCTGCTCAACGCCGGCGCCGACAAGGTGAGCATCAACACCGCGGCGGTGCTCGATCCGGAGGTGGTGGCGCAGGCGAGCGGCAAGGTGGGTTCGCAGTGCATCGTGGTGGCGATCGACGCCAAACGCGTGAGCCACGACGGCGACGGTGCCGGCAGCGGGCGCTGGCGGGTGTACACGCACGGGGGACGCCGCCCCACCGAGCTGGACGCGGTGCAATGGGCCCGGCGCGTGCAGGCGCTGGGCGCAGGCGAGATCCTGCTCACCAGCATGGATCGCGACGGCACGCGTCACGGCTACGATGTGGAACTCACGCGAGCGGTCTCGGACAGCGTGGATATCCCGGTCATCGCCAGCGGTGGCGTCGGCAACCTGGACCACCTGGTTGAGGGTATCCTGCAAGGCCACGCCGACGCGGTGCTGGCGGCCAGCATCTTTCATTACGGCGAGTACACCGTGCGCCAGGCCAAGCAGCACCTGGCCGCGCATCGCATCGAAGTGCGGGACCTGTCCGGATGATTTGACCGGGCGAACGGATGTTGAATGGCGACCGACTGGCTCGACCAAGTGAAGTGGGACGCAGACGGCCTGGTGGCCGCGATCGCGCAGGACGCCGCCTCGGGCCGGGTGCTGATGTTCGCCTGGATGAATCGCGAGGCGCTGCGCTTGACCCTGGAGACCGGCGCGGCCGTGTACTGGTCGCGCTCGCGCCAGCGCCTGTGGCGCAAGGGCGAGGAATCCGGTCACGTGCAGAAGGTGCGCGAGATCCGTCTCGATTGCGACGCCGATGCGCTGCTACTGCAGGTGGAGCAGGCCGGCGGCATCGCCTGCCACACCGGCCGCGAGCGCTGCTTCTTCCGTCGGCTGGAGGGCGGAGGCTGGGTCGAGACCGATCCTGTGCTGAAATCCCCCGAGGACATCTACCGGGCCCAGAGCATCAAGCGACCCGGGGACATCGAGCGGCCCGGGGACATCAAGCGAAAGGCGCCATGATCGACCCCTCCATCCTGCACCGCCTGGGCGAGGCCCTGGAGGTGCGCAAGCAGGCCGACCCGTCCTCGTCCTACGCGGCGCAGCTGTTCGCCAAGGGGCACGACGCCATTCTCAAGAAGGTCGCGGAGGAAGCCGCCGAGACCCTGATGGCGGCCAAAGACGGTGATAAACTGCATATCGTCCGCGAGATTGCGGACCTGTGGTTTCACACTCTCGTGCTGCTGAGCCATCACGGGCTGGGCCCGGACGACGTATTGGCCGAGCTGCGGCGGCGCGAAGGGATTTCGGGAATAGACGAGAAGGCGGGGCGACCGCGCGACTGACCACCGCCCGCAGGAGGCCGCCCG
>DATBMG010000160.1:0-18547 GCA_036554965.1 Burkholderiales bacterium
TGCGCTTCGCCGCCGCCAGTCGAATGAAACCGCTTGACCGTCATCTCGCGCCTTCAGTTGCTGGAACGGCGAAACCGGGGTGTGCTCCACCCGGTATCGGCCGGAAAACGCGACGGCACAGTAGCGCGTGGATTTCCCCGACCGAATCTTGACAATCACCGCGGTCGTCCGATTGCGACAACCGGGGCTTCGCTGGCTGCAATCGCGCCATAGCGCGCGACCGCGTCAAGCGATTGTGCCGAGAGTATTGCGCCTTAGTCGATCGAGCGCGCCGCCGATGACGGCCGCGCGGCGAGGTACCTCACCGCATCACGCCGCGCCGGTTCAAATGCAGCTCGCACCAGTGGGCGTAGCTGTCCTCGAGTTTCATCGTCACCGCGCCGAAGGATTCCGACCACCCGCGTCCGACTTCGTTCTGCGTGTACTCGAACCCGTTCGGCAACACGATGCCCACGCGATGCTCCTTGCCGGTGACGGGGTTGAGAATCGGCTGGCCACGCCCGGTAGCGGCGCCCACGGCCTCGCACCTGGCCGACCGCGCCCGCATGTCCGCATCGATCCCGATCTGCGCATAGACCGGATCCTGGATCCTCTCGCACGTGGACGCGTAGACCGCGAAGAAGGTGGCCATCGCATCGGTCTCCCTGCCGGTCATGATGCTCAGCAGGGCCTGGCGCTGATCCGGGTCCGCTTCCGCGGCGATGATCGGCTGCATCTGCCCCCGCCCCTCGTGGACCGGGCCGGGCCACTTGACGGCGAACGCCATGTTCAAGCCGTCCAGACGCGTCTTGCCGAAGTGACCCCGGTCGATCCTGAAGAAGGCGACCGCGCGGCAATCGCCGTGGGTCGGCAGCGCGTTGAACTGGCAGCCGCAGCCGTAGGCACAATTGCAGTTGCCGAACTCCAGTCCGTGAATTTCCCATTCGATCATGAGCGCCTCCTGTTTGATCCGATCACCGCCACCGGCGCTGGTTGGCGGCTAATGGACGACGCCGGTACCGGAGTGGCGCAGAACGTTGAACTGCCCGTAGCTGTCCTTGAGGTCCAGCGCGATTGCGCCGGTTGCCTTGGTGCTGGCGCGGCCGACTTCCGCCAGCTCGAACTCGATGCCGTTCGGGATGTCGATCCGGACCCGGTGCTCGGCACCCGTCGCCGGGCTCTTGATGGGGTGTCCGGTGGCTTCCAGCACGCCCGGGATCACCACCTTCGCGGTGCGCGCCGCCATGTCGATCTGGAACTCGATCGGCTTGAAGAGCGGAGCGTGCACACTGCTCGACATCGCATGGTAAACCCACCAGTGGGTGGCAGCCTCGCGCGTCTCCCCGCCGTGGAGAATGGTCCCCAGGGCATGGCGCTGCCGTTCGTCGGCACGCTCGTCGATGATCGCCTGCATGGCGCCTCGGCCCTCGAACACCGCTCCCGGCCAGGCGTAGATCAGCGCTGCGCGCAGACCGTTGAGCGGGACATCGCCGAACCTCCCACGGTCGATCCTCACGACCTCGAATCCGCGACAGTTGCCGTGCGTCGGCAAGTCCTCGAACTGACAGGGGCAACCATAGTTGCAGTTGCAGTTGCCGAACTCGACGCCCTCCACATACCAGTCGATCATCCCGGCCTCTCCCCGACCTGCAGCTTCGCAGATGCAACTATAGCGCATGCGCCAAGATGCCGATGCCCCAGGCGATCAGCGCCGTGCCCGCCGCGTAGCTCAGCCAGCGCGCGCGCGGAAGGAGCTTCTCGGCCAGCACGTACGTGGCGATGCCGGCGATCCAGTAGAGGTTCATCACGCCGCCGAAGAACAGCAACAGCATCAGCACCCAGCAACACCCCAGGCACAACGCGCCGTGCACGACCCCCATGCGCACTGCCCCGCTCGCGCCCGGCTGCCAGTGCTGCGTGAGGAAGCGGATCGGCTGGCGGCAGCTTCGCAGGCAAGCCTGCTTGAGCGGCGTCATCTGGTAAAGCCCGGCCGCGACCAGCAGCGCAGCGCCGAGCAGCGCGCTGGTGGGCATCATCATGGCGGTCAGAAACCCGCTCATCTCCAACCCCCAATGCGCGAGCGCGGCGCAGGCGCTGAACAGGGCCCAGATCGCCAGGTAGCCGGCGACAAACGCGGCGGTGCCCGGTTGAGCTGTCGCCTGCGGTCGCTGTCTGCGCGCGATGGCGGCGTACAGCAATACCATCGGCGCCGCGCTCGGCAGCATCATGGCGATCATCATGGTGAGCCACATCAGAAAGACGAGCATCGCGTACCGTGGGGACCATGGCATCGGTGTGGTCAGCACCGTCCCGAAATCGTCCATCGCGGTCATCTCGAAGGCGTTCATCGACATACCCACGCCCGCCAGCGTGTATGCCCAGGCGAATATGGACACGGCGGCGAGCGCGACGATCACCAGCACGCGATCGCGTTTCAGCACGGATTCCAGGGTCACGGCGCGACCTCGACCGACGCGTTCGGCAGCTCTGCGAACATCTCCGGCGCATACATCGCCTCGACGCGCGTAGGCGGCAGCGAGAACTGCCCAGGATTGTTGAGTCGCACGCTGTACTCCAGCAGCCACTTGCCCTTGGGCACGAAGCGGTAGTAGGCGCGGAACGAGTCGAACTTGCGCTCCTCGAACGCCGGCCACACCCAGCCCTCGCGCCGCTCACCCGCAGTCAGGATCTGCGAGTCGCGTGCGAGCCCGGTGCCGAGCGCGCTCGCGCCGCCGGGCAGCGGATCGTTCACCACCACCCAGCTCATGTCGGATTGCGCCTCCAGCTCCAGGCGCACGCGCATCACGTCGCCGCGTGACCACCTGTCCTTGTGCTTGCGCTCCACGGCGCTGACGTTGCGCTTGATCCGGTAACCCGAGGACAACGCCTGCTTCAACGGGATGGCCGCGAGGCTCTGCAGCGTCGCCCACGGCTTGCCGCCGCCCTGGTGCGCGAGGTGCAGCACCCCCCGCGCCGGCTTGGCGCTCTGCGGCGCGGCGGGCCAGGCGAACAGCCACTCGCCGCCCGCGCCGCTCACCGCCCAATCGAGGCTGTGCGCCTGCTGCGCCAACGCCGCGCGGGTGATGCCGGCCACTGGTTCTCTCTCCAGCAGCGCGGAGAACTTCTCCAGCGCCAGCACGCCCCAGGCATTGGCCACGGTCGTGTTCCAGTGGCCGCGCTGCTGGCGCCCCAGGCTGCCGCGCGCCAGCCGTGGCAGGTCCTCGCGCCACTGCGGCCGCTGCAACAGCGACAGCAGCAGGCGGTTGGCGTTCACGTCGCCCGAGATCATCAACCACCAAAGGTAGTCGGAGCGCTCGGTGGAAAACCCCATGGTGGTGCCCTGGAAGTTCAAGCGCGAGCGCAGGATCTGCTCCGCTTCGGCCAGGCGCAGCTCGCGCTGCGCGAGCTGCGGCGCGCGAGCGAGCAGGTCCAGCCAGTCGATCACCGCCGAGGTGGGCCACAGGTTGGGCTCGATCGACAGCGACGCGAGCTCTGCCTCCTGCACCGTCTTGCCCCAGCGCGCGAGAGCCTGGAGCGCGGCGACCTTGCGGATGGAAAGGTCGGCGGCACGCCACTCCGGTTCGCGCGTCAGTTGTCCCGCCACGAAACGCTCTAGCGCGTGCTGCATGCGCGCGCGCGGCGCCTCGGGGATCTCCCAGCCCGCCTCGTTGGCGATGGACAGCAGGTATGTGGTCAGCACGTCGCCGCCGCGGCCTAGGCCGGGGAAGTACATGGCGAAGCCGTCGCGGTCGAGGTACGTGGGCAGGCTCGCCATCAGCCCCGACCAGCGCCCGGTGTCGCGCAGCGCCACCGCTTGCGAGGCGATCTGCTCCAGGCAGGTGTAGGCGTAGCGGCTCATGAACTCGCGCACGCCCGGCAACTCGCCGCCCAACTTGGGCGCCAGCGTGACGCGCACACCGCCGCGGCCCGCGATGGCGTCGACGGGGATCTCCACCGGCACATCGAAGCCGCGCTCGACCTGAGCGGTGGTCGCCTGAAAGGTGCGCACCGGCACCGCCGCGATCACGCTCTGGCGCACCTTCAGTGCATCGCTTACGCTCTGGCCCGCGGCCGTCCTGGCCGTTGCGCTTAGTTCCCAGTTGAGCGCCTGCGCGCCAAGCGGCGCCGTGGCTTCCCAGCCGACTTCCTGCGATGCACCGGGCGCGAGGCTGAGCGCAATGGGTTGTTGCTCCAGCGCGGCGCCGCGCGCGCCGTCGGCCTCGGGCGTCACCAGCGCGCGCAACGCGATCTCGAGCGGGCTATCGCCGGCGTTGCGCGCGGTGAACAGCGCGCGGTAGCCGTCCCGCTCGCGCACCAGCGGCGGCAGCCCCGAGAACAGCATCAACTCCTGGGTCGAGCGCACCGTGGTCTGGCCGGTGCCGAATAGGCCGGCGCCGCCGCTGGCCACCGCGACGATGCGGAACGAGGTCAGCGAGTCGTTCAGCGGGATCTCCACGTTCGCGCGGCCCTGCGCGTCGAGCTTCACGCGCGCCTTCCAGAGCAGCAGCGTGTCGAACAGCTCGCGGCTGGTCTTGCGTCCGCCGCCGCCGCCGGCCTCGCGCGCCTTGCGCCCGTAATGGCGCTTGCCCACCACCTGCATCGAGGCGGTGGCGGTGTCCACCTCGATGCCGCGCCGCTGCATCATCGCCTGCAGCAACTTCCAGCTGTCGTTGGGCGCCAGCTCGAGCAGGCCCTCGTCCACCGCCGCCAGCGCCACCTCTGAACCCTTCGGCGGCGGCTTGCCGTCCGCAGCGCGCCGCACCGCCACGCTGACCTTGGCCCGTTCGCGGACGCGATACACCGGCTTGTCGGCGGCCACCTTCACGTTCAGCTCGAAGCCGCGCCAGCCCACGTCGATCTGCGCCACGCCCATCCTGAATGCCGGCTTGCCCAGGTCCACGAGCGCGGTGGGCCGCACGTCGCCCGCGCGCCCGCGCACGGCGAGCACCGACACGAAGACGTTGGGCGCGTGGTTCCATCGCAGCGGAACCGCCACCACCGGCGCCTTGCCGCTCAGCTCCTGCACGAAGGCGTCCATCACCCCCTCGCGCTCCACCGTGACCAAGGCGTGCGCCTTGCGGAACGGCATGCGCACCTGGAGCACCGCCTTGTCGCCTGGCTCGTATCGCTTGCGCTCGGGCAGCACGTCCATGCGATCGTCGTTGGACAGGTCGAACCACCACTCGCCGCCACCGGCCACCCATGCGCTGCTGTGGGTCGCGGCCGGGTTGCCGGCCGCATCGCGTGCGCGCGCTTCGATCAGGACCTCGCCCGAAACGGGCGAGGTGAATTCGCAGAACAACAACCCCTTGGCGTCGGTCGTACCCTCGCACACGCTCTTCACGCGCCTGACCTCCGCGCCGCTCTGATAGGCGTAGAAGCCACCGAGCAGGCGCTTGCGGTGCGAGAAGGTCTTGCGCTCGAACAGGGTGAGGGCTACGGACACGCCCTGCAGCGGCTTGCCGGCGAGATCCAGGGCCAGCGCTTGAAACTTGATCTTGTCTTTCGACAGGGCCCACGAATCGGGCTTGAGCCCGAGGACCAGGGCCGCGGGCCACACCGCGATGCGCGCCGAGGTGGTCAGCACCTCGCCATTGGGATCGGTGTACTCGAGTTCGGTGACGATCTCCTGCGGCGTGGGCTGGGACGGGATGCCGTTCAGCGCCAGCTTGCCGCCGCCGCCGTTGTCCAGCGTCAGCGACTGCGTTTCGAGCGGTTTGGTCGCCGGCCCGCGGGCTGCATCGGCCGGCAGCTCGCCCTCGCCGTCGACCAGCAGATAGTCGCCGCGACCCCAGGCCGGGCCGGGCTCGTCCTGCACGCCTTCGGTCACCGCCCCGGTGAGCAGCGCGAACTCCTCGTAGCCCGGGAAGCCGACCGCGCGCGGCTGCACCACGCTGCGCACTTTCACCGGTGTGTTCGCGGCACCGCCGCCTGCCAGATAGCTCACCTGGACGCCGATCTCGACGCGCTGCGGATTGACCAGCGGTTTGGCCGGCGGATCGATGGAGGCGCGCATCAACGGCACGCGGAACTCCTCGACCCGGAAGGTACCGGCGCTGCGGCGCGCGGGACGTCCATTGAGCGCATCCTCGAACACCACCCGATACACGCCGGTCTTGGCGTCCCGCGGCACTTGCCAGTCCGACACCGCGCTGCCGGGCGCATCCCACTTCACCGGCAGCTTGTAGCGTTGCTCGCTGCCCTGATGCTCGATGCTCACTTCCTTCGGCAGCGCATCCGCGGCGGGCAAACGCAGCCCGCCGCGCACCTGCTGGCGGTAGAAATGCTTCATGTGCGCCGTCTCACCGGCTCGCACCAGCGTGCGGTCGAACACCGTGGTGGCGACGAACGGTCCCTGCCAGTTCGCCTGCGGCAGATTGAAGCGCCAGCGCGAGATGCCCTCGTCCCAGTCAGACATGACGAAGCTCACGTCGCCGCCCAGGCGGGCGAAGACCATGTACTGGCGGTCGTAATCGGACAGGCATGCGGGCAGCTTGTTCCGGGCGGGCAGCTGGATCGACACGCGCCCCAGGCCGCGCGCATCGGTGAGCGCCTTGGCGTGCTCCTTGCCGCTGCAGTCCTGCACCGACACTTGGGCGTTGGCGACCGGCGCGCCGGAATCGAGCGCAGTCACCCACACCAGGGACGACTCGCGCCCGTGCTTGAAGTGCACCGCGAGGTTAGTCACCAGCGCGGCGGTCGAGACGTGATACACCTCGCCGCCCGTGGCCCCGGGATGCGAGCCGGTCAGCAGCGCCGCGCCCAACTTCGGGCTCGCCAGCTCCACCACGTAGAAGCCGGGCCGCCGCAGCGGGATGCCGACCACCTCAAACGCCCGCCCGCCCGCCGGCTTGGGCACCTTGATGGCGCGCACCCGCTGCTCCCCGGTGAGGATCGAACGTTCGGCTGCGTACACGCGGCCGCCGGGCTCGCCCTCCCCGCCCTCGACCCATTCGACGTCCTGGTGCTCGCGCACGCGGCGCAGCCAGTCGGCAACGCTGCGCGCGTCGGCGTTGCCGATGCGCAGCACGCCGCCGGGCAATGGGCCGGCATCGGCCGCGGACCACACGCGTGCGGCGACCTGCGGCTCGAGATTGCGCAGCGTGACCGGCAGGGTGGCATCCGCCTTCAGCTCGATGATGCCGAAGCGCGCCGCAAACTTGGCGAGCGGCGGCGCGACGTCGGTCTTCACCGCCAGCGGAAAGCGCCGCTGGTTGGCGAGCCGCCGCCCGGCGTCGTCGCGCAGATCGGCCGGGATCTCGAGCTTGAAGCCGGCCTGCTCGGGGAACGGGCCGTCGAAGCTGACCGCACCGACCCAGTCGCCGGCCTGGCTCGCGTCCGGCAGCGTCGGCTTGTACGCTTTCTGCGCGCCGCGCAGCGTGATCTTCTGGGCGCTCGCGCGCGCGATCGGCGCACTGAAGCCGAGCTGCATCGTGGCAAACGGCAGGCAGCCCGCCGCCGGGTTGGCGCGCTGGCAGGAGAAGCTCGCGGCGAACGCCGGCCGAACGGTGAACTCGAGCACCTGGTCCTGCGCGGTGGGCACGCCGGACAGCGATTCGATGCCCTTGCCCCACACCAGCCGCAGAGGGCTCTCCGCCGGCAGGCGCCGGGCGCAGCGCAGCAGCGTGAGCGGCAGCTTGGCGGGATCGGCGGTGCGCAACTTTTCCGCGCTGGTGCCGCGCAGCAGGTCGCGCTCGGCGACGCCGGCCAGCCGGCCATCCTTGAACAGCGCGACCAGGAAGCGATCGACGAAGTCCTTGCGCGCTTCGAGGATCCTGGCGCGCTCCTCGCCCTGCACCAGCTGCACGGCGATGCGCTCCTCGATACCCTTGGCGTCGCACCAGGCGTGCGCGAGGATGCTCGCCTCGCTCGCCGGGGCATCCAGGGCGAGGATGAAGACCTGCTCCTCGTCGATCTGCTGGTAACGGTAAGGCAGGTGCTCGACCACCGCCGGCCCGCCGGTGCTGAAGGCGAAGCGCGCCGGCTCGACCTGCGCGCCCGCGAGCGTGCGCAGATCGCGCTTCACGCCGAACGCGCACTGCACGCCCGCCGGCAGATCGCGTTCGAAGTCGTACACCCAGTTCTTCTGGTCCGCCCAGCGCGCCGTCCCCTTCTCTGAGCAGTCGATGTCGAACGGTTCCGCCAGGCGCGGATCGCCGAAGGCGACCATCGGCTCGGAGAAGCGCGCGCTGACCTGGCGCACACCCTTGACCTCGCCCTGAGGCGAGAACACATCCACGGTTGCCGCGAGCAACGCCGGGGCCCATAGCATGAGCAGCGCCCACAGCGTGAGCAACGCCGGGGCAGCGCAGCGCAGCCCGCAGGCGCGATAACGGCGCACCGGGCCTCCCCCGGGTGCCACGGCCAAGCCTCGGGGCGCGTCGCTCAGGACTTGTCGAGCTGCTTGCACACGTAGTCGAAGGTCTTGCCTCCGTGGGTGTTGTCGCGCACGTCTTCCCACAGGCGCCTGGGCATCTTGCCCGAAGTCCACACCACCTCGCCGTCGACGCCGATCATGTCGATCAAGATCACGCGGTTGACCTTGCGCCCGCAGTCGAGCTCGATCACGCCGACGCTCTCCTTGAACAGCACCGGCCGGCCGCTGAAATTGTCCACCAGCGGCGCGTTGTACACGGCGCGTTTGTGCAGGCGGATGGTGTCGCCCTCGACCTCGATCGACTTGGCGTCGATGTAGTACACCGCCTCGGTGTCGGCGCCGATCTCGACCCATTCCGGGTCGGCGCCGGCAGCCGACAGGGCGCCGAACATCGCCGCCGCCGCCAGCAACCGCATTCCGATCAGCTTCATGCGCTCATCCTTGCGATGATCCCGGTCGCAGAATACCGGGCCGGCTCGGCTTGCGCCAGCCGTGCGCGCGCACCGAACGAGTGCGGCGCGGCTACGCGCGCAGCCGGGACAGCACGCTCACCAGCTCGGCCGTCACGCCGTCCACCGATTTGCGATGCGCCGGCTCCTTGAGAGAGCCGTCGGCGGCGAACGCCTCGTTGGCGCGGGCCAGCCCGAACTGCGTGGGCAGGACGATGGTGCCCAGCACCGACAGGACCTGGCGCACGGTGAACAGCCCGCGGATGCCGCCGAGGTTGCCGGGGGAAGCGGCCAGCAGCGCCGCGACCTTGCCGCGGAACGCGGACAGCTCATCGGGGCGCGGCCGCGACACCCAGTCGATCGCGTTCTTCAGCACCCCGCTGATCGAGCTGTTGTATTCGGGACAACTGAGCAGGAAGCCGTCGTGCGCCAGCATCAGGCGCTTCAGCTCGCGGGCGTTGGGCGGCAGGCCCTCGGCCGCCTCCATGTCGCCGTCGTACAGCGGCATGGGCAGGTCGCGCAGATCGATCAGCGTGACCTGCGCGCCGGCGCTGCGCGCGGACTCGGCGCCCACGGCGATCAGCTTCTTGTTCCACGAGGCGCTGCGCGTGCTGCCGGCGAAGGCGAGGATGCTCGGCGACGGCATTGGCGCGCGATCGATCGCGTCACTTCACGGGATGCAGCCGCTCGGGCAGATTGCGCGCGCCCTGGATCCCGTCGAAGCGCTCTCCCATCGCCTCGCTGAGCTGGGCCAGCCGCTCGTCCGGATGCGGATGAGTCTTGAACAGCAGCGCCACGCTGCCGGCGTCCTTGGACAGCGCGCCGATGTCCTGCAGCACCGCGGGCAAGCCGTAGGGGTCGTAACCTGCGCGCGTGGCCAGGACCACGCCGATGCGATCGGCCTCGAACTCGGCCGACTTGTCGAGCCCGCGCGCGCAGATCTCCGCGCCGCTGCCGATCAGGCGCTGCACGCTCTGCTTGTCCTTCAGCTTCTTGGACAGGATGCTGCTGCCTGCTCCGATCAGCTGCTGCTGCTGCAGCAGCTTGAGGTGGTGCTTCTGCTGCACGTGACCGATCTCGTGGGCCAGCACGCCGGCGAGCTGCGCCTCGTCCTGCAGGCGCGCATACAGCCCGCGCGTCACGAACACGTAGCCACCCGGCGCGGCGAAGGCGTTGATGTCGGCGGACTCGATCACGCCAAAGGTCCATTTCAGATCCGGCCGGCCGCTGCGCAGGGCGACCCAGCGGCCAACGCGGTTCACGTAGGCCTGCAGCTTCGCGTCCGCGACCAGCGGAGCGGCGCCGAGCAGGTTGCCGGCGATCTGACGGCCGATGGCGGCCTCTTCCTCGGGCGACACACCGCGCACGGCGCCGAGCAGGTCGGACAGGTCCGGCTTGGACTTCGCGGGCTGGCCCGGCGCCGGCTCCCCGGGTGCCGGCTGCTGCTTGGGTTTCTCCAGGGCCTTGCGCAGGTCGTCCAGATCGACGGCGCGGGCACCGGCGGCGAGCGCGAGCCCGGCGAAGATGCAAGCCAGTGCACCGGTCCTCATCGGCGCGCTCCAGCCTGCGGATTGGCAGCCTTCGGATCGGCCAGGAAGGCGATCTCGCGCACCGCCAGCTTGCCCTGCGCGGCGAAGGCCTGCGCAGCCGCGGCGGCCACCGCGAAGGCTTCGGCACGGCGCAGCTCGGCCTCGTCGAACTTGGCTGCCTTCAATTCCTCTTCGGACAGGCCGCGCACGCCGGTGCTCGACACCACCTGCCCGGTCCCCGCGCGCCCAGTGGCGATGCCGGCGATGCCGCCGACCTCCTGGCCCACGTTGGTGCCGGCCGCCTGGCCGCGGCGCACGCTGAGCATCCGCACCCAACCGCGCTTGGCTCCCGCCTTCACCTGCAGCCAGCCGCTTTGGCGCGCCAGGATTTCCACCCTATCGCCTTTCGCGATCCTGCCGACCGTCTTCGCATCCTTGAACGGTTCGGCCTTGACGTCGTCCGGCTTCAAGGCGGTGCCCGTCTCCTGTGCCGTTGCGGCGCCCAGTGCGAGCGCCGCGCCCAGCACCAGCGCCACGCCGGCGGCCAGCAGACCCGCTGGTTTCGCTTTGCTCATGTCCTTGCTCATCCTGCTGCAATCATCGGTTGCATGCGCGTCAGCGCCTCGCCGAACAGGCGCCGCCATTCCGCGGGCGTCACTTTGCCCTCGGCGCCGCCGAGCGCGAGCCGATGGATCGCGCTCGATTCCACGGCCTCGCCGGCGATGCGGTGGCGCTCGATCAGCGCTGGCAGCTCACGTGTCAACGCCTGCACTTCTGCATCCACTTGCGCGCGCAGCGCTTCGTCGTCGCGCGGATACACCCACGCGACCACCAGCATGCTCTCGAACAAGCCGAACACCCCGCGCTGCTTGCCGCGCAGCACCTCGACGTCCTTCGGCGCCTTGCCGGTGCGCTCGACCGCCTTCTTCAACGCACGCATGAAGATTCCGGTGGACGTATCGTCGCGCCCGGCGATCTGGAACACCGCCATGGTGGCGACTTGGCTCCCGGGCCCGTGCAGGCTCTCCACCACCACGTTGCGTTCCAGGGCCCGCGCCGTGGCCACTGCGTACACCTTGCAGATCGAGAAGTAGATGAACCCGAGGAACACCGGCCCGGTGAGGTTGAAGAAGAAATTGCTGAAGTTGATCGACAGGTAGGAGATCACCAGCAGTCCGATCTGTGACAGACCGAAAACGCGGGCGAACAGTTCCGGCTCCATGCTCCGATAGAAGCCCAGTGCGGTGCCCCACAGCACCACCAGCGCCACCAGCAGGTAGGGCCACCGCTTGGTGGGCACGCGGATGAAGTCGTCGTGCTTCAGATTGTCGATCGCGGTGGCCAGGATTTCCACGCCGGGGAACTGCTTGGAAACGGAGGTGGGCTTGATGTCCCCCAATCCGGCCGCGGTGGTGCCGATCAGGACCATCTTGCCCTTGAACTCGTCCGCCGGGCGCGTCTTCTCCTTGCTCAGCATGTCGGAGTAGACGTCGCTGAAGCTCGCGTAACGATAGCTGAAGGGCTTGCCGCGCCAGTTGAGCAGGATGCTCTGCCGCGCCGGTATGCTCCAGCTCTGCGCCTGGGCTACGCGCATGGGCATCGAAGGCAGTTGCCAGCCGTGCGCTTCGATCCACACCGGATACTGGCGCACCACGCCGTCCGCGTCGGGCTCGACGTTGATCGCGCCCAGTCGCCCGCCTTCGAGCGCCGCCGGGAAGAAGGGCATAACCGCCGCCACGGTCGCGCCGTCGCGCGCTAGCGGCGTCTTCACCGCCCCGGGGATCGTCTCCGGCCGCAGCTGGCTCAGGGCGTCGTCCTTGGCCGGCAGTCGCAGATAAGCCAGAAATGCCCGGTCGCTGCCGGCCAGCGCCTCGTTGAAGTAGGCATCGCTGTCCGGGTTGAAGACATCCGGGTCGCTGAACAGGATGTCGAACACCACGCCCGCGGGCCGCTGCGCGGCGACGTGCTCCAGGAACTCGCCCAGCACCTGCCGCGGCCAGGGCCAGCGGCCGTACTCGTTCGCCATCGCCGCCAAGCTCTTCTCGTCGATGTCGACGATGACGATGTCGGGATCGGGGGCGGGCTTGAGCAGCCGGTTCTTTACCACCATGTCGTAGGACTTCTGCCGCATGTCCACGATCTGGTGCAGGAACAGCACATCGGCCAGCGCGAACAGCGAGAACAGCCCGGCCAGGTGCAGGTAGAAGTTGTTGCTGAGCTTGCGGGCGAGAAAGCCGGAAACGGCTCGGTGGGTGCCGGTGTAGCCCCGCAGCAAGGCGACTCGGAGATTCATCTGAGCGCGATTCTAGCAGGCCCGCCACGCCCGGCTTCGGCGCCGAAAACAGATCGATGCAGCATTGTGCAAGGAGTGCGCACTGGCACGAAAGCTGCGCCGCCGGCGATGCTCACGGTATGATGCGCGCCCATCCCGAAGCAACCCCGATCATGGACCAACTGAGCACTCTGGGCCCCCGGCTCGCCATTGGCGGGACCGGCGAGCTGTTCGGCTGGGACGAGGGCCGCGTGCTGAAGCTGTACTGGCACGGCGCAGCCGTGGATGCCGCCGAACGCGAGGCCGAGCGCACCCGCGCGGCGCACGCCGCCGGCGCGCCGGCGCCAAGGGTGTTCGACGTCGTCACCGTGGACGACCGTCCGGGGGTGGTGTTCGAGCGCGTGGAAGGCCCTTCCATGCTGCAAGCCATCGGCGACGATCCCGGCAAAGCCGAGCTGTTCGCGCAGCAGCTCGCCGCGCTGCATGCGCAGGTGCACGCGCACGCGGGCGCGGGGCTGCCGCCGCAGCGCGAGCATCTCATCCGCCGCATCAACCTGGGGCCGCTGCCGGCGCGCAACAAACCGCTGGTCCTGGCCGCCATGCGCCGGCTGCCCGACGGCGAGGCCCTGTGCCACGGCGACTTCCATCCCGGAAACGTGCTGATGACCAAGGCCGGCCCGCGCATCATCGACTGGTTCGACGCGACCGCCGGCGATCCCGGCGCGGACTTCGCACGCACCTGCCTGCTGCTGCAGTACAGCCGCCTGCCGGGTAGCGCCAACGCCTCCGCGCATCGGGTGATGGAAGCACTGCGCGAGCGCTTCCTGGACGCCTACATCGAGCGCTACCGGGCGCTGCGCCCCGGCACCGCGGAAACGCTGGTCGAATGGTTTCTGCCCGTGGCCGGCGCGCGCGTCGCCGAGCCGATTCCCGCGCAGGAGCGCACCACTCTGCTGCGCGTGATCGACTCGCTGGTACCGCAGGCATGACGCCTGCCGCCGGTGAATCAAACGCCGGCGGTCTATCAAACGCCGGCGGTCAATCAAACGAAGGGGTCGCTGGTCCAGGCGTGCAGCCAGGTCACCAGATCATCGCCCGCCATCGGGCGCGCGATGAAGTACCCCTGGGCCATGTCGCAGCCCAGCTCGTTGACCAGATCCCATTCCTCCTGGCTCTCGACGCCCTCGGCGACGGAGTTGAGATTCAAGTCGCGCGCCAGCTCGATCGCCTGGTGCAACAGGGCCTTGAGCGCCGGACGCTGCGCGGCGCCGGCCAGCATCATGCGGTCGATCTTCATCTCGCTCGCGGGGATGCGCTCGAGCTGATTGCGGTCGCAATGCCCGGTGCCGAAATCGTCGATGGCCAGGCCGAAGCCCTTCACGCGCAGCCGCACCAGGTTGTCCAGCGACTCGGCGATGTCGTGCGCGATGGCCGCTTCCGGGACTTCGATGATCAGCCGGTGCGCCGGCAGTCCATGCCGCAGCGCCTTCGCCTCGATGCGCTCGGCGATGCCTGCGTCGCGCAGCAGGTCGGGTGAGAGATTTACCGACACCGGCACGTTCACCCTGTCGCTTTGCCAGCGCCGGCTTTGCGCGATGGACTTCTCCAGCATGATCGCGGTCAGCTCGTCGAACAGGAAGTTGTCCGCGATCAGCGGCAGGAACGCTCCCGCGCTCAGCAGCCCCCGCTCGGGGTGCTGCCAGCGCATCAGCGCCTCGACGCCGGCCAGCTCCATGCCGCGCAGACTCACCTTGGGCTGGAAGTACGGCAGGAACTGATCGGCCTCGATACCCTTCCAGATGTCGTCCAGCGCGAGCGGCGCCGCGGAGATCTCCTCGATCTCCTGCAGGCTGCTGTTTCCCAAGACGGTTTCCTGCACTGTCGGCATGGGCCCCTCCCAGGGGGCGGCTCGAGCCGGGCCCCCTGACGGAACCGGAACGCCGGCACGGTTCAATTTCGTCCTGCAGGAGCAGGACTTGAGGGCGCCGCGCGCGTGCCCTGCGCCGGCGTTCTACAATCGCGGCGGTCTCATCCAGGAACCGTCATGCCACCCCTTTCCGGCATCCGCGTGCTCGACTTCAGCACGCTCCTTCCCGGCCCCATGGCCACGCTGCTGCTCGCCGAAGCGGGCGCCGAAGTGCTCAAGATCGAGCGCCCGCACAGCGGCGAGGAGCTGCGCAACTATCGCCCGCGCTTCGGCGACACCAGCGTGTCCTTCGCGCTGCTCAACCGCGGCAAGCGCAGCATCGCGCTCGACCTCAAGGCGGCCGACGCGCTAGCACGGCTGCGGCCGCTGCTCGAATCCGCCGACGTGCTGGTGGAGCAGTTCCGGCCTGGCGTGATGGAGCGCCTGGGCCTGGACTACGAGGCCGTGCAAGCGATCAATCCGCGCATCGTTTACTGCTCCATCACCGGGTATGGCCAGGGCGGGCCGAAGGCGCAAGTCGCCGGACACGACCTCAACTACCAGGCCGACGCCGGGCTGCTCAGCATCGCCGCGGGCCGCGACGGCGCACCGGTGGTACCCGGCGCGTTGATCGCCGACATCGCCGGCGGCGCCTACCCCGCCGTCATCAACATCTTGCTCGCGCTGCGACAGCGCGAGCACACCGGGCAAGGGTGCAAGCTCGACATCGCCATGACCGACGGATTGCTGCCCTTCCTGTACTCGGCCATCGGCATCGGTGCCGCGACCGGGCAATGGCCGCGACCGGGCGGCGAGCTGCTGTCCGGCGGCAGCCCGCGCTACCAGATCTACGCCACCCGGGACGGACGCCATCTCGCCACCGCGGCGCTCGAGGACAAGTTCTGGAGCAACTTCTGCGAGGCGATCGAGCTGCCGCCCGCGCTGCGCGACGACGGCAAGGATCCGCAAGCGACGATCCGCGCGGTGCGCGACATCGTCCTGTCGCGCACCGCGCAGCAATGGACCGAGCGTTTCGCCGGCCTGGATGTGTGCTGCAACCTGGTGCAGGGCCTGGAGCAGGCGGTCCAGGATCCGCAGTTCCAGGCGCGCGGTGTTTTCCGGCGCAGCGTGATCAACGCTGCGCACGACGGTCTGCCGGCGGTGAGCGTGCCGATCGCGGAGCCGCTGCGCGATCCGCGCACCGAGCTCCGCTATCCGCAGCTCGGCGAGGCCAACGAGTTGCTGGGCTGACCCACCCCACACCACCCCGGCGCCTGCGGCGCCATCCGCCTCGTGAGAGGCGGGGTGCAGTCTTTTTTAAGTCGCGCCTTAAGGGCGCATTCGGTGTGGTGTGCGGCCTGTTGAGGAACTGCGAGCTACGCCCCGGCGTCCACCGCAGCCAGCGCCGTCATGTTCACCAGCCGCCGCACGGTCGCCGAGGGCGTGAGGATGTGCACCGGCCGGGCCGCCCCGAGCAGGATCGGGCCGATGGTGACGCCCTCGCCGCCGGTCATCTTGAGCAGGTTGAACGAGATGTTCGCGGCGTCCAGGTTGGGCATGATCAGCAGATTGGCCTGGCCCTTCAGGCGCGAGTCCGGGTACACGCGGTTGCGGATCTCCTGCGACAGCGCCGCGTCGCCGTGCATCTCGCCTTCCACCTCCAGCTCGGGGGCGCGCTGCCCGACCAGCTCGCGCGCGCGGCTCATCTTCAGCGCCGAGGGCGAATCGTCGGTGCCGAAGTTGGAATGCGACAGCAGCGCGACCTTCGGCGTCAGGCCGAAGCGCCTCACCTCGTCGGCCGCCATCACCGCGATCTCGGCGAGCTGCTCGGCGCTGGGATCCTCGTTGACGTAGGTGTCGCAGATGAACAGCGTGCGCCTGGGCAGCAGCAGCACGTTCATCGCCGCGAACAGGCTGGCGCCGCGCTTGAGCCCGATCACGTTGCGCACGTGGCGCAGGTGGTCCTTGTGCCGGCCGAAGGTGCCGCACAGCAAGGCGTCGGCGTCGCCCCGGTGCAGCAGCATGGCGCCGATCAGCGTGGCGGATTGGCGCACGTGCGTGCGCGCGTCGTCGGGCGATACGCCGCGCCGGCCCATGAGCTTGTAGTACTCGGTCCACACCTCGCGGTAACGCGGGTCGCTTTCCGGGTTGACCAGCTCGAAGTGCCCGGGCCGGATGCGCAGGCCGAATTTCTGCAGCCGCATGTCGATCACCTCCGGCCTGCCGATCAGGATCGGCCGGGCGAGCTGCTCGTCCACCACCACCTGCACCGCGCGCAGCACGCGCTCGTCCTCGCCCTCGGCGTAGATCACGCGCTTGGCCGACTGCTTGGCGCGGGCGAACACCGGCTTCATGACGAAGCCGGAGTGATAGACGAAGTTGCTGAGCTGCTGGCGGTAGGCCTCGAAGTCGGCGATCGGGCGGGTGGCCACGCCGCTGTCCATCGCCGCCTTCGCCACCGCCGGCGCGATTTTTATGATGAGGCGCGGATCGAACGGCTTGGGGATGATGTATTCCGGCCCGAAGCTGAGCTGCTCTCCTTCGTAGGCCATTGCCACCACGTCCGATTGCTCGGCCTGCGCCAGGTCGGCGATGGCGTGGACGCAGGCCAATTTCATCTCCTCGGTGATGCGGCTGGCGCCCACGTCCAGCGCGCCGCGGAAGATGAACGGAAAGCACAGGACGTTGTTCACCTGGTTCGGATAGTCGGAGCGGCCGGTGGCGATGATCGCGTCCGAGCGCACCGCTTTCACGTCCTCGGGCAGGATTTCTGGCGTGGGATTGGCGAGCGCGAGCACCAGCGGCTTGGCCGCCATGTCGCGCACCATCGCCTGCGTCATCACGCCCGGCCCGGACAGGCCGAGGAAGATATCCGCGCCGGGGATGGCGTCGGCGAGCTTGCGCGCCGCGGTCTTGCGCGCGTAGCGCGCCTTGTTCTCCTCCATGTTCGGCTCGCGCCCCTGGTAGATGACGCCCTTGCTGTCGCACACCAGCACGTTCTCGGGCTTCAGCCCCAGCCGCACCAGCAGGTCGAGGCAGGCGATCGCCGAGGCGCCCGCGCCCGAGCACACCAGCTTCACCTTGCCGATCTCCTTGCCCACCACCCGCAGCGCGTTCTTCACGGCCGCGCCGACGATGATCGCGGTGCCGTGCTGGTCGTCGTGGAACACCGGGATCTTCAGCCGGTCGCGCAGCTTGCGCTCGACGTAGAAGCACTCCGGCGCCTTGATGTCCTCCAGGTTGATCCCGCCGAGCGTGGGCTCCAGCGCGGCGATGATGTCCACCAGCTTTTCGGGGTCGCGCTCGTTCAGTTCGATGTCGAACACGTCGATGCCGGCGAACTTCTTGAACAGACAGCCCTTGCCCTCCATCACCGGCTTGCCCGCCAGCGGTCCGATGTTGCCCAGCCCGAGCACCGCCGTGCCGTTGGTGATCACGCCCACCAGGTTGCCGCGCGAGGTCAAGCGCGCGGCCTGCGCCGGATCGGCCTCGATCGCCTTGCAGGCGTACGCCACGCCGGGCGAATAGGCGAGCGCCAGGTCGCGCTGGTTGGTGAGGCCTTTGGTCGGCACCACCGAGATCTTGCCGGGCGTGGGCTGGGTGTGGTACTCGAGCGCAGCCGCTTTGAGTTGGTCTTCCATCGAGTCCTCTGGATCGATCCTGGTCGGTTTCTTCATGTCGCCATCCATGTCGTGCAGATCGCGCGGATGGTAACCCGGCGCGATCAATGGCGCTTGGGCAGGTGCGCCACGATGCGCTCCGCCAGCCGGATCAGCGTCAGCGGCGCCGATCCCTCGGCCCTGTTGTTGGCGATCACGAACACGGGCTCGCCGCGAGCCGCGGCGTCCAGGCACAGCGGGCGAGCGACACGCGGTTGGGGATGTCCTCGTCCACCAATCGCGCGAACGGCGCATAGCGCACCCGCGCCTCCTCGTAGCCGAAGCCCGCGTGCAGATTCCAGCGCACGATCAGCGGCCCGCCGTGGTCCAGCGCGGTTTCGCGCGCCTGCTCCGAGGCGACCGGCATGCGCGGGTG
>DATBMG010000166.1:0-12313 GCA_036554965.1 Burkholderiales bacterium
CGCCGGGTCCGTTGTTGCGGGTGCGCTCGCGCGGCCGGCACGCTGGGCCGTTGCGCCCGCTGCGCCGGAGGCCCCCGGCCGTTGCGGGACGGGCGGCCCCGACGGTCGGCCGGAAGCAGGCCGGCTGCCCGCGCGCGCGCCGCCCATGCCCAGCATGTCGGCGAGCCCGCCGGCCTGCACCACGTGCGCATCGACTTCGCGCTCGATGCGGCCGCGCTCGACCACGACGATGCGGTCGGCCACGTCGAGCACGAGGTCGAGGTTCTGCTCGACGATCAGCAGCGACAGCTTGTCGTGCCGGCGCCGCGCCACCAGGATCTCGCCGATCTCCTGCACGATCGACGGCTGGATCCCTTCGGACGGCTCGTCGAGCAGCAGCAGCCACGGCGCGGGCATCAATGCGCGGCCGAGCGCGAGGATCTGCTGCTCGCCGCCCGACAACGCACCGCCCTTGCGATCGAGCAGCGCACGCAGCCGCGGCAGAGTGTCGATCACGCGCTCGAGCGCGGTGGCCTCGATCTCGCCAGAGTCGGCGCTCCACGCCAGGCGCAAGTTCTCCAATGCGGTGAGCCCCGGCAGGATGCCGCGGCCCTGCGGCACATAGGCGATGCCCAGACGGCTGCGCGCGTGCGCCGGCTCGCGCGTGATGTCCACGCCGTCCACCGAGATGCGGCCCGAAGCCACCGGCAGCAGGCCCATCAGCGCCTTGAGCAGCGTGGTCTTGCCCATGCCGTTGTGGCCGACGATGCCCAGCGCCTCGCCGGCCTGCAGCGCGAACGACACCCCGTGCAGCACCGGCACGCGCCCGTAGCCGGCACGCAGGTCGCTCACCTCGAACACCACGCCCGGCAGGCGCTCTTCCGTCCCGGCGCCGGGCTCCTGCACCTGGTTGTCCATCACCTTGCTCATCGCGCCCGGTTGCCGATGTAGACCTCGCGCACGCGCGCGTCGGACAGCACTTTCTCCGGCGGCCCCTCGGTGAGCACCGCACCCTGGTGGAACACGGTGATGCGCGCACCGAGCATACGCACGAACTCCATGTCGTGATCGACCACGATCATCGAGGCGTTCTGGTTGATCTGCCGGATCAGCCCGACCAGGCGCTCCACCTCGGCGCCGGTGATGCCGGCGGCCGGCTCGTCCAGCAGCACCAGCCACGGGTCCTGCGCCAGCACGATGCCGATCTCCACCATCTGGCGCTGGCCGTGCGCCAGCTCGCCCACGGTGCGCCGCGCCAGGTCACCCAGGCCGACTTCCTCGATCACCCGCTGCACCTCGGCGCCGCTGCGCGTCCAGCCGTGCGCGCGGCGCGCCGCGAGCCACAGGTTCTCCATCACCGTGAGCCCGTTCATCACGGAGGGCACCTGCGTCTTGATGCCCACGCCCATGCGCACGATCTGGTGCGGGCGCAGGCCGATCACGTCGTTGCCGCGGATCAGCACCCGCCCGTTGCCGCTGTCCAGGCGGTACTGGCCTGTCAGGCACTTGAAGAAGGTGCTCTTGCCCGCCCCGTTGGGGCCGATCAGGCAGCGCAACTCGCGCTCCTTGAGCGCGAAGTCGACGTGATCCACCGCCGTCACGCCGCCGAAGCGCTTGGTGAGATCGATGGTTTCGACGACGGCCTCGCTCATACGCGCTCGGCCTGCGCGCTCGGCAGGCGCCGCCGCGGTCGGGCGTGCACTCTGCGCTGCGCGCGGATGCGCGTGCGCGCGCGCCACCACGCTTGCAACGCCGGCACCACGCCGCGCGGGATCGCCAGCACCACCACCACCAGGATCGCGCCGAGGATCAGCGAGTTGTCGATCACGGTCTGCTCGCCCAGCAGCAGCTTCACCATGCCCAGCGCCATGGCGCCGAGCACCGGCCCGATCAGCGTTCCCAGGCCGCCGACGATGACCCAGATGATCACCTCGGCGGCGGACTTCAGGGCGAACACCCCGGGCGTCACGATCTCGGCCCAGTTGCCGAACAGGCAGCCGGCCAGCCCGGCCATCGCCGCGCTGATGGTAAAGATGGCGGTCTTGTAGGCCGGGACGCTGTAGCCCAGCAGCTCGCAGCGCGCCTCGTTCTCGCGGATCCCCACCAGCACGCGCCCGAACGAGCGCGCCAGGATCCAGCGGCTGAGGAGATAGCAGCCGAGCAGCGCCGCCGCCACCACGTAGTACATCGGCGTGCCGAACAAGGACACCTCGGGCAGGCCGGGAACGTTGAGCACGTGAAAGCCGGGCATGCCGTTGAAGCCGCCCAGCCGCGCGTCGCCGATGGCGTACTGGTCGCCGGCGGTCGCGTTCATGAACTTGAACAGGATCAAGGTCACCACCAGCGTGATCACGCCCATGTACACGTCGCTGATGCGCCCGTAGAACATCATCGCACCGATGACCGCGGCCACGGCCGCCGGGATCAGAATCGCGAGCAGCAGTGGGACGCTGCTCTCGCCGATGTTGATCACAGCCACCGCGTAGGTGTAGGCGCCCAGCCCGAAGTAGGCGCTGTGCCCGAAGCTCAGCAGTCCGGCATAGCCCCACATCAGGCCGAGCGAGAGGGCGAACAGCGCCCAGATCAGCAGGACGGTGGGGGTGTGGGTGTCGGTGAACACCGGCAGCACCAGCAGCACCACGGCTGCGGCCAGGAACCAGCCCCAGCGGATGCGACCGATGGAAGGCCAGGTTCTCACTGGCCGTTCCGGAAGAAGCGACCGCTGATGCCCTGGGGCATCAGGCGCAGCAGGATGATGGCGAGCGCCAGCATGACGATATCGCCCAGCACCGGGCCGTGGGCGAAGGACACGACCTGCTGCACCGCGCCGAAGATCCCCGAGCTGGCGAGCGTGCCGGCGATCACCGCCCCGGCGCCACCGGTGATCACGGCGATGAAGGCTTCTGCGATGTAGGCGCCACCCGAGGACGGCAGCAGCCCGGTGAGCGGCGCCAGCACGCCGCCGGCCAGCCCGGAAAGCGCCGCGCCGACGGTGAACGTGATCATGTACACCGTGCGCGGGTTGTAGCCGAGGGACGAGGCCACCTCGGCGCTCTGCATCGCGCCGCGCGCGACCAGGCCCACGCGCGTGTAGCGCAGCGCCAGCCACATCGCCACGTACACCACCAGGGTGACGCCGATGATGAACAGGTTGTAGCCGCCCATCTGGTAGCCGCCGAGCTGGTAGCCCGGGATCGGTGCCGGCACGCTCACCGCGGAGCTGCCGAAGATCAGCGTCACGACCCCGATCAGCAGCAGGCTCAGGCCCCAGGTCGCGAGCATGGTGTCGATCATGCGGCCGTACAGGAAGCGGATCACGAGCCGCTCCACCACCAGCCCGACCAGCGCCACCACCAGCGGCGCGATCACCAGCATCGCGAACCAGATGTCGATGCCCGCGCGCTCGCAGGCGAGCGTGGTGTAGCCCCCGAGCATGACGAACTCGCCGTGCGCCAGGTTGATCACGCGCATCATCCCGAACACGATCGCCAGCCCCGCGCTGATCAGCGCGATGAAGGCGATCATGTACAGGATTTCGAGGACGACTACAGCGGTGTAGTCCACGGGTTGCGCTTGCAGCGTCGAACCACCCCTACTCCCCTCCTCTCACGAGGAGGGGTCCGGCCGAAGGCCGGGGGAGGGTGGTGTGGGATAGATCTCGAACCCCTAGATCTTCACCTCGTACTGCTTGTTCTCGTTCGGGTTCTTGAGCAGGTCGCAGTATTGCAGCGTGTCGGTGGGCGCGCGCTGCTTGACGGTGTTCAGGATGGTGAGCTTCTGGCCCTTCACCTCCATCACGTGGATGTCGAGCGCGGTGTGGTGCGTCTTCGGCTCGATCGTGACGGTGCCGGCCGGGCCTTCGATCGCCACGCCCGATTCGATCGTCTTCAGCATGGCGTTGCGCTCCAGCGTACCGGCCTTCCTCGCGCATTCGGCCCACAGCAGGATGCCCTGGTACTGAGACACGGCGATCTCGTGCACGATCTTGGTGTCGCCGAAGCGCTTCCTCCAACGCCCGAGAAATTCCTGGTTCGCCGGGGTCTTCGCTTCCTGACTGTAGTTGCCGGCGATCAGGATGCCGTCGCCTTCCGCCGGGGACAGCGCCAGGTGCTCGTTGCCCACGCCGAAGGTGGTGGAAGCGAGCGGGATCTTCTTGTTCATGCCCGAGGCCGCCCACTGGCGGTAGAACGCCATGTGCGCGCCGCCCACCAGCGCCGACACCACCCAGTTGGGCGCCGCCTGCTGGATCCTGGCGATGGTCGAGCCAAAATCCGAAACGTCGAGCGGGAAGAAGTCGGTGGAGGCCACCGTGCCCTTGCGCTGCCCGATGTAGTGCTGCAGCCACTTTGCGGTGATCTGGCCGTAGTTATAGTCGGCCGCCAGGATCACCACCTTCGGCCCCCACTTCTTCATCGCCAGCTCCACGATCGGCTCGACCGCTTGCGCCGGCGTGGTGCCGGTGACCACGCAGTTGCGGTCGCACACGCCACCCTCGTACAACACGTTGTAGAAGTACAGCGTGTTGCTGCGCTTGAACGTCTGGCGGATGGCTTCGCGCGAGGCCGAGGTGATGCCGCCGTGGACCACGTCCACCTTGTCCTGGCGCGCGAGCTGCTGCGCGAACTTGGTGTACAGCGCGATGTCGGACTGCGTGTCGTACTGCACCGCCTTGACCTTGCGGCCCAGCACGCCGCCGGCGGCGTTCAGCTCTTCCACCGCCATGGTGGTGGCCATCACCATCGGTTTGCCGTAGATGTCCAGGTTGCCGGAGTTGTCCAGCACCGAGCCGAGCAAGATCTCCTTGCCCTGTGCCCAGGCGGCCAGCGGCCGCATCCCGCTCACCACCGCCGCCGCGCCGGTCGCGGCCAGGAACTCCCGCCTCGAGATGCTCATCGCCTCCTCCTCAGTGTTTGGAACGCCGTCGGCGTCGCGCCGCTTCGAAAACCCCAGCGGCACGCTTCCCGCCCGCCGCTGGGAAAACCCGTGCTCAGCTCTCCGGCTTGCCGCCGCTGCCGGCACCGGGTCCACCGCTGCCGACGCCGGATTTGGGCAGCGCCGCGGAGAAATCGTAGCCGATGGACTCGCCGATGCTCTTCAGGGCCGGCAGTTGCAGCGCCATGCCGAGGATGCTGTCCATCACCTGGTTCACCGGCGTGCGTGCCGTCGCTTCCGGGCCGGCGCCGCCGTTCGGCGCGGTGGCCGCGCCGAAGCCGGTGACCTGGTGGATGCGGATGCTGTCGATCTTCTCCGCCGGCTTCATCATCTGCGCGACGATCTCCGGCATCTTGTCCAGGCGATAGCGCTCCAGCTCCAGGTGCATCAGGTTCTCGGTGCGCGAGTTCTCGGCCTTGATCAGCGCGGCCCTGCCCTCGGACTCGGCCATCAGGCGCGCGCGCTCGGCCTCCGCGCGCGAGCGCGTGGCCTGCGCATCGGCCTGCGCGCGGCGAATCAGCACCGAGGCCTCGGTCTCGGCGTTGGCCCCGGCCACCTCGCCTTCCTCCTGCACGCGCTTGACGGCCATTTCCCGCGAGCGATCTGCCACCGCGCGCTCGCGCTCGGTCTGCACGTGCTCCTGCGCCAGCACGATCTCGGTGCGTGCCAGCTCGGCGGCGGCCTGCGCCTTGGCCTCCTCGGCGTGCTTGGCGGCGAGCTGGATCGCGCTGTCCACCTTGCGCATCTCGGAGTTGAGCTGGGCCTCGATCTCGAGCTTGCGCAGCTCGCGCTGCTTGCCGATCTCCAGCGCGCTGGTCTCGCGCTCGCGCTCGATGCGCGCATTCTCGGTGGCCACCATCGCCTGCTCGCGCGCGCGCGCCGCCTCGGCGTCGCTCGCCGCCTTGACCTTTTCGATCTCCAGGCGCTGGCCGATCTGCGCGTGCTCCTCCTCCTGCTGCAGCAGCAAGCGCCGCTTGGTGGCGTCGAGCTGGGTCTGGCGCACGGCGATGTCGGCGTCGGCCTCGATCTCGGTGCGCTTCTTCTTGTTGCTGGCGATGATCTCGGCCAGCTTGCGCATCCCCACCGCGTTGAAGGCGTTGTTCTCGTCCAGGGCCGCGAACGACGCCTGGTCCAGGCGCGTGAGCGACACCGAATCGAGCAGCACGCCGTTAACCGACAGGTTCTCGCGCAGCTGCTCGGCCACGTGACGCACGAACTCGCCGCGGCGCTCGTGCAGGCTGTCCATGGTCTCGGCTGCGGCCACCGCCTGCAGCGCGTCCACGAAGCGGCCTTCCAAGAGGTTACGGATGCCCTCGGGATTGAAGGAGCGCGAGCCGATCGCCTGCGCGGCGGTGGCGATGCCCTCCACCGTGGGCTGCACCCGCACGTAGAACTCCAGCTCCACATCCACGCGGATGCGGTCGACCGTGATCAGGGATTTGTCGCCGGTGCGGCGGACCTCCACGCGGATGGTCCGCATGTTGATCTCGTCCACCTTGTGCAGGAACGGCAGCGCCAGGCAGCCCCCGGAAATGACGATGCGCTGGCCGCCGAAGCCGGTGCGCACCAGGGCGATGTCGCGGGTCGACTTGCGGTAGAAGCGGTTGAGAAACACGACGACGATCGCCACGACGACGATCGCGATGACGATGCCCAGAAGCCAGCCGAGTACCACCATGGCGCCGCCCTCCTCCCGCTACGAAGCCTGCCGGAGTATGGAGCGGGGATATTTTCCGTGTCAAGCATCCTCACTTCTCGAGCATCCACTTGCCCCCGACGATCCGCACCATCACCCGGGCGCCCTGCTCCAGGCCTAGGTGGTCCTCGGGGGTCATGTTGACGATGCCGTTGGTCACCGGCAGGGCCTTCACCCGTTCGAGCGCATCGCGCAGCGCCTTGCGGAACTCCGCGCTTCCGGGCTTGGCGCTCTTCAGCGCCTCGGGCACGGTGCGCTGGAGCAGGAGGCCCGCATCCCAGGCATACGCGCCGAAAGCGGTGACCGTGCCCGGCCCGTAGGCCGCCTCATACCGCCGGATGTAGTCCAGCGCCGCGTTCTTGGCCGGATGATTGTCGGGCAGCTGCGCGGCGACCAGCACCGGGCTCGCCGGCAGGTAGGTGCCATCGCACTGTTTGCCGCATACGCGCAGGAAGTCGGGATTGCCCACGCCGTGATTGTGGTAGATGACGCCTTTGTAGCCGCGCTCCACCAGCGTCTTGGGAGGCAACGCCGCCGGCGTGCCGGCCGAACCGATCACCACCGCCTCCGGCTTCGCCGCCAGGATGCGCAGCACCTGGCCGACCACGCTGGTGTCGCGGGGATTGAAGCGCTCGCTCGCGACGACCTTGATCCCGTGCGCCTCGGCCTGCCTGGCCACCTCGGTATAGAACGCCTCCCCCAGCGTGTCCGCCTGGCCGATGTAAGCGATCGTCGTTAGGCCACGGGCCGCCGCGTGCTCCATGATGCCGGAGGCCATCTGCACATCGGTCTGCGGCGTCTTGAACATCCAATGCCGCTTCGCGTCCATCGGCAGGATGATGCGCGCCGAGGACGCCAGCGAGATGGTGGGCGTGCCGGCCTCGGCAATGATGTCGAGCATGGCGAGGCTGCTGGTGGTGAGCGAGGGGCCCAGGATCAGGTCCACGCGATCCTCGGCGACCAGCCGCTTGGCGTTCTTCACCGCGGTGGTCGTATCGGAGGCGTCGTCCAGCACGACGTACTCCACCTTCTGCCCGCCGATCTCGGCCGGGAACAGGGCGATCGTGTCGCGCTCCGGGATGCCCAGCGAGGCCGCCGGCCCGGTGAGAGATAGCGTGACGCCGACCTTGAGCTGGGCCCAGGCGCCGCCGGCGGCGAACAACAGCGCAGCGGCTAGCAAGCGTGTGAGGATGCGCATTCTCGATCTCTCGTAGGGTTGCGTTGCGAAGAATCTACGACTCGCCGTGCACCGAGCACGGAATCTTGAGGAAACCGCGGAACCGGGCGCGTCCGCCGCGCACCGCTGTGCCGGCCAGCGCATAGTGCGGGAAACGCGCCAAGAAACGTGCGATCGCCACGCGCGCCTCCAGCCGGGCGAGATGCATCCCGACGCACTGATGCGGCCCGGAGCCGAAGGCCAGGTGCCGGTTGGGGCTGCGTGCGAGATCCAGCCGGTCGGGATCGGGAAATTGCGCGGGATCGCGGTTGGCCGCGCCGATGCACAGCGTGATCGGCGTCCCGGCGGGAAGCGGCACACTGCCCACCACGGTATCCCGGGTGCTGATCCGGTTGCCGAGCTGGTTCGAGCTTTCGAAGCGCAGGAACTCCTCGACCGCGCTGTGGATGAGCCCGGGCTGGGCGATGAGCCGGGCTTTCTCGCCGGGCCAGGCGCTCAGCGCATGCAGCGCGTTGGCGATCAGGTTGGTGGTGGTCTCGTGTCCGGCGTTGAGCAGGAAAATGCACTGGTGCAGCAGCTCCTCGTGAGTCAGCCGCTCGCCGTCCACCTCGCCGCGGATCAGCCGCGTGAGCACGTCGCGCTCCGGGTCGCCCGGGTGCGCGGTGCGCTCGGCGACGAGGCGCTCCAGATAGTCGAGAAACTCGCGCACCGCCCGGTTGCCGCGCTCGAACTGCTCCGCGGTTAGCACCGGCTCGAGCGCGCCCAGGATCGCCAGCGACCAGCCCCGCAGCGGTCCGCGTTCGGCACGCGGCACCGCCAGCAGGTTGCCGATGATCTCGATCGGAATCGCCGCCGCGAAGTCCTCCACCAGATCAACTTCGCGCTTGCCGGCCATGCGATCGAGCAGCGCGTCCACCAGCTCCACCAGCGCCGGCTCCATGCTCTCGATCGCGCGCGGCGTGAGGGCGCCCAGGATCAGCCGCCGCACGCGCGTGTGCAGCGGCGGGTCGTTGAACACCAGGCTGGTGGTGTGATGCGCGTAGAGCGGCGAGTCGCCGTATTTGGGCTTGAACTCGGCCCTCTTGTCCGAGCTGAATGCCAGCGGATCCTTGTACACCGCGAGCACGTCGGCGTAGCGCGTGAGCAGATACGCGCCGTCCGGCATGCGCTTCACCGGAGCGTGGGTGCGCAGCGCGTGATAGGTGGGGAACGGATCGTCGTAGAAATCCGGCGGCAGCGCGCGCAGATCGAAGCGCTCGGCGAGGTCGCGCGCGGCGTCGGTGAGGGTGGAGGACATGCCTGGCGGCGGCGCTCGCGCGCGCCGCATCTCAGCCGGAGGATCGAGCCGACAATAATAATCGGCTTTGGCGCGCCCCGCCGAGGACTACACCACACCGCCCCGCCGGCTGCGCCGGCAGCCCGCGTCGTGCGAGGCGAACGGTTTTTTGAGTCGCGCCTTGAGGGCGCACTCAGTGTTGATCGGGATCCACCCTCCCGCGGATGCCGTCGAAGGCCTGGGCGCGGCCCGATTCGCCGGCCTTGGCCTCCATGTTGTTGCAGTTGTCCCCGACGTAGGCCACACGGCTGGGATGGCCGATCATGCCGAGATAGCGGTTCTGGATGGTGTAGGCGTCGATCTCGCGATGGAACCAGCGGTCGCAGGGCTGCATGTTGGCGTACTCGCCGGCGCGGTCCTGGAAGTAGTGCACCATCTCGTGCAGCAGGATCGAGCGGTGGAACAGGTTGGATTCCGGCTTGAGCGTGTCGTCCAGGAAGATGCCGTCGCCCGGCTTGTACCAGGCTTTGATGCTGCAGTGGGTGCCGCACACGTAGTTCTCCAGCTCGGCGTGCGGAACGCGGTAGACGTTGGGCGCGTCCTTGGGAACGCGGTAGCGCGCGAGGCGGTCGATGGCGCGGGTGAGTTGCTTCACCACCTCTTCGAGACTGTCCGCCGGCGCGGTGTCGAAGGCGCGGTCGTGCACCACGCCGTCGGTGGCCACGTAGTTGCTGTACATGCCGACGGTGTCGGCGGCCGCCGCCGGTCCGGCGGTGGACAGCGCGAGCGCGCCGGCAAGCGCAAGCGTCGAGCGGAAGCAGATCATGGCGCACCTCGTTCGGTTGGCCTCCTCCCGCCCAGCACGTGCGGCATCCTGTGCCGTTGTTGCCTCGCTATCTTGCATAGACCGTGCCCGCCCGCTTGCCATCGGCCACTCGACTGTCAACCTGGTCCCACCATGCGCGCGTGCGCACCATCCCAGCGCCAAACGCTCTGCGGCCGCCACAACCTGGTGCCGCCCCACCAACGGTCGATGCCGTTGACCTGCACCGCGTCCAGCTCGCCCGCCAATCCGGCGCGGCCCGCCGCCGTGAGCGCCAGCACCTGTCTGTGCACCGACTGGGCGGCGTCCGCGGGCGCGGGCCAGGCGGGAGCGGTCTCCCGGCGCAGCAGCGCGACCGCGGCGTGCTCCAGCCCTTGGAGCAGTCGCCAGAACGACCAGTCGCCCATGAACGGCCGCTCCTCGCGCGCCTGCACGGCACGGAACACCTGTTCCCGGGAGCGCGGCTGCCGCGCGATCTCCTCCAGGGCCGTGCGCTCGGTACGCGACAATCCGTTCGCCATGGCCGGCAATTCTTGCAGCCAGCGTAAGATCGCCTCGCTCAGATAGGGCAGGGCCCGCAAGTCCTGCCGCCACAGATCCTCGAGGGCGCCCGGCGCCGCCGCGCGGAAGGCCGCCCAGGCGCGCCTGCCCAGATCGAGCTGCTCGTCGGTCACGGCGGCCCGGGCCTGCAGCAACGCGGCGACGCGCTCCTTGGACAGGGCCCCGAGGCCTTCGAAGCGCCCGCTATCCGGGTCGCGGTCGATGCACACCAGCGTCAGCCGCTGCGGTCGGTGCGCCGGCTCGGCGAACCAATCGAGCAGCTGGATCAGCTGGAGCTGGTCGTAGAGATCGGACTCGAACCACAGCACCGCTTCGTGCTCCGCTTGCAGCCCCGCAAGCCGGCAATCGCGCAGACGGAACTCCTCGCGCACCGTGTCGAGATCGCCCCAGCCGCACTGCGCGATGAAGGCGGCGCGCACGCTGGACAGCTCGTCCAGCGCCAGGCCGGCGGGCACCGGCCCCTCGTGGAGCACGTCGCGCCACGGCAGCACGTCCTGGTCCGGAATGCCGGCGCGGGCAAGCGCGGCGGCGGCGCAGTCGCCGTTGGTGATGTGGAACATTCCGGACGGACGTTATCACACCTCCGACTCGCCCGGCCCCGCCTGCAGCGGCTTCACCTTGCGCCGCTCCTCGATGCGCGCCGCCAGGTTGGTGGCGATCTCGCGCGAGCGCGCGATCTGCTGCGGGCTGAGCGTGGGGGTGAGGGCGGCCAGCGTGCGCGTGTTCACCTCGGCGTCCTCGGCGTCCTCGGCGGTGAAGTATTTCTGCGCCACGCTGAACCAGGCATGGGCTTCCGCCGGGTCGGCTGGCGCACCGCGTCCTTCCGCGAGCAGCCTGCCGACCTTGTGCATGGACAGCGCCACGCCCTTGTCGGCGGAACGCTCGTACCAGGTCATCGCCGCCTTCTCGTCCTTCGCCACGCCCCAGCCCTCCTCGTGCAGATGACCGAGGTTGTACAGGGCGAGCCCGTCGCCCCCCTCGGCGGCGCGCCGGTACCACTCCAGCGCCTGCGCGTAGCTCTGCTCGACGCCGTGACCGTTCTCGTACAGGTCGCCAATGCTGTTCATGGCCCAGGGGTCGCCGTGCTCCGCGGCCATCTCCCACCATTTGAAGGCTTCCGCGTAATCCTGTTTCACGCCCTGGCCGTTGGCGTACAGCAGCCCGATGTTGTTCATCGACACGGTGTAGCCGCGCTTGGCGGCCTCTTTCCACCAGCGCAGCGCCTCGTTGTAGTCCGGCGCCGGCACGCCCACGCCGCGCGCCCACAGCAGGCCCAGGTTGTTGATGGCGCGCACGTCTCCGCGGTCGGCGCCGAGGATCAGGTTCTCCGGATTCGCCGAGATATCGCCCGGCTTGATCTCGGTGAACAATTCGTCCCGGTGGGCGCCCGCATCCTGCTGCGCGGCGGCGGGAAAGGCCGCGGCGAGCAGCGCGGCCAGCACAACGACTCTCATCTTCACGATCGACCTCCAGTCGAGTTTCGGGCGACGCCTCACCCCGAGGTGCGCTCCACGCCCCGCGCGGAGTCTGCCCGCGCGCGGCGGCTGTCTCCCCCCGGCTCGCTTTGTCGTTGTTTGGCGGCGAGCGCCGCCCGATCGGCCTACCCCCGCAGGAACGGCCGCAGGTCCGCGAGCAGCTCCTCGGGAGCTTCCTCGGGGATGAAGTGGCCGCAGGGCAGCGGGTGCCCCTCGGCGCGCTCGGCCTTTTCCTTCCAGGTGGCGAGCACGTCGAAGAGCGAGTGCATTTTGCCGAATTCGCCCCAGATGGCAAGCATCGGACAGGCCAGCCTGCGCTTGAGGTCTAGTTCGTCGTCCTCGAAGTCGCGGCCGGCGGCCGCCCGGTAGTCCTCCAGCCCGGCGCGAATGGTGC
>DATBMG010000179.1:0-12653 GCA_036554965.1 Burkholderiales bacterium
CGTGGATCAGCCGATGGTCTGGCGCGGCCCGATGGTCACCCAGGCGCTGGAGCAGCTGCTGCGCTTCACGCGCTGGCGCGACCTGGATTTCCTGGTGGTGGACATGCCTCCCGGCACCGGCGACATCCAGCTCACGCTCGCGCAAAAGGTCCCGGTGACCGGCGCGGTGATCGTGACCACACCCCAGGACATCGCCCTGATCGACGCGCGCAAGGGGCTCAAGATGTTCGAGAAGGTGAACATCCCGATCCTCGGCGTGGTGGAGAACATGGCGCTGCACGTGTGCCCGGCCTGCGGCCACGAGCAGCACATCTTCGGCGCCGGCGGCGGGGAGAAGATGGCCGCCGACCACGGCGTGACCCTGCTCGGCTCGCTGCCGCTCGACGTGCGCATCCGCGAGCAGGCCGACTCCGGCAATCCGACGGTGGTCGCGGACCCCGCCAGCCGCACGGCGGAGATCTACCGCGAGATCGCGCGCAAGCTGGCGGTGAAGATCGCCGAGAAGGCGCAGGACTACAGCGCCGCTTTCCCCAAGATCGTGATCAAGAACACATGAGCATCAAGTCCGACCGCTGGATCCGCCGCATGGCGCAACAGCAGCGCATGATCGAGCCGTTCGAGCCGGGCCAGGTGAAGCAGCTCCACGGCCGGCCGATCGTGTCCTACGGCACCTCGAGCTATGGGTACGACGTACGCTGCTCGGACGAATTCAAGCTGTTCACCGACATCAACACCACCATCGTCGATCCGAAGAGCTTCGACCCGAAGTCGTTCGTGGACATCAAGGGCGAGTTCTGCATCATCCCGCCCAACTCTTTCGCGCTCGCCCGCACCGTCGAGTACTTCCGCATCCCGCGCAACGTGCTGGTGATCTGCCTCGGAAAATCGACTTATGCACGTTGCGGGATCATCGTGAACGTGACGCCCTTGGAGCCCGAGTGGGAAGGCCACGTCACGCTCGAGTTCTCCAACACCACCCCGCTGCCCGCCAAGATCTACGCCAACGAAGGCGTGGCGCAGGTGATCTTCCTCGAAGCCGCGGCGGACGACGTCTGCGAGACGTCCTACAAGGACCGCGGCGGCAAGTACCAGGGCCAGAGCGGCGTGACGCTGCCGAAGATCTAGGGGCTGACCGAAAAGGTGTGACCGGTACTGCGTGACCGGGAAGCGTGACCGAGAAAACGTGACAAAAGCAGGCCCGCTGGATGGGTGACGGTCTTCGTCACGGCCTTCGGTCACGCCTCTCGGTCACGCTTCTCGGCCCAGCCGGCTCGGCCGGCCTCCGGAGCTCCCGGAGGCCAAATTTCCTCTTGATTCCCCGGGGGTTGTCCCTATAATTGCCCCTCTCCAGTTCTTCATAGCGCCCCAGGAGGTCATCATGACAGTCGAAAGGAATTACTTCCCCAGCGTGGATCTGACCAACCTGCACATCCCACTGACCTAGCGTCCTCGAGGAGAAGTAGATGACCGTCCGCAGCGCGCTCACCAAGCGCCTCGATACCGAGCTCCAGCTCGACACCCACCCCGAAACCCGCCTCGACTTCGACCAGGTGCGCCTTGCCGCCAGGCAGGGCTACGACAGGCCTTTCCTGCTGGTCGACCCGCAGATCATCCGCACCAAGGCACGGCGCTTCACAGCCGCGATGCCGCGCGTGCATCCGCATTACGCGGTGAAGGCCAACCCGCACCCGCAGGTTCTGCGCGCGCTGATCGAGGAGGCGACCGGCTTCGAGATCGCTTCCATCGCCGAGCTCGACCTGCTGCTCGGCCTGGGCGTTCCGGCGCACGAGATCTTCTACAGCAATCCGGTGAAGTCGCCGCGCTACGTCGAGCAAGCGGCAGCCAAGGGGGTGCGCTGGTTCGTGCTGGACAGCGTCGAGGAGCTGCGCAAGATCGCGGCGATCGCACCCGGCGCCAGCCTGTACCTGCGCATCCAGGTCAGCAACGCCGGCAGCGACTGGCCGTTGTCGGGCAAGTTCGGCGCGCAGCCGGCCGAGGTGGACGAGATCATCGCCGCCGCGGCGGAGCACAAGGCCGACCTCGCCGGGGTGACCTTCCACGTCGGCTCGCAGTGCCGCAACGCGGACAACTGGCGAGCCGGGATCGAGGGCGCGAAGCGCGTGTTCCGGAAGATGCGGCTGAAGGGGTTGCGCCCGCGCCTGCTCAACATCGGCGGCGGCTACCCGGTGCGCCACACCAAGCCGATCCCGTCGATCGAGACCATCGGCGAGGTGGTGAATCGCGCGCTTGACGGGTTGCCGGACGAGGTCCGGGTGATGGCCGAGCCGGGCCGTTTCCTGGTCTCCGATTCCGGCTGGTTCGTGTGCCGGGTGGTGGGCACCGCCACGCGCGGTGGGAAACGCTGGGCATACCTCGACGCGGGGATGTTCGGCGGCATCATCGAGACCACCGAGGGGTTGCAGTACGACGTGGTGACCGAGCGCGCCGGCCGGCTCGTCCCCTGGACGGTGGCGGGCCCGACTTGCGATTCGGTGGACATCGTCATGCGCGACCAGCTGCTGCCGGAGGACCTGGGCACCGACGACTTCGTCTACATCCCCAACGGCGGCGCGTACACCACTGCGTACGCGAGCAGCTTCAACGGCTTTCCGCTGCCCGAGGTGCGCATCCTCGGCTAGCGATCGTCTGCGCAGTCCCTCTCCCGCCGAAGCGGACGCGCAGCGCGCGTCCGCTTCATCGCGCTCGTGTCGCCGGCCGGTCACATTGACCGCGCATGACAGATGCGTTAGTTTTCAATCGAATAAACTACAAATCTTCGATTCCCGCTTCAAGAAATCGGCCGGTTCCGCGCGGCGCACGGGCGGATTTCCACTACCGGTTTCCCCTGCCGGTACCCGGCCGCCTGGGGGGTTATGGGACGAGGCAACCGATGGGGCCTGCTGCCGGCCTGCGCGGCGCTGCTGCTGTGCGCCGGGTCGCTCAGCCAGGCCGCCGATGAGACGCTGCTGCGCGCGCAAGCTCTGCTCGATGCCAACAACGCCAAGGCGGCGTACGAGCTGCTGGCGCCGCTGCAGTCGGAGCGTGCGGGCGAGCCGGAATACGACTACCTCCTGGGCGTATCGGCGCTGGACTTGGGCCGCAACACCGAAGCGGTGTTCGCCCTGGAGCGGGTGCTGGCGCTGCAGCCGGACAATGCGCTGGCGCGCGCGCAGATCGCCCGCGCCTACTTCAACCTCAAGGAAACCGAGACCGCCAGGCGCGAGTTCGAGACGGTAAAGGGGCAGGGCGTGCCCGAGGACGTGGGCACGACCATCGACCGTTATCTCGACGCCATCGACCGCAGCACCGAGGCCGAGGGCTTCAGCGCCCGCTTCTTCCTGGAGTTCGTCGCCGGGTACGACAGCAACGTCAACGGCGCGACCGCCATCGACGAGGTCGCCGTGCCGGCGTTCGGCAACGTGCCGTTCCGCCTCGACCCGCTGTCGGTGGAGAGGTCGGACTGGTTCTTCTCCGCGGCCGGCGGCATCGCCGTGCGCAATCCGCTCCGCGAAGCGCTGGCGCTGGTCGGCGGGATCTCCGCGTACAAGCGCGTCAACCTCGAAGAGCATCTGTTCGACACCGGCTATATCGACGGGTACCTGGGCCTGACGCGGCAGGTCCGGCGCGACACCTTCACGCTGGTGGGCCAGGCCAACGCGTTCCTGGTCGACGACCCGATCTACAACCGCGCCTACCGCAACGCGCTGGGCGGCACGCTGCAGTGGACGCGCGACATGGACGCCCGCAACCAGGTGACCGCGTACCTGCAGTACGCCGCACTGCGCTACCCGGATCAGGCCCCGCGCGATGCCGACCGTTACATCGCCGGCGCCGGCTACGCGCACGCCTTGCGCCGTGGCGACGCCAGCGCCTACCTGGGGCTGTACGGCGGGGCCGAGAACGCGCGCGACAGCGCCTTCGATTATCTCGGCTTCGATCTCGTCGGCCTGCGCGTGGGCGGCCAGAAGGAGCTCACCGCGCGCATCTACTTGTCGGCTTCGGCCTCGGTCGAGGTGCGGCGCGCGCAAGGGACCGACCCGTTTTTCCAGGTCGAGCGCGAGGACGAGCAGTACACCGCCTCGCTCGGGTTGCACTATCTCCTGCCGCGCGACTGGCGTCTGTCGCCGCAGGTGACCTACCTGCTCAACAATTCCAACATCGAGTTCAACGAGTACGACCGCTGGCAGGCTTTCGTCAGCCTGCGGCGCGACTGGTGAGGAGGCCAGGATGAACCCAGCCGAGCGCGTCCAGAACCTGTTGACTGCCTGCCTGCTGGTGGCGGCGGTCCTTGCGCCGCAGCCGGCGGTGGCCGCCCCCGCCGCGCGCGTCGAGTTCGCGGTCGGCAACCCGGAGATCGCCTCCGCGGGCGGCGCCGCGCGGCCGCTGGCGAAGGGCGCGGCGGTCGAGGCCGGCGACACCGTATTCACCAACGACGGCCGCGTGCAGCTGCGCTTCACCGACGGCGCCTACGTGTCGCTGCAGCCGCAGTCGCAGTTCCGAGTGGACGATTACCGCTGGGAAGGGCGGGCGGACGGCAGCGAGCGCGGTTTCTTCAGCCTGCTGCGGGGCGGCTTGCGCACCATCACCGGCGTGGTGGGGCGCAGCAACAAGCGCAACTACCGGGTCTCCACCACCGTGGCGACGATCGGGATCCGCGGCACCGAGTACAAGATCTCCCCGCTCGACGGCGGTATCGTCGGCTCGATCGGCGAAGGCGCGATCGAAGTGTGCACCGGCGCAGGCTGCTTCCCGTTCACCAGCGGCGAGTCGTTCCTGGTGTCCGACCCGGACACGCAGCCGCAATTCACCGACAAGCAGGTGGACCTGCCACCACCCCCCGGGGGCTTCGGCCCCGGCAGCGTGTTCGGCGAAAACAACGACTCAACCAAGAATCCCGGCGGCAGCCCGCTGCTCAGCGGCAACGAAACCGACGCTTCGGGCGCGCCTGTCGGGTTGCTGCTCACCGGCCCGCAGGTCCTGGACGGCGTCATCGCCGGCTCAATCGCCTCGTTCCGCGGCGGCGTGGTGCAATTCGACGACGCGGGTGCGGTGGTGCAGCTTCCCGGGAAGACCTCGGCTGGGCTGCTGGACGTGGGGTTCGGCAACGACGGCTTCAGCGCCTGGGGTGCGTTCAAGGACACTGCCGGCGCAGTGGTCCACTACGCGGTGGGCATGCCGGTCGACATCGCGCCCAAGGTCGCCACCTATAGCCTGACCGGGGCGACGTTGCCCACCGACGCCCTCGGCAATCCGGTCGGCATCCTGCAGAGGTGGGACCAGACGGTGGATTTCGTCAACGCGACGGGCGCCGCCAGCGCGGAGTGGAAGCTGCAGGGCGTGCCGTTCAGCGCTGACTTGAGCGGCACGTTCGACGGCGCGCTCAACATGGCGGGCCTGTGCTCGGGCAATCCCTGCTCCGTGAACGCACAAGGGCTGCCTTTTGGCCCGGGTGCGAAACGCTTCGGCGTCGCCTACCAGATCAGCGCCTCGCTGCCGCCTGCGCCTACGCGCGCCGCGCAGCCGAGCAACCTCTCGGCCATCGGTTCGGCCGTGCTCACTCAGACCGGGTCCCGCTGACGTCAGACCTGATTCCGGTGACTTCCGAGCAGATCCCGGTGAAGCCGGCCGCGGTCCGCTCGAGCACCACGTAGTCGAAGCCGCTGTAGCCTGCGCCGGCCTGCGCTTGGTGCTCGCGGCTCACCTCGCGCCAGGCGCCCGCGGGCGGCTCCGGGAACCACGTGTCGCCGGCGAATTCGCCGTGCACCTCGGTGATGTACAAGCGGTCCGCGAGCGGTAGCGCTTGGGCGTACAGCGCGCCGCCGCCGATCACGAAAACCTCCTTGTCGCCCACTGCCAGAGCCAAGGCCGCCTCGAGCGAGTGCGTCACCAGCACACCTTCCGCGGCGAAGTTCCGGTCGCGCGTGACGACGATGTTGGTGCGCCCCGGGAGCGGGCGCCCGATGGACTCCCAGGTCTTGCGGCCCATGACGACATGATGGCCGAGCGTCAGCCGGCGGAAGCGCTTCAGGTCCTCCGGGATGTGCCAGGGCAAGCGTCCCCCCGCCCCGATGACCCGGTTGCGGTCCATCGCCACAATCAGCGATACCACCGGCGGCTGTGCGTCACGCCTCTCGGTCACACCGCCACCGGCGCCTTGATCGCCGGATGCGGATCGTATCCCTCGAGCCTGAAGTCCTCGTAGCGGAAGGCGAACAGATCGGTGACCTCGGGATTGAGGTGCATGAACGGCAACGGGCGCGGCTCGCGCTCGAGCTGCTCGCGCGCCTGCTCGAGGTGATTCAGGTACAGGTGCGTGTCGCCCAGCGTGTGCACGAACTCGCCCGGCTTCAGGCGGCACACTTGCGCCACCATCAGCGCGAGCAGCGCGTAAGAGGCGATGTTGAACGGCACGCCGAGGAAGAAATCGGCGCTGCGCTGGTAGAGCTGCAGCGACAGCCTGCCGCCGGCCACGTAGAACTGGAAGAAGGCGTGGCAGGGCGCGAGCTTCATGCGCGGGATGTCGGCCACGTTCCAGGCGGACACCAGCAGCCGGCGCGAATCCGGGTTGCGCCGGATCTCCTGCACGACCTGAGAGATCTGGTCGATCGGCTGTCCGTCAGGCCCCGGCCAGGCGCGCCACTGATGACCGTACACCGGCCCCAGCTCGCCGTCGGCATCGGCCCATTCGTCCCAGATGGTGACGCCGTTCTCGCGCAGGTAGGCGACGTTGGTATCGCCTTTCAGAAACCACAGCAGCTCGTGCACGATCGACCTCACGTGCAGCTTCTTGGTGGTGACCAGCGGGAAGCCGCGCGCCAGGTCGAAGCGCATCTGCGGGCCGAAGATGCTGAGCGTGCCGGTGCCGGTGCGGTCGTCCTTGCGCACCCCGTGGTCCAGGATGCGTTGCATCAGCTCGAGGTACTGGCGCATGCGCGTAGTGTACCGCGCCGGGAGGCGCGCGGTGAGCGCGAAATTCGAGGACGGGCTGTGTGCGCGCTGTGCTAAGATTTCGCTCTTCCCTGCAAGACGTTCCATGTCCGGCAACACCCTTGGCAGGTCGTTCTGCGTCACCTCCTTCGGGGAGAGTCACGGGCCCGCCATCGGCTGCGTGGTGGACGGCTGTCCACCCGGGCTGGCGCTCACTGAGGCGGACATCCAGGTCGAGCTCGACCGCCGCCGCCCCGGCACTTCGCGCCATGTCACCCAGCGCCAGGAAACCGATACCGTCGAGATCCTCTCCGGCGTGTTCGAAGGCGTGACCACGGGCACACCGATCGCGCTCCTGATCCGCAACGTGGACGCGCGCAGCAAGGACTACTCGGCCATCAAGGACGCGTTCCGGCCCGGGCATGCCGACTACACCTATCTGCAGAAGTACGGCGTGCGCGATTACCGCGGCGGCGGGCGCCAGTCCGCGCGCGAGACCGCGGTGCGGGTGGCGGCCGGCGCGATCGCCCGCAAGTGGCTGCGCGAGCGCCACGGCGTGACGGTGCGCGGCTACCTCGCCCGGCTCGGCCCGATCGCGGTGCCATTCCAGAGCTGGGACGAGGTCGGCAGCAACCCGTTCTTCGTGGCCGACGCGTCCGCGGTCGCGCGCCTGGAAGCGTTCATGGACCAATTGCGCGCGTCCGGCGACTCGGTCGGGGCGATGGTCACGGCGGTGGCGCAGGGTGTTCCGCCCGGCTGGGGCGAGCCGGTGTACGACAAGCTAGACGCGGACATCGCCTACGCCATGATGAGCATCAACGCAGTCAAGGGAGTCGAAATCGGCGCCGGGTTCGGCGCCGTTTCCCAGCGCGGCAGCGAGCACGGCGACGAGATGACGCCCGAGGGGTTCCTCGGCAACAATGCCGGCGGCATTCTGGGCGGGATCTCCACCGGCCAGGACATCGTCGTCAACGTCGCGATCAAGCCGACCTCGAGCATCCGGCTGCCGCGCCGCTCCATCGACCGCAGCGGCGCCCCGGTGACGGTGGAGACGCACGGCCGTCACGACCCCTGCGTCGGCATTCGCGCCACGCCCATCGCCGAGGCGATGCTCGCCCTGGTGCTGGCCGACCACGCGCTGCGCCATCGCGCGCAGAACGCCGACGTGCGCTGCGACACGCCGCGCATCCCGGCGCAGGCCCCGCAGGCGCTGCTCGACGGGTTGCAGCGCGCGAACGCCGTGGAGAACCCGCAACCGGACGAGGCGTGACCGACCCGCAGCGCTACTTCCGGCTGTCCCTGTTCTACTTCGTCTACTTCGCGATGCTCGGCGCATATGCGCCGTACTTCGCGCTGTACCTGCAGGAGCTCGGCTACTCGGCGGTGCAGATCGGGGTGCTGCTGGCGCTGGTGCCGGTGACGCGCGCGCTGTTCCCGGCGCTGTGGGCGTGGCTGGCCGACCACCAGGGGCAGCGGCGCGCGCTGGTGCGCTGGGCCACGGCCGGCGCCACGGCGGCAAGCGCGGGGCTGCTGCTGGGGACCGACTTCGCCTGGCTGTTCGGCGTGCTGCTGGTGCTCAACGCGTTCTGGTGCGGCGCGCTGCCGCTGGTCGAGGCGAGCACCTTCGGGCATCTGCGCGGACGGCTGGGCGACTACGGGCGCATCCGCGTGTGGGGCTCGGTGAGCTTCGTGGCGGTGGTCGCGCTGCTCGGGCCGCTGTTCGACTGGGCCGGCATCGCCTTGCTGCCCTGGACTCTGCTGTTGCTGTTCGCCGCCATGGCCGCCGCCGGCTGGTTGCTGCCGGCGGACCGCGACGCGCCGCACCCGGCCGAGCACGTGCCGCTCACGCGCCTTCTGCAGCGCCCCGAGGTGGTGGTTCTGTTCGCCGCGTGCTTCTTCATGGCGCTCGCGCACGGGCCGTACAGCGCCTTCTACTCCATCCATCTGGTGCAGCACGGCTACTCGAAGACGGCGCTCGGCGCACTATGGGCGCTGTCGGTGATCGCCGAAATGGCCGTGTTCCTGGCCATGCCGCACATCCTGCGGCGCTGGTCGATTCCCGGCGTGATGGGCTTCAGCCTGCTGTGCGCCGTGGCGCGCTTCCTGATCATCGGCTGGGCGGTGCAATGGTGGCTGCCGATCGCGTTCGCCCAGGTGCTGCACGCCGCCACCTTCGGCGCGCACCACGCGGCCGCGCTGGCCGCCATCCATCACTTCTTCCAGGGGCGCTACCAGGCGCGCGGGCAAGCGCTGTACAGCGCCTTCGGCTTCGGGGCCGGCGGCGCCGTGGGCATGTTCGCCAGCGGCTGGCTGTGGACTCACCTCGGTCCGGGGCTGACCTTCGCCTGCGGTTCGGCGGCCGCGCTGGCCGCCTATCTGCTGGTCAGCGCCCGGCTGCGCCTGCCGGCGCCGCGCGAGCAGCCGGGGCGTGCCTCCGAAGTCGTGCCGTGACAGCGTACGCGTCGCGCCCGAGGCGCTGTGCGACCATGACCGGAATCCGCTGTGGGATAATCGCGAAGTTCCGGTTGCCGGCCCGGGCACGGCCATGAACGCACCGCAAACCCTGTACGACAAGCTCTGGTCCAGCCATGTAGTGCGCGAGGAGGCCGGCGGCACCGCGCTCATCTACATCGATCGCCATCTGGTGCACGAGGTGACCAGCCCGCAGGCCTTCGAAGGGCTGAAGCTCGCCGGGCGTCGTCCATGGCGTGCCGACTCGATCGTCGCCACCGCCGACCACAACACGCCGACGCGCGACTGGGACCAGGGCATCCGCGATCCGATCTCGCGCGCCCAGGTCGAGACGCTCGATGCCAACATCCGGCAGTTCGGCGCCAAGGCCTACTTTCCTTTCCTGGACGGGCGCCAGGGCATCGTGCACGTGATCGGTCCCGAGCAGGGGGCCACCCTGCCCGGCATGACGGTGGTGTGCGGCGACTCGCACACCAGCACGCACGGCGCCTTCGCCTGCCTGGCGTTCGGCATCGGCAGCTCCGAGGTCGAGCACGTGCTGGCCACCCAGTGCCTGCTGCTGAAGAAGGCCAAGCGCATGCTGGTGGAGGTGGACGGCACGCTGGGCCGCGGCGTGAGCGCCAAGGACATCGTGCTCGCGGTGATCGGCAGGATCGGCACCGCCGGCGGCACCGGCCATGCCATCGAGTTCGCCGGCAGCGCGGTGCGCGCCCTGTCGATGGAAGGCCGCATGACCCTGTGCAACATGGCGATCGAGGCCGGGGCGCGCGCCGGCGTGGTGGCGGTGGACGACACCACCATCGAATACCTGCGCGGCCGCCCGTTCGCGCCGAAGGGCGATCTGTGGGAGCGCGCGGTGGCGACCTGGCACACGCTGAGAACCGACCCCGGTGCGCAGTTCGATCGCGTGGTGCGGCTCGATGCCGCCCAGGTGAAGCCGCAGGTCACCTGGGGCACCTCGCCCGAGATGGTGACCACCGTGGACGGCCGCGTGCCCGATCCGGCGCAGATCGAGGATCCGACAAGGCGCGACGCCGTCGAACGCGCGCTGCATTACATGGGGTTGCAGCCGAACACGCCGATCGGCGAGATCCGCATCGACAAGGTGTTCATCGGCTCCTGCACCAACTCGCGCATCGAAGATCTGCGCAGCGCCGCCGAGGTGGTGAGGGGCCGCCGCATCGCGCCCAACGTCAAGCTCGCGATGGTGGTGCCCGGCTCCGGGCCGGTGAAGCGCCAGGCCGAGGCCGAGGGGCTGGACCGCGTGTTCCGCGCCGCCGGCTTCGAATGGCGCGAGCCCGGCTGCTCCATGTGCCTGGCGATGAACGACGACCGGCTCGAGCCGGGCGAGCGCTGCGCCTCGACCTCGAACCGCAATTTCGAGGGACGTCAGGGCGCGGGCGGGCGCACGCATCTGGTGAGCCCGGCGATGGCCGCGGCCGCCGCCATCGCCGGGCGGTTCGTGGACGTGCGCTCGAGCTAGGGAGGAACCGATGGAACCGTTCCTGCGACACACCGGCCTGGTGGCCCCGCTCGACCGCGCCAACGTCGACACCGACGCCGTCATCCCCAAGCAGTTCCTGAAGTCGATCAAGCGCAGCGGCTTCGGCCCGCACCTGTTCGACGCCTGGCGCTATCTCGACCACGGCGAGCCGGACATGGACGTGAGCCGCCGCGCGCTCAACCCGAATTTCGTGCTCAACCAGCCGCGCTACCGGGGCGCCTCGATCCTGCTCGCGCGCGAGAACTTCGGCTGCGGCTCATCGCGCGAGCACGCGGCCTGGGCGCTGCTCGACTTCGGCTTCCGCACCGTCATCGCGCCCAGCTATGCCGACATCTTCTTCAGCAACTGCTTCAAGAACGGCCTGCTGCCGATCGTGCTGCCCGCTGGCAGCGTCGACCTGCTGTTCCATGAGGTGCTGGCCGAGCCGGGCTATCGCCTGACCGTTGACTTGCCCGCGCAGGCGGTGATCACGCCGTCCGGCAAGGCCCACGCTTTCGACGTCGACCCGTTCCGCAAGCACTGCCTGGTAAACGGCCTCGACGAGATCGCGCTCACGCTGCAGCACGTGGACGAGATCAAGGCCTTCGAAGCCAGGCGCCGCGCCGAGCAGCCGTGGCTGTTCGGCTGACGAAGTGCATCTGCCACAGAGAGCACAGAGGACACAGAGAACTCGGTCGGTGCGCGATCGCCGCCGGGCCATGCTTTCCTCTGTGATCTCTGTCGCGAATTTGGCGTCGATATGAGAATCGCGATCCTCCCGGGCGACGGCATCGGCCCGGAGATCATGGTCCAGGCGGTGAAGGTGCTCGACGCCCTCGCCGACCACGGCCTGAGGATGGAGATGGAGCAGGCGCCGGTGGGCGGCGCCGGCTACGAAGCCGCCGGCGACCCGCTGCCGCCGGCCACGCTGGAGCTGGCGCGCAAGGCGGACGCCGTGCTGTTCGGCGCCGTGGGCGGCCCGCAGTACGACGCGCTGCCGCGGGCCAAGCGGCCGGAGCAGGGCATCCTGGGGCTGCGCAAGGCGCTCGGGCTGTTCGCCAACCTGCGCCCGGCCGTGCTCTATCCCGAGCTGGCGAGCGCCTCGGCGCTCAGGCCGGAAGTGGTGGCCGGGCTGGACATCATGATCCTGCGCGAGCTGACCGGCGACATCTACTTCGGCCAGCCGCGCGGCAGGCAGCGCACCGGCGACGGGGAGCGCGAGGGTTTCGACACGATGCGCTACCGGGAGTCGGAGATCGCGCGCATCGCGCGCGTCGGGTTCGAGACGGCGCTGCAGCGCAGCCGCCGGCTGTGCTCGGTGGACAAGGCCAACGTGCTGGACACCAGCATCCTGTGGCGCGAGGTGGTGAACGAGGTGGCCAGGGACTACCCGCAGGTCGAGCTCACGCACATGTACGTGGACAACGCCGCGATGCAGCTGGTCAAGGCGCCCAAGGCCTTCGACGTGGTGGTCACCGGCAACATGTTCGGCGACATCCTGTCGGACGAGGCGGCGATGTTGACCGGCTCGATCGGCATGCTGCCGTCGGCCTCGCTCGACGAGAAGGGCAAGGGCCTGTACGAGCCGATCCACGGCTCGGCGCCCGACATCGCCGGCAAGGGGGTCGCCAACCCGCTCGCGACCATCCTTTCGGCGGCCATGATGCTGCGCTATTCGCTGAAGGACGAGCCAAACGCCCGGCGGATCGAGGGCGCGGTCACGCAGGTGCTGCGGGCGGGCCTGCGCACCGCGGACATCCATCCCGCGGGC
>DATBMG010000213.1:0-5542 GCA_036554965.1 Burkholderiales bacterium
GCCTAACCGCCGACAGTGTGTCGAGCACGCGCTGATCCAGGACTTCCCACGTCCGGATCTGGCTTTCGATCATGTTGTAGCGGGCGCGCTCGATGTCCATATGCCGGGCAGCAAAGGGCGTAGAATTATCCCACAAAATCCATGACCGACTCCTGAAATGAACGCGAATCCCAAGTTCATCGCCGCCACCGCGCGCGTGGACGCCGATGCGATGCAGCCGCTGCCCGGCTCGCGCAAGGTGTACGTGCAAGGCTCGCGGCCCGATATCCGCGTGCCGCTGCGCGAGATCAGCCAGTCGGACACGCCGGCATCCTTCGGCGCCGAGGCCAACCCGCGCATCTCCGTGTACGACACCTCGGGTCCCTACACCGACCCGGAGGCGCGCATCGACATCCGCAACGGCCTGCCCGCACTGCGCGCGGCCTGGATCGAGGCGCGCGGCGACACCGAAGAGCTGCCCGGGCCGTCCTCCCGATATGGCCGCGAGCGCCTGCTCGACCCCAAGCTCGCCGAGCTCCGCTTCCACCTCAAGCGCGAGCCGCGGCGCGCGCGGGCCGGCAAGACCGTGACCCAGATGCACTACGCGCGCGCGGGCATGGTGACGCCGGAGATGGAGTTCATCGCCTTGCGGGAGAACCAGCGTTGCGAGGGACTCTCCGAGATGCTCCGGCGGCAGCATGCGGGCCAGCGCTTCGGCGCGGCGATCCAGGCGGTCATCACGCCGGAGTTCGTGCGCGATGAGGTGGCGCGCGGACGCGCCATCATCCCGGCGAACGTGAATCACCCGGAGAGCGAGCCAATGATCATCGGCCGCAACTTCCTGGTGAAGATCAACGCCAACATCGGCAACTCTGCGGTCACTTCCGGCATCGCCGAGGAAGTGGCGAAGATGACCTGGGCAATCCGCTGGGGCGGGGACACGGTGATGGACCTGTCCACCGGCAAGCACATCCACGAGACGCGCGAGTGGATCGTGCGCAACAGCCCGGTGCCGATCGGCACCGTGCCGATCTACCAGGCGCTGGAGAAGGTGGACGGCAAGGCCGAGGAGCTGACCTGGGAGATCTTCCGCGACACGCTGATCGAGCAGGCCGAGCAGGGCGTGGACTACTTCACCATCCACGCCGGCGTGCGCTTGCCCTTCATCCCGCTCACCGCCAAGCGCATGACCGGCATCGTGTCGCGCGGTGGCTCGATCATGGCCAAGTGGTGCCTGGCGCATCATCGCGAGAGCTTCCTGTACACGCACTTCGAGGACATCTGCGAAATCATGCGCGCGTACGATGTGAGCTTCTCGCTGGGCGACGGGCTGCGGCCGGGCTCGATCTACGACGCCAACGACGAGGCGCAGATCGCGGAGCTGAAGACCCTGGGCGAGCTCACCGACATCGCCTGGAGACACGACTGCCAGGTGATGATCGAGGGCCCGGGCCACGTGCCCATGCACCTGATCAAGGAGAACATGGACCTGCAGCTTCAGCACTGCAAAGAGGCGCCGTTCTACACGCTCGGGCCGCTCACCACCGACATCGCGCCCGGCTACGATCACATCACCAGCGCCATCGGCGCGGCAATGATCGGCTGGTACGGCACCGCCATGCTGTGCTACGTGACGCCCAAGGAACACCTCGGGCTGCCGGACCGGGACGATGTCAAGGACGGCATCATCGCCTACAAGATCGCGGCGCACGCCGCCGACCTCGCAAAGGGCCATCCCGGCGCGCAGATCCGCGACAACGCGCTGTCCAAGGCGCGTTTCGAGTTCCGCTGGCAGGACCAGTTCAATCTCGGCCTCGACCCGGACAAGGCGCGCCAGTTCCACGACGCGACCCTGCCGCAGGAGGGCGCCAAGCTGGCGCACTTCTGCTCGATGTGCGGCCCGCACTTCTGCTCGATGAAGATCACCCAGGACGTGCGCGAGTTCGCCGCCAGGCACGGTCTGTCGGAGCATGAAGCGCTCGCCACCGGCATGGAGCAGAAGGCCGAGGAGTTCGTGCGCCAGGGCGGCGAGATCTACTCCAAGGCGTGATACCCTGCAGCTGCGCACCGACGGCGGCCTGAGATGGGCCGCCGTTTTTTGTGCGGGTTCAGCCCGCTTATCTCTGCGACCGGGGTCGCCGCGACATGGATTCCCTGCTCCTGCTCAAGGCCGTCATCCTCGGCGTCGTCGAAGGCCTGACCGAGTTCCTGCCGATCTCCAGCACCGGCCACCTGATCCTCGCCGGGCAGCTGCTCGATTTCACCGGAGAGCGCGCGCAGGTCTTCGCGATCGCGATCCAGACCGGCGCCATCCTGGCAGTGTGCTGGGAGTACCGCGCGCGCCTGCTGGGGGCGGTGGCGGCGTTCGGGCGCGAGCGCGCCGCACGGCGCTTCTTCACCAACCTGGCGATCGCGTTCGTGCCGCTGGCGGTGCTGGGCCTGCTGTACGGGACGCAGATCAAGGCGACGCTGTTCCATCCGATACCGGTTTCGATCGCGTTCATCGTCGGCGGCCTGGTGATCCTGTGGGCCGAACGGCGCAAGCACCGCATCACGGTGGAGAAGGTGGACGAGATGCGTTGGTCGGATGCGCTCAAGCTCGGCGTGGCGCAGGCCTTCGCGCTGATCCCCGGCACCTCGCGCGCCGGGGCCACCATCATCGGCGGCCTGCTGTTCGGCCTGTCGCGCAAGGCCGCCACCGAGTTCTCCTTCTTTCTGGCGATCCCGACGCTGATCACCGCGGGGGCCTACGAGATGATCAAACACCGCGCGCTGTTCAGCACCGACGATTTGAGCGTCCTGGCGGCGGGGCTGATCGCTTCCTTCGCCAGCGCGCTGCTGGCCGTGCGGGCCCTGCTGCGCTACATCAGCACCCACGACTTCACGGCGTTCGCCTGGTACCGGATCGGGTTCGGGGTGCTGGTGCTGGCCACCGGATATGCGGGCCTGATCGACTGGGGCGCTGCGCCCTACTAGAGAGGGCTAGGATTGATACCAGGGCAGGCCGGCAACCCGCCAACCCCCCACCGCGTCACGATGGCCCTGCCCGTCCTTGTCGCCCTGGAAGCCTTCGAGTACGTTGTAGCATTGCGTGTAGCCGACGCCCGCCGCGGCCGCGGCGGCTGCGTGGGAGCGCGCGCCGCTGCGGCAGACGAACATCACCAGGGACTCCTTATCCACCTGCTGCTGCAACTCGGCCAGGAAAGCCGGGTTCGGCTGAGCGCCGGGGTAGGTCTGCCACTCGATCTCGACGCTGCCCGGGATTCGGCCCACGAAGTCCAGCTCGGCGCGGGTGCGCACGTCCACGATCTTCGCACCCGGTGCCCGCTGCTGGAGCGCGTAGGCTTCGGCGGGAAGCAGCGCGCCCTGATAGGTAAGGCGGCGCTCGATCGCCCGCGTTCGGGCGTTGGACAGGATCTCTGAGATATTGGGCATGTCGGTAATATTGGGCATGTCGGTCTCCGCTGCCGCCCCGCGACAGGGCAGCGCTTCCACTATTGCGAGTCTAGGTGCACGATAACGGCTCGCCAAGTCGCCCCCGATGCACTAGAATAGTGCGCCTTGCAGAGCGCCGCACCGATTCGGTGCCTGAAGTATTGGGCTTGCTTACGTAAGCATCTGTATCAAAATATCTTTTTGTTCGGCGCGGAAGGCATGCATCGTGCAAAATGCTTCTGCTTCCGCACAGCGCTCGAAGAAGCTTCTATAGATCTTTCCCAGGAGACATGAAATGACGACGGCTGCCGACGCACTCAAATTGATCAAAGACAACGAGGTGAAGTTCGTGGACCTGCGGTTCACGGACACGCGCGGCAAAGAGCAGCATGTGTCGGTGCCGGCCAAGGCGTTCAACATGTCCAAGTTCGAGGACGGCCACGCGTTCGACGGCTCCTCGATCGCCGGCTGGAAGGGGATCCAGGCCTCCGACATGCTGCTGCTGCCGGACCCGGTCACGGCGCACATGGACCCGTTCACCGACGAGCCGACGCTCATCCTGACCTGCGACGTGATCGAGCCTTCCGACGGCAAGGGCTACGATCGCGATCCGCGCTCCATCGCCAAGCGCGCCGAGGCCTATCTCAAGTCCACCGGCCTGGGCGACACCGCCTACTTCGGGCCCGAGCCCGAGTTCTTCATCTTCGACTCGGTCACCTGGAACGTGGACATGTCGGGCTGCTCCGTGCGAATCGTGTCGGAGGAGGCGCCCTGGACCTCGGGCGAGGAGCTCGAGGGCGGCAACAAGGGCCACCGCGCCCCGATCAAGGGCGGCTACTTCCCGGTGCCGCCGGTCGATTCGCTGCAGGACATCCGCTCCGCCATCTGCCTGGCCCTGGAGGAGCAGGGCGTGGAGGTGGAGGTGCACCACCACGAGGTTGCTGCCGCCGGCCAGAACGAGATCGGCACCAAGTTCGCGCCCTTGGTGCAGCGCGCCGACTGGATGCAGATCCTCAAGTACACGGTACACAACGTCGCACATTCCTACGGCAAGACGGCTACCTTCATGCCCAAGCCGATCGTGGGCGACAACGGCTCGGGCATGCACTGCCACCAGTCGCTGTGGAAGGAGGGCAAGAACCTGTTCGCCGGCAACGGCTACGCCGGGATGTCGGACTTCGCGCTGCACTACATCGGCGGCATCATCAAGCACGCACGCGCGCTCAACGCCATCACCAACCCCGGCACCAACTCTTACAAGCGGCTGGTGCCCGGCTTTGAGGCACCGATCAACCTGGCTTACTCGGCGCGCAACCGCTCCGCGGCGGTGCGCATTCCCTACGTGACCAGCGACAAGGCGCGTCGCATCGAGGTGCGCTTCCCCGACCCGATGATGAACCCGTACCTGGGCTTCGTTGCCATGATGATGGCCGGTCTGGATGGGGTGCAGAACAAGATCCACCCGGGTGACCCGGTCGACAAGAACCTGTACGACCTGCCGCCCGAGGAAGCGAAGAAGGTGCCCAATGTCTGCTCCTCGCTGGAAATGGCGCTCGAATACCTGGAGAAGGACCGTGAGTTCCTCACCCGCGGCGGCGTGTTCTCGAACGACATGCTGGACGCCTATATGGAGTTGAAGACGGAGGAGCTCAACAACTTCCGGATGACCACCCACCCCATCGAGTTCGCGATGTACTACAGCCTCTGAGGCCGCGAACTGGCGCATCGGTGTGCGAAGGGGTGGGCGCTCGCGCCCGCCCCTTTTTCGTCCATCCCGCCCGCGCAACTCCGCCCACTGGCGGACGCGAATTGATCCGTGACCACAGCTGTCTTAGACTGGAACGCATGCTCAACCGGGGTCGGCCCGCGGCCCGCCTCGTCCAGCACGCCCGTACACGATGAGACTGCCTGCCGCCCTGCTCGCCCTGCTTGCCGCCCCGCTCGTCGTCTCGCTCGCCTGGGGTCAGACCTGCAAGTACGTGGACAGCGAGGGCCGCGTCATCTACTCGAACATCCCGGTCAGGAATGCGCGCAAGGTGACGTGCTTCGAGCCGGTCAAGCCGCCGCCGAGCGCGCAGTCCGCGCCGCCGGCAGCCGGGGCGACGCCGCGCCCGACGGTGGACAGCAC
>DATBMG010000225.1:0-4415 GCA_036554965.1 Burkholderiales bacterium
GGTCACGTTCAGGCGGGTGGCACGCACGATGCTGACCAGATCCACTACTGCCACGTCAAAAGTCTGATTGATAATAACATAGTCGAACTCCTCCACATGGGCGATCTCGTCGCGGGCGTTGGCCAGGCGCTGCTGGATCACCTCCGAGGAATCCTGGCCGCGGGCGGTCAGGCGCCGGCGCAGCGCCTCCAGCGACGGCGGCAGGACGAACACCCCGATCGACGCGGGGACCAGGCGGCGCACCTGCTGCGCCCCCTGCCAGTCGATCTCCAGCACGATGTCGCGCCCTTCCCGCGTGCGCGCGTCGATCCAGGCTTGCGAGGTGCCGTACAGGTTGCCGTGCACCTCGGCGCTCTCCAGGAACTCGCCGCGACCGGCCATTTCCAGGAAAGCGTCGCGCGTGACGAAGTGATAGTCCACGCCGTCGGTTTCGCCGTTGCGCGGTGCGCGCGTGGTGTAGGACACCGACAGCTCGATATCGGGCTCGCGCTCGAGCAGCGCGTTCACCAGGCTGGTCTTGCCCGCACCGGATGGGGCGCACACGATGAAGAGGTTGCCGCGGGTCATGGCGTGAGGCGATAGGCGTGGAGCGTGAAACGCCGGTGCTACATGCTGTTCTTGCTGAATTATCGGCTGATTCAGGACGGGCTGAAGTAATATGCGGCGTGAGCGCCTCACGCCGGGCGCTCACTCCTCACTCGATGTTCTGCACCTGCTCGCGCATCTGCTCGATCAGCACTTTCAGCTCCACCGAGGCCTGCGATACGTCGATGTCCACCGATTTCGAGGCGAGCGTGTTCGATTCGCGGTTCAGCTCCTGCATCAGGAAGTCCAGACGCTTGCCTACCGCGCCGCCCTGCTGCAGGATGCGGCGCGTCTCCGCCAAGTGCGTGACCAGGCGCGACAGTTCCTCCTCCACGTCCACCTTGGCCGAGAACAGCAGCAGCTCCTGCCGCAGGCGGTCCTCGTCCAGTTCCGCGGCGGCGTCGCGCAGCCGCGCGGACAGGCGCTCCTGGTAGGCCTGCACCAGCAACGGGATCTTCGGCTTCACGCGCGCGACCAGCTCTTCCATGCGCGCCACGCGCTCGAGCAGCAGAGCCTTGAGCTTATCGCCCTCGCGCGCCCGCGAGCGGGCGAACTCGGCCAGCGTGCGCTCGAGCAGCGCCTGCGTGCGGTCCTTCAGCGCCTCCAGCGGCAGCTCGTCGGCCGCCAGCAGGCCCGGCCAGCGCAGCACGTCGTTCACCGACAACGCCGCTGCCTGCGGCATGCGCTCGCGCACGCGCCGGTCGAGCTCCACCAGCTGGTGCAGCAACGCGTCGTTCACGCCTAGGGACAGGGTGCTGGCGGGGCTCTTCTGAAAGCCGATCCGGCATTCCACCTTGCCACGGGTGATGCGCGCTGACAGCGCTTCGCGCAGCCCCGGCTCGAGCGTGCGCAACTCGTCGGGCAGTCGGAAGCTCAGGTCGAGATAACGGTGGTTGACCGATCGCAGCTCCACGCTGAGCGTGCCCAGCGGCATGTCCTCGGACAGCGCGGCGAAGCCGGTCATGCTGTAGATCACGCGCCTTCCTCGACTATACTGTGGCAGCCCACTTCCTCAGGACGGGCAGAACGAGCCCAGTGGGCTTCACAAGATAGCACATAATCTTTCGGCATAGCCGCGGCTGCAGCCACACCCGAGCGGCCCGATCCGGCGACACCCACGCGACTCATGCGACCGAGCAATCGTGCCCCCGGGGAACTGCGCCCCGTGCGCCTGACGCGCGGCTACACTCGTCACGCCGAAGGCTCGGTGCTGGCGGAGTTCGGCCACACCAAGGTGATCTGCACCGCCAGCATCGAGGACAAGGTGCCGGCTTTCCTGAAGGGCAAAGCGCAGGGGTGGGTCACCGCCGAGTACGGCATGCTGCCGCGCGCGACCGGCGCGCGGCTGCAGCGCGAGGCCGCCGCCGGCCGCCAGTCCGGGCGCACGCAGGAGATCCAGCGCCTGATCGGGCGCAGCCTGCGTGCGGTCACCGACCTGTCGGCCGTGGGAGAGCGCACCATCCAGATCGACTGCGACGTGATCCAGGCCGACGGCGGCACGCGCACCGCCGGCATCACCGGCGCTTTCGTCGCGCTGTACGACGCCTGCCGCGTGCTGCGGGAGCGGCAGCCCGCATGCGCTTGGCCGCTGCGCGACTTCGTCGCCGCCGTGTCGGTGGGCATCTACCGGGGCGTGCCCGTGCTCGATCTCGATTACGACGAGGATTCGGCCTGCGATGCGGACATGAACGTGGTCATGACGGGCGCGGGCGGCTTGGTCGAAGTGCAGGGCACCGCCGAGGGCAAGACGTTCAGCCGCGCCGAGCTCGACGCCATGGTCGATCTTGCAGCCGCGGGCATCGCACGGCTCATCGCCATTCAGCGTGCCGCCCTGGGCGTGTAGGGCCATGCGACGCATCGTCCTGGCCAGCAGCAACCCGGGCAAGATCCGCGAGATCCGCGCCGTCCTCTCGCCGTTGCAGATCGAGGTGATCCCGCAGTCGCATTACGGCGTGCCGGAGGCCGGCGAGCCCCACGCCACCTTCGTCGAAAACGCGCTGGCCAAGGCGCGCAACGCCTGCGTGCACGCGGGCCTGCCCGCGCTGGCCGACGACTCGGGCATCTGCGTCGACGCGCTGCGCGGCGGCCCGGGGGTGCAGTCGGCGCGCTTTGCGGGCGAGCCCCGGTCGGACGAGCGCAACAACCAGCGGCTGCTGGAGCTGCTCGCGCACACCGAAGACCGGCACGCCCATTACTACTGCGTGATCGTGCTCATGCACCATGCCGACGATCCGCAGCCGGTGGTGGCGGAAGGCGAATGGCGTGGAGAGATCCTGCGCGCGCCGCGCGGCAGCAGCGGCTTCGGCTACGATCCGTTGTTCCTCGACCCGCAACTCGGCCAGACCGGCGCGGAGCTGCCGATGGAACACAAGAACCGCGTCAGCCATCGCGGCAAGGCGCTGGCCGCGCTCGCCGAGCGGCTCGCCGCCGCGCAGCGCGGCTTGTGAGCGCGGTCAAGCGCTCATCGCGAGCCGGAGGAGCACGACCAGCCCGAAGATCGCGATCGCCGCACCCGAGATGCGGTTGATCCAGCGCAGGCCGTGCACGCTCAGCCGCTCGCGCAGCGTACCCACACCGAAGCTCAGCAGCAGCCACCACAGCGCGGAGCCGAGAAACACACCGAGCACGAAAGCCGACGCCGCGGCGTAGTCCGTGCCGCTTTCCCGCAGCCCGAGCCCGGCGTAAATGCCGACGAAGGAGAGGATGGTGGCGGGGTTGGTCAGGGTCAGGAACACCGTGGATCCGTACGCCGCCAGCAGGCTGCGCGCCGGCGGCGTGTGGGCGATGGGCGCCGGCCGCGCGCGGAAGGTCACCACGCCCAGGTAACACAGGAACAACCCGCCCAGCAGGCTGAGCCAGCTCTGCTGGGCCACCAGGAAGCTGCCGACGAAGGTGAGGCCGAACGCCGCGACCGCGCCATAGGCGCTGTCCGCGGTGGCCGCCCCCAACCCGGTGAGGAAGCCGGCGGTTCGCCCTTGCGCCAGCGTGCGGCGGATGGTGAGCGCCCCGATGGGGCCCACCGGGGCGGCGATGGAGAACCCGACGATGCCGCCCGTGAGCAACGCGCCCGCGATCATGCCCGCAGTGTAACATCGCGTGCTTCGCGCGCCGGGCGGCGCTACTGCGGCGTGCGCCACAGTCCGATGTTGCCGCGGAACTCCACCAGCATGTTGTCCTGCACGTAGGCGCCGAGCACGCGCCCGGGTGCCCAGCGCGGCTCCAGCGCCAGCTCCACCAGACTCGCCTCGCCGTACGCGCCCGCACAGACTGCGGCTACCCGGTAGCGCTGGTGCATGAGTTCTCCCGATGCATGCCGCTGCGCCCGCGACGGCTTCGACCGGGTGCCGCGCGCCTCGCATGCCGTCAGAAATTCCGCCCAGAGGTAAGGATGGATCTGCCGCTGCAGGCAATCCCGGGCGCGGTCCACGGCGAGCAGCGCCGCGCGCGCGCGCGGGGAAGGCCCACCCAGGTCGCCGGGTAAACGGATGCGCACGGCGACGCAGCCGAGGAAGCCGGCTGTGCCGTACCACCAGCCGTGCAGGTAGGAGAGGCGTTCGAAGCGCGCATCCATGCGCACGGCGCGCGCAGGCGCTTCGCCAGCGCGGCGCGGCGCTCGTGCGGGGGGACGGGACGCGGCCGGGCCCATTCAGCGGCTGGATCCGCGCGTCATACCGCCTGCCGCGGCCAGCCCGCTTGCCGGTGCCGCGTTGCACGAGACGGGAGATGCGGAGTTGGGAAGTCCACGCCAAGGCGCGTAGCAAAATCCTTGCAAGCGCGCGCGGAATTGACAATCGAGTCAGACTTCAGCGGCAGACGTTCAGACTGTAGCG
>DATBMG010000233.1:0-9596 GCA_036554965.1 Burkholderiales bacterium
CGAGCCGGACTACTTCCTGGGGCTGCTGCAACTCGGCCTGACCATGGGTCAGTGGCTCTGCCTGCCGATGATCGTCGGCGGCATCGTCATGCTGGCGTGGGCTTACTGGCCACGCGGCGCGCGCCAGCGGCCCGGCTGATCCCGGCATGGCGGCCCCGGGGGGTTTTGGCGTACAATGCGCGCCTTCGCCGGGGTGGTAGCTCAGCTGGGAGAGCGTCGCGTTCGCAATGCGAAGGTCGAGGGTTCGATCCCCTTCCACTCCACCACCCATCCCCAGCCCGCCGACGCGCGGGCCTTCTTTCTTCGCACCGGACATCGCTGCACCGGCATCCGCGCTGGCATTTGGCTTGCTGAAGTTCACCGCCGCAGCACGGAGGGCGGGGAGTTGTCGTGGTCGTGAGACGCGCCCAAACCCTCATGCTATGCTTAATTTGGCTTCGACATCCAGGGAGCCGAGCGCCGGGCCGCGGCGGCCCGGCACCGCGCGGCCCGAGTCAGGAGAGGCGGATGGCCAGACAGCTCAACATCACCTACTTCGCCGATCGCGACATGCTCGGACTGGTGTCCGACGAGGACTACGAGCAGTTCAAGGATCTTCTCCTCGAGGCCCTGCACAAGGAATGGCCCAAGGCGCAGGTCGCGGTAGATGACGCCGAGCACGCCAGCGTGGAAGTCGAGATCCTGAACGGCGACTTTCCCAACCCGAAAGCCGAGCAGCAGGCCAAGTCCGACGTCGAGTCGCGCGTGCACGAGATCGCCAACGACGTCATCGAAGAGCGCCAGTGGGCGACGGAAGAAGAATACGAGGGCTACGACGAGGACCTCGACGAGGATTTCGAGGAGCGCCGCGGCCGCGACGAAGAAGAGGACTACTAATGCAGCAGAAACCTCAGCGCGCCCGCTTCTCGACGCGGCGCGCGAACACCTGCATCTCCTTGGCCGCCTGCAGGTCGCCGTTGCGCTGGGCGGCTTCGATCCCCTGGCGATACGCCGCCAGCGCTTCGCCGAAGCGATTCAACTCCGTGAGCGCCTGGCCGAGCAGCTTCCACGCCGCCGAATAGCCGGGATCCAGGGCGAGCGCACGCTGCAGGTGACCGGCGGCCATGCCGGCGTCCCCGGCTTTCAGATACTCGCTGCCCAGGCCGAAGCGCAACAGAGCGCCGTCCTTCCCGGAGGCGAGCAGCTTTTCCAGATTCTCGATCGCCGTTCTGGCAGGCACTTGAGCGGCCTATAGCTCGATGCGCGTGCCCAGCTCGACCACGCGGTTGGTGGGGATCTTGAAGAACACGGTCGCGCTCGCCGCGTTTCGCGACATGGCGGCGAACAGCTTCTCGCGCCACAGCGCCATCCCGGGCGAAGGCGTTGGCACCAGCGTCTGGCGCGACAGGAAGAACGAGGTCTCCAGCATGTTGAACTCCATTCCGTATTGCGCGGCAGCCAGCGCCAGCGCCGCCGGCAGGTCGGGCTCGTCCTTGAAGCCGTAGTGCACCGTGAGGCGGTAGAAGTCGTCGCCCAGGCTCTCGAGAACCACGCGCTGCGCGTCGGGCACGTGCGGGATGTCCTCGGAGCGCACCGTCAGCAGCACCACCCGCTCGTGCAGCACTTTGTTGTGGTTCAGGTTGTGCAGCAGCGCGTGCGGCACACCCTCCTGACTGGCGGTGAGGAATACCGCCATGCCCGGCACGCGCACCGGCGGATGCTCGGTGATGCTCTTGATGAAAGGCTGCAGCGCGATCGCTCCCGGCCGCAGTCGCTCGAACAGGATCTCGCGGCCGCGCTTCCAGGTGGACAGCAGGACGAACACGACCACGCCCACCACCACCGGGAACCAGCCGCCTTCCAGGATCTTCACAGAGTTGGCGCTGAAGAAGGAAAGATCCACGGCCAGGAACAAGGCCGAGATCGGCGCCGCGACGACCAGCGGCCAGTGCCATAGCTTGCGCATGACGAAGAAGATCAGGATCGAGTCGATCGCCATGGTGGCGGTGACCGCGATGCCGTACGCGCCCGCCAGATTGCTCGACGACCCGAACCCCAGCACCAGCCCGATCACCGCCAAGTACAGGCCCCAGTTGATCCACGGCAGGTACACCTGGCCGATCTCGCGTTCGGAGGTGTGCTCGACCATCAAGCGTGGACAGTAGCCCAGCTGGATCGCCTGGCGAGTGAGCGAGTAAGCGCCCGAGATCACCGCCTGGGACGCGATCACGGTGGCGAGCGTGGCGAGCACCACCATCGGCAGCAGGCCCCACGCGGGGACCAGGTGGAAGAACGGATGCTGCACCGCTTGCGGCTCGCGCAGGAGCAACGCGCCCTGACCGAAATAGTTGATCAGCAGCGCGGGGAACACGAACCACAGCCAGGCCAGGCGAATCGGGCGCTTGCCGAAGTGCCCCATGTCGGCGTACAAGGCCTCGGCGCCGGTGACGGCGAGCACGACCGCGCCCAGCACGAGAAACCCGAGCGCGCCGTTGCTGACGAAGAACCTCACCCCCCAATACGGGTTGAGCGCCTCCAGCACGCTGGGGTAATGCCAGATGCTGATCAGGCCGAGCAGGGCGAGCACCGTGAACCAGACGGTCATGACCGGCCCGAACAACGCGCCGACGCGCCCGGTGCCGGTCTGTTGCACCACGAACAGACCGGTGATCACGGCGAGCGTCACCGGAATCACGTAGGGCTTGAGCACGGGCGTGATCACCTCCAGGCCCTCGACCGCGGACAGCACCGAGATCGCCGGGGTGATCATGCCGTCGCCATAGAACAGGGCCGCGCCGAACATGCCCAGCACGATCAGGAACCAGCGCAGGCGCGGCTCGCCGTCAAGAGAGCGGCGCACCAGGGCCATCAGCGCCATGATGCCGCCTTCGCCGCGGTTGTCCGCGCGCATCATGAGCAGCACGTACTTGAGCGTGACCAGGCTGAACAGCGCCCACGCCATCACCGAGAGCACGCCGACCACGTTGTCGTGCACCACCGGCAGATTGTGCGTGCCGCCGAAGGATTCCTTGATGGCGTATAGGGGACTGGTGCCGATGTCGCCGTAGACCACGCCGACGGCCCCGATCGCCAGGCCCAGCACACCCTGCCGCGTGTGGGAAACGGGTCGATCGCCGTTGGCCTGTTGCTGTTGTTGCACGGGGGTTCGGTCTGCGTTGCGGCGGCGCATCATAGCACGCTGCGAGGCGCGCACGAGCGCAACCGGCGCAGCCGCTCCGTCGGCGGCCCGCGGCACGGTTGTTGTCGCATGCGCTTGGGCATACCATTGCAGCGCTCACCAGCAGGCGTGAACCATGGCGAAACAGGCGATACACACCGACGAGGCGCCGCAACCGATCGGCATCTATTCCCAGGCCGTGCGAGCGGGCAACGCGCTCTACCTCTCCGGGCAGATCGGGCTCGATCCGCGCACCATGCTGCTGGTCAGCGGCATCGACGCGCAGATCCACCAGGTATTCCTGAACCTGCGCGCGGTGGCGGCTGCTGCCGGAGCGAGCCTCGACGACGCGGTGAAGTTCACCGTCTTCCTCACCGACATGACCGACTTCCCGCGCGTCAACGAGATCATGGCCGGGTACGTGGGCCAGCCCTATGCGGCGCGCTCTGCCGTGGCCGCCGCGGGCCTGCCGCGCGGCGCCCTGGTCGAGATCGAGGCGGTCCTGGTCGTCGGCTGATTCGGGCGGGATGAGCCCGCAGCGCCGCGCCGGCGGCGAGCCGGGAATCAGCGTCCCCGACGCCGCCCGCAAGCAGCTCGACAAGCTCGGTCTGAGCAGCGCGCTCGATCTCGTGCTGCACTTGCCGCTGCGCTACGAGGACGAGACCCAGCTTGCGCGGCTGCGCGACGTGCGTGCTGGCGACACCGCCCAGGTGGAGGTTGAGGTGCTGGGCGCGGAGATCCAGTTCCGCCCCAAGCGCATCCTGGTGTGCCGCGCGCGCGACGGCGACGAGGAGCTGACGCTGCGCTTCTTCCACTTCTACCCCAGCCAGCTGCGCCAGCTCGCAGCCGGCGTGCGCCTGCGGGTGATGGGCGAGCTGCGGCGCGGGTTCTTCGGCGCGGAGATGATCCACCCGCGCTGGCGCGTGGTGCGCTGCGAGGAACTGCTGCCGGAGTCGCTCACGCCGATCTACCCGAGCACTGCAGGTCTGGCCCAGCCGCTGCTGCGCAAGCTCATCGGACGCGCGCTGGCCGCGGCCGACCTGTCCGACCCGCTGCCCGACGAGCTGCGGACGCGCTTGCGGCTGCCGCCATTCGAGGACAGCATCCGCTATCTGCACAACCCGCCGCCCGACGCGCCGCAGGCCGCGCTGCAGCAACGCACGCATCCGGCCTGGCGTCGGGTCAAGTTCGACGAGTTGCTCGCGCAGCAGCTGTCGATGCGGCTGCATCACCGCCGGCGGCGCTCCGCGCGTGCTCCGGCACTGGACCCGCCCGGGCCGCTTTCCGCGCGCCTGCTCGCGCAGCTGCCGTTCCGGCTGACGCGCGCCCAGAAGCGTGTGCTGGCCGAGATCCGCGCCGACTTGGCGCAGCCGCATCCGATGCAGCGGCTGCTGCAGGGCGACGTGGGCAGCGGCAAGACCATCGTCGCCGCGCTGGGCGCGCTGCAGGCGGTAGAGAGCGCGCGCCAGGTGGCCGTCATGGCGCCGACCGAGATCCTGGCCGAGCAGCACCATGCCAAGCTCGGCGCCTGGCTCGCGCCGCTCGGCGTGCAGGTGGCCTGGCTTGCCGGCAGCCTGACGAAGAGGGACAAGCGTGCGGCGCTCGCCCGGGTGAAATCCGGCGCCGCGCAGGTGGCGGTAGGCACCCACGCGCTGTTCCAGGATCAGGTCGAGTTCCGCGATCTGGCGCTGGCCGTGGTGGACGAGCAGCACCGCTTCGGCGTGCATCAGCGCCTGGCGCTGCGGCTCAAGGGCACGCTCGAAAGCGGCGAGTTGCAGCCGCATCAGCTGATGATGAGCGCCACGCCGATTCCGCGCACGCTGGCCATGAGCTACTACGCCGACCTCGATGTATCGGTGATCGACGAACTGCCGCCGGGGCGCACACCGGTGGTCACCAAGCTGCTTTCCGAGTCGCGCCGCGACGAGGTCACCGCGCGCGTGCGCGACGCCTGCATGGCCGGGCGCCAGGCCTACTGGGTGTGCCCGCTGATCGAGGAGTCCGAGGCGCTGCAGCTGCAGACCGCGATCGACACCTTCGAGGGGCTGCAGCGCACCTTCCCGGAGCTGAGCGTTGGCCTGGTGCACGGACGGCTGCCGAGCGCCGACAAGGCGGCGGTGATGGAAGCCTTCAAGAGCGGGGGCGTGCAGCTGCTGGTGGCCACCACCGTGATCGAGGTCGGCGTGGACGTGCCCAACGCCTCGCTCATGGTGATCGAGCACGCCGAGCGCATGGGCCTGTCGCAGATGCACCAGCTGCGCGGGCGCGTGGGGCGCGGGGCGCAGGCCAGCGTGTGCATCCTGCTGTACCAGGAGCCGCTGTCCGACACGGCGCGCGAGCGGCTGCGCATCATGTACAAAGTGAGCGACGGCTTCGAGATCGCGCGCCACGATCTGCGCATCCGCGGTCCGGGCGAGCTGCTCGGCGCGCGCCAGAGCGGTGTGCCGATGCTGCGCTTCGCCGACCTGGAAGCCGACCTGGACCTGCTCGATGCCGCGCGCGGAGCCGCCGAGCGACTGCTGCAAGAGGCGCCGGAGCGCGCGCGCGCGCATCTACAGCGCTGGATGGGGGGAAGGCAGGAGTACTTGCGCGTGTGATCGTAGCGGGCGCGCTTCTCGACCGCGCCTTTCGGTTATCATTGCCGCCGGTTCCTCCTGTCCCCCGAACAACAAGCTGGCCATCGTGCCGCTGCTGCACGTCGTTCTCTCCGTCGTTCTGTACTGGATCGCGCTGGGCCTGATCGGCCTTGCGGTCCGGCTGGAACGGGGTGCGCACGCGCGGCTGTTCTTTCCCTTGAGCGCACTGGGCGCCGGGGTGCTCGCCGGTGCCGGCTTCGTCGGGCTCGGCGCCTGGCCCGAAGCGCTGGTGCTGCCGCTCGGGCTGCCCGACCTGCCGTTTCACCTGCGCCTGGACCCGCTGTCCGCCTTCTTCCTGCTGTTGCTCGGCGCGGCGGCGGCGGGCGTGTCGCTGTTCTCCGCTGGCTACTTCGAGCGCGGCGGGGGCGGCGATATCGGTCTGGTGTGTCTGCAGTACCACGTGTTCCTCGCCTCGATGGTGATGGTGCTGCTGGCCGACGATGCTTACCTGTTCATGGTGGCCTGGGAGTCGATGGCGCTCGCCTCCTACTTCCTGGTCACCACCGACCATCGCGTTGCCGAGATCCGCAGCGCCGGGTTCCTGTACCTGGTGGTGGCGCACATCGGCGCGATCGCGATCCTGCTCGCCTTCGGCGTGCTGCAGCTCGGGCAATGGAGCTACACCTTCGCGGCGATGCGCGACAACGCGCTCACGCCTTTTTGGGCGGCCGTGGCCTTCCTGCTGGCGCTGATCGGCTTCGGCGCCAAGGCCGGGTTCCTGCCGCTGCACGTCTGGCTGCCCGAGGCGCATCCCGCCGCCCCCTCGCCGGTGTCGGCGCTGATGAGCGGCGTGATGCTGAAGACCGCAGTGTACGGTCTGGTACGCGTGACTTTGGACCTGCTGCAGGGATACACGTGGTGGTGGGGTGTGGTGGCCCTGGGGGTAGGTCTGGTGACCGCCTTCTATGGGGTCGCCTTCGCCGCCGTGCAGACCGACATGAAGCGCCTGCTCGCCTATTCGTCGATCGAGAACATCGGCATCGTGCTGGCCGGGCTCGGTCTGGCGCTGACTTTTCATGCCTATGACATGGAGCTGCTGGCGGCGCTGGCGCTGGTGGCCAGCCTCTATCACTGCCTCAACCATGCGTTGTTCAAGAGCCTGCTGTTCCTCGCCACCGGCTCGGTGATGCATGCGACACGCCAGCGCGGCCTGGGCAAGCTGGGCGGCTTGATCCGGCGCATGCCCTGGGTGGCCGCCCTGGCGCTGGTGGGCACGCTGGCGATTGCCGGGCTGCCGCCGCTCAACGGTTTCGTCTCGGAGTGGATGCTGTTCCAGGCCTTCCTGCTCTCGCCCGGGCTGCCCAACTCCTATCTGAACATGTTGATCCCGGTGGCCGCTGCCGCGCTGGCGCTCGCCGTGGCGTTGGCCGGCTACGTGATGGTCAAGTTCTACGGCATCGTGTTTCTCGGCCTGCCGCGCGAGGAAAGCCTGGAGAGCGCGCACGACGCCGGGCCCTACGAGCGCGCCGGGCTTACCTGGCTGGCGCTGTGGTGCGTGCTGCTGGGCGTGACACCCGTGTACGTGGTGCAGCTCATGGATCCGCTCACGCATGGCCTGGTCGGCGGCGCGCTCGGCGAGAGCGTGCGGCGCTCCGGCTGGCTGTTCCTCACCCCGGTGGCGCCGGAACGCGCGAGCTATGCGCCACTGGTGTTCCTGCTGGTCATCGTCGGCGTGGTGCTGCTCACCTTCCTGGTGGTGCGTCGCCTCTATCATGGCCGCGTGCGGCGGGCGCCGGCCTGGGACTGCGGTTTCGCCGGCCTGAACGCGCGCATGCAGGACAGCGCCGAGGGCTACGGCCAGCCGATCAAGCAGATCTTCGAGCCGTTCTTCCGCCTGGAGCGCCACCATCCGAGCCCGTTCGACGCGCAGCCCCGTTATTTCTCCCGGATCGACGATCGGCTGTGGTACTGGCTGTACCTGCCGGTGGTGCGCCTGGCGGAGCGCGTGTCCTCCCTGGTGGCCGTTCTGCAGCACGGCCGCATCGCGCTATATCTGATCTACAGCTTCGCTACGCTGCTGCTGCTGTTGCTGCTGATTCGCTGGATCGGCGCGGCATGAACTGGACCGATCTGCTGTCGCAGCTGTTCCAGACCTTGCTGGCGGCGCTGCTCGCGCCGCTGGCGCTGGGCTGGGTGAACCAGTGCCGCGCGTGGCTGCAGAATCGCACTGGTCCCGGTCTGCTGCAGCCCTACCGCGTGCTGTTCAAGCTGCTGGAGAAAGACGCGGTGATCGCCGTCAATGCGTCCTGGCTGTTCCGCCTGGCTCCCTACGTCGTGTTCGCCTGCATGCTGCTCGCCGCCAGCATCGTCCCGCTGGTGGCCACCGATCTGCCGTTCGCGGAGGCCGCCGACGTGATCGCGCTGGTGGGATTGTTCGCGCTGGCGCGCGTGTTCATGGCACTGGCGGCGATGGACGTCGGCACCGCTTTCGGCACGCTCGGCTCGCGGCGCGAGATGCTGATCGCGAGCCTGGCCGAGCCTGCGCTGCTGATGGTGTTCTTCACCCCTGCGCTGATCGGCCATTCCACGGCGCTCGCCACTATCGTCGAGCAGCTCGCGCATCGCGAGCTGCAGCTCAATCCCAGCATGGCGTTCGCGGCGGTCGCCTTCATCATGGTGCTGCTCGCCGAGAACGCCCGCGTGCCGGTGGACAATCCGGCCACGCACCTGGAGCTCACCATGGTGCACGAGGCCATGATCCTGGAGTACTCCGCCCGGCATCTGGCCCTGATGGAGTGGGCGCACGCGCTCAAGCTGATGGTGTACTTCGCCATCGGCATCGCGCTGTTCCTGCCCTGGGGCATCGCCCAGGCCGGCGACTGGGGCATGATGCCCGCCGCGATCCTGTGGTTCGCCGCGAAGCTGGCGCTGCTGGGCGCCGGGCTGGCGCTGCTGGAGACGGTGTCGGCCAAGATGCGCATCTTTCGCGTGCCCGAGTTCCTGGGCATGGCGTTCATGCTCGCCGTGCTGGGCATGCTGATTCATTTCTTGCTGGAAGCATAGGGCGAGCGTGAGCGCGCAGACCGTCACCCAGCTCATCAACCTGTTGGCGGCGCTGCTGCTGCTGATCGCGTTCGCCATGCTGTCGCAGCGGCGCATCCTGCGCCTGATTCACCTGTTCGCGGCGCAAGGCGCGGTGCTGACGCTGAACACGCTGCTGGTCGCCGCGGCGCTCGGCCAGAGCCACCTGTACTTCTCGGTAGCGCTCAACCTGGCGCTCAAGGTGATCCTGCTGCCGTGGATCCTGCACCGCTTGATCGACCGGCTGAACCTGCGCTGGGACGTGGAGACGCTGTTCAACGTGCCGACCATCATGCTGGTCGGGATCGTGCTGGTGATCGTGTCGTTCAATCTGGCGCTGCCGATCTCGCAACTCGCGGGCACCGTGACGCGCAGCACGCTCGGCATCGCCATGGCGAGCGTGCTGATCTCGTTCCTGATGATGATCACGCGCCGCAAGGCGGTGGCCCAGGTGATCGGCTTCCTGGCGATGGAGAACGGGTTGTTCTTCGCTGCCACCAGCGCCACTTACGGCATGCCGATGGTGGTGGAGCTCGGGATCGCGCTGGACGTGCTGGTGGGCACGTTCATCTTCGGCATCTTCTTCTTCCAGATCCGCGAGACCTTCGACAGTCTCGACATCCATCACCTGGAGCGGCTCAAGGAACGCGAATGACCGAGGCGCTGCTGGTGCTCGGAGTGCCGCTGGCCGGGGCCCTGATCCTGGGCGCGTGGGGCCACCGCCCGTGGGCGGCCGAAGCCAACGGCTCGCTGAGCCTGCTCACCCTGCTGGCCGCGCTGGC
>DATBMG010000251.1:0-19211 GCA_036554965.1 Burkholderiales bacterium
GAGATCAAGCTGCAGTACGTGGGGCTGCTCACCAACCACAAGCAGCCGGAGCTGGCCGAGACCTTCTTCAACACGGTGAGCTGCAAGATCCTGCACCGCACCTACTATCACAACGACTTCATCTTCGTGCGGCCGGCGGTGTCCACCGAGTACCTGGAGGGCGACCCACCGTCTTACCGCAGCTACTACCCGCTCCAGGAAGGCGTGCGCACGGTCTTCGCGCAGATCTTGCGGGACTTCGATCTGAAGGTGCCGTTCGCCGATCTGCAGCGCGATCTGCGCTACGTGCTGCGCGCGCTGCGCGAGAAAATGCCGCGCCGCCTGCGGCTCGAGCCGAATCATCAGGTCCAGGTGCTGAATTCGCTGTTCTACCGCAATCAGCGCGCCTACATGATCGGCAGGATCATCAACGGCGGAATGGAGCAGCCCTTCGCCATCCCCATCGTGCATGACGCCGCCCGGCGCGGCCTGTGCCTGGACGCGATGCTGCTCGAGCCGCGCGAGATCGCGCCGCTGTTCGCCTTCAACCGCGCCTACCTGATGGCTGACATGGAGGTGCCTTCGGCCTATGTCAACTTCCTGTCGAGCATGGTGCCCGGCAAGCCGAAGGCGGAGCTGTATACCGCGCTCGGGCTGCAGAAGCACGGCAAGACGCTCTTCTACCGCGACTTCCTGCATCACCTCAACCACTCGAGCGACGATTTCGTGATCGCGCCCGGCATCCGCGGGCAGGTGATGATCGTGTTCACGCTGCCGTCTTACCCCTACGTGTTCAAGGTCATCCGCGACAGCATCGCGCCTTCCAAGAACATCGACCGCCAGACGGTGAAAGAGAAGTACATGCTGGTGAAGCGGCACGACCGCGTCGGGCGCATGGCCGATACGCTCGAGTACACCGACGTGGCGTTCCCGCGTGCGCGCTTCACCCGGGAGCTGATCGACGAGCTGAAGCGCGAGGCGCCATCCCTGTACGAGGAAGACGGCGACAGCATCATCGTCAAGCACCTGTACATCGAGCGGCGCATGCTGCCGCTCAACCTGTACCTGGACCAGGCCGGCGAGCGTCAGACGGCGGCGGTCATCGGTGACTACGGCAACGCCATCAAGGAGCTCGCTTCGGTGAACATCTTCCCGGGCGACATGCTGTTCAAGAACTTCGGCGTCACGCGCGGCGGACGCGTGGTGTTCTACGATTACGACGAGATCGCCTATATGTCGGAGATCAACTTCCGCCGCATCCCACCGCCGCGCACGCCCGAGGACGAGCTGTCGGCGGAAGCCTGGTATTCTGTGGCGCCCAACGACGTCTTCCCCGAAGAGTTCGAGCCGTTCCTGTTGTCCGGGAACAAAGTCCGGCGGCATTTCGACGGCCATCGCGACCTGCTCACCGCGGAGTACTGGAACGAGGTCAAGGAACGCGTGGGCCGGGGGCAGATCGCGGACGTGTTCCCGTATCCCGAAGCGGCCCGCTTTGCGCGGCGCTTCGGCAGCGCCGGATGAAGGAGCACTCATGGCAACCCGATTGACGACGCCGCTCAGCGAACGGCTGGGGCTCGAGGTCCCGATCTTCCAGGCGCCGATGGCAAGCGTGGTCACGGCGGCGCTCGCTGCGGCCGTGTCGAAGGCGGGCGGGCTTGGCGCTTTCGGGTTTGCTTTCACGCAACCCGACGCGATGCGCAAGGAAGTGGCTGCCTTGCGCGCCATCACCGATCGGCCGTTTCAGCTCAACTTCTTCGCCGCGCCGCAGCCCGCGCCGGTGCCGGCCGATGCCCAGCGGCGGGCGATCGACGCGCTGGCTGGCTACTACCGCGAGCTCGGCCTGCCGCCACCCGAGCCCGCGGCTGCGCCCTACGCCCCCGATCTGGAAGCGCAGCTCGACACCGCGTTCGAGCTGCGGCCGACAGCCGTAACCTGTCATCTGAACGAGCTGCCTGCGGCGCGTGTCCGGGCGTTCCAGGCCAAGGGAATACTGGTCGGCGGCAGCGCAACCTGTGTCGCGGAAGCGAAGCGGCTGCGGGAGATCGGCATGGACTTCGTCGTGGCGCAGGGCGGCGAGGCCGGCGGGCACCGCGGCACCTGGACGCGCGACCCGAAGAACGCTCTGACCGGCACGCTGGCGCTGGTGCGGTTGCTGGTGCGCGCAGTGGATCTGCCGGTTGTCGCGGCAGGCGGCATCATGGACGGCGCGGGCATCGCGGCGGCGCTCTCGCTCGGGGCACAGGCGGCCCAGCTCGGGACGGCGTTCATCCCCTGTCCGGAAAGCGCGGCGACCGAGACCTACCGTGAGGCGCTGCTCGCCGCGGTGGAGGACGATACCGACCTCACCGACAAGTTCACCGGCAAGCCCGCGCGCGGACTGCGCAACCGCTACATACGCGAAGCGGCGGAAAGGGATTTGCCGCGGCTGCCGTTCCCTGCGCAGGGCCACCTCACCGGGCAGCTGCGCACCGCGTCGGCGCAGGCCGGGAAGCTCGATTTCATGACGCTGTGGGCCGGTCAGGCCGCGCCGCTGTCGCGCCGCCTGCCGGCGGCGGAACTGGTGCGCACGCTGGAGCGTGAGACGCTGGAAGCCATCGACCGCGTGGCGCACTTGCGGCGAGGATAACCTGATCGACTTGGAGCATGACAGATGATTGACCCGATCGTGATCGTAGGTGCCGCCAGAACTCCAATGGGCGCTTTTCAAGGTGAATTGAAGGATTTCACCGCTGCCGAGCTGGGCGCGGTCGCCATCCGCGCCGCGCTCGAGCGCGCGGGGGTGAAGTCCGAGGACGTCGAAGAGGTGATCATGGGCTGCGTGCTGCCCGCGGGCCAGGGCCAGGCGCCCGCGCGGCAGGCCGCGCTGGGCGCCGGGCTGCCGCTCGCCACCGGCTGCACCACGGTGAACAAAATGTGCGGTTCGGGCATGAAGGCGGCGATGCTCGCCAACGACCTGTTGCTTGCCGGCACCAACCAGGTGATGGTCGCGGGCGGCATGGAGAGCATGACCAATGCGCCCTACCTGCTGCCCAAGGCGCGCGCCGGTTATCGAATGGGTCACCAGCAGGTGCTGGATCACATGTTCCTGGACGGCCTGGAGGACGCTTACGACAAAGGCCGGCTGATGGGTGCCTTCGCCGAGGAGTGCGCGGCCAAGTACGGCTTCACGCGGCAAGAGCAAGACGCCTTCGCGGTGGCGTCGCTGCAGCGGGCGCAGCAGGCCAACAACGAGGGCTGGTTCGCCTGGGAGACCGCGCACGTGGCGCTCAAGTCCGGCAAGGGCGATCGCTTCGTGGACAAGGACGAGCAGCCCTTCAAGGCCAACTTCGAGAAGATCCCCCAGCTCAAGCCGGCGTTCAGGAAGGACGGCACGGTAACCGCCGCCAACTCCAGCTCCATCTCCGACGGCGCGGCGGCGCTGGTCCTGATGCGGCAGTCCGAGGCCGGGCGGCGGGGTCTTCAGCCGCTGGCGCGGATCGTCGCGCATGCCACGCATGCGCAGGAGCCGGGTTGGTTCACCACGGCGCCGGTGGGCGCGATCCGCAAGCTCCACGAGAAGACCGGCTGGCAGCCGCAGGACGTCGATCTGTACGAGATCAACGAGGCCTTCGCCGTGGTGACTCTGGCGGCGATGAAGGAGCACGGCCTGCCGCACGACAAGGTGAACGTGCACGGCGGGGCGTGCGCGCTGGGTCATCCCATCGGCGCATCCGGTGCGCGCATCGTGGTCACGTTGCTCGGCGCGCTGCGCAAGTACCGGCTGCGGCGCGGCGTGGCGAGCCTGTGCATCGGCGGCGGCGAGGCGACCGCGCTCGCTGTCGAGCTGAGCTAGGATCGCCATGAGCGAACGCAAACTGATTTCCTCGGGCTCGACCTTCGAGAAGATCGCCGGCTTCAGCCGTGCGGTGGTGGACGGCGATTGGGTGTTCGTCGCGGGCACCACCGGCTATGACTACTCGACCATGACCATCGCGCCGGACGTGGTGGCCCAGACCCGCCAGACGTTCCGCAACATCGACCAGGCCCTGGCGCAGGCCGGCTGCACCCTGGAGGACGTGGTGCGGGTGCACTACTACCTGACCGACCAGGCGTACTTCAAGCAGGTGGCGCCGATCTTCGGCGAGTTCCTGGGCGACGCGCGACCGGCGGCGACGGCGATCGTCTGCCGCCTGGTCGATGACGCGATCAAGATCGAGATCGAAGTGACCGCGCGGCGCGCTGGCGCGGGCGTCGGCGCGCGCGGAGCGCGCAACGACTACCCGCCCGGACGGACGTGACAGCCGGCTCCCCATCTGCCATGCCCACCCTCGATTTCTACTACGACTTCTCCTCGCCCTACGGCTATTTCGCCGCGACTCGGATCTCGGCGCTGGCGGCCAAGCACGGCCACGACGTGAGCTGGCACCCGATCCTGCTCGGCGCGGTGTTCAAGGTCACCGGCGGCGCGCCGCTGCCGAGCCTGCCGCTGAAGGGCCCCTACGGGGTGAAAGACATGTCGCGCACCGCGCGATTCCTCGGCGTTGCCTACAACTTTCCCGAGCCGTTCCCGATTCCGACCCAGGCGCCGGCGCGCATCGTCTACTGGTTGCAGGCGACGGCGCCCGAGCAAGTCGAGCCGGCGACGCTGGCGCTGTACCGCGCGTACTTCGTCGATGGCCGCAACATCGCCGATCCGGAGGTCGCTGCGGACGCCGTCGCCGGGATCGGCATCGACGGCGCCGCCGCGCTGGCCGCCACCAACGACCAGGCGATGAAGGACCGCCTGCGCAACGAAACGCAGGCCGCCATCGATCGCGGCGTGTTCGGTTCGCCCACCGTGTTCATCGGCGAGGAGCAGTTCTGGGGCGTGGACCGCTTCGACCAGATCGAGCGCTGGTTGCGGGAAGGCGGGTTCTGAACGCCGCTGCCGCGCCTCGCGGGAAGGAATGACCTTCCAGCACCTGTGCATCTTCTGCGGTTCGCAGATCGGTCACGACCCGGTCTACGCGGCCGCCGCCGGCGACCTCGGCCGCCTGCTCGCGCAGCGCGGCATCGCCGTGGTGTACGGCGGCGGACACGTCGGCATGATGGGCGTGCTGGCCGAGGCGGCGCTGGCCGCCGGCGGCCAGGTCATCGGCGTGATTCCGGAAGCGCTCAAGCGCCGCGAGCTGGCCTACGAGAACCTCACCGAGCTGATCGTCACCCGCACCATGCACGAGCGCAAGCAGCGCATGGCGGAGCTCTCCGACGGCTTCGTCGCGCTGCCCGGCGGTTTCGGCACCTTCGAGGAGTTCTGCGAGATCGTCACCTGGGCGCAGCTCGGCCTGCACGCGAAGCCTTGCGGCCTGCTCAACGTCAACCGCTACTACGACCCGATGCTGGCCATGTTCGAGCACGCTTTGCGCGAAGGCTTCCTGCGCCCGCAGCATCGCGCCCTGGTGCTGACCGCGCACCGTCCCGCTGCGCTGCTCGCGGCGATGGAAGCCTGGCGCCCGCCGCCGCTGGAGAAGTGGCTGACCCCGGAAACGGCATAATAGGGCGACGATGAGCCGCATCCGCTCCAGCCTGGACCCGCGCTCTGCGGAGTTCGGCGCCAGCGCCGCCGCCATGGGCGCGCTGGTGGCCGATCTGCGCGACAAGGTGGAGCTTGCGAAGCAGGGCGGCGGCGAGGCGGCGCGCGAGAAGCACACGGCGCGCGGCAAGCTGCTGCCGCGCGAGCGCGTGCGCAACCTGCTGGACGTGGGCTCGCCCTTCCTCGAGCTGTCCCAGCTCGCGGCCTGGGGGATGTACGACAACCAGGTGCCGGCCGCGGGCATCATCACCGGCATCGGCCGCGTCAGCGGGCGCGAGTGCATGATCGTGGCGAACGACGCCACGGTGAAGGGCGGCACGTATTACCCGACGACGGTGAAGAAGCACTTGCGCGCGCAGGAGATCGCGCAGCAGAACCGCTTGCCCTGCCTGTACCTGGTGGACTCGGGCGGCGCCAACCTGCCCAACCAGGACGAGGTGTTCCCGGACCGCGATCACTTCGGCCGCATCTTCTACAACCAGGCCAACATGTCGGCCCTGGGCATTCCGCAGATCGCGCTGGTGATGGGCTCCTGCACCGCGGGCGGCGCCTACGTGCCGGCGATGTCCGACGAGTCGGTCATCGTCAAGGACCAGGGCACCATCTTCCTCGGTGGCCCGCCGCTGGTGAAGGCGGCCACCGGCGAGGTGGTGAGCGCCGAGGAGCTGGGCGGCGCGGACGTGCACGCGCGCACCTCCGGCGTCGCCGATCATTACGCCTTGAACGACCTGCACGCACTGCAGATCGCGCGACGCATCGTGTCGCACCTGAACCGCGCCAAGCGCACCGACCTGGATGTGCGCGAGCCGCAGGAACCGGCGTACGATCCGGCCGAGCTGCACGGCGTGATCCCCACCGACCCGCGCAAGCCCTACGACGTACGCGAGATCATCGCGCGCATCGTGGACGCCAGCGAGCTGGACGAATTCAAGCCGCTCTACGGCACGACGCTGGTCACCGGGTTCGCGCACATCTGTGGCTACCCGGTCGGCATCGTCGCCAACAACGGCATCCTGTTCTCCGAGTCCGCGCTCAAGGGCGCGCACTTCATCGAGCTGTGCAGCCAGCGCAGCATCCCGCTGCTGTTCCTGCAGAACATCACCGGCTTCATGGTGGGCCGCAAGTACGAAGCCGGCGGCATCGCCAAGGACGGCGCCAAGATGGTCACCGCGGTCGCCACCTCCAAGGTGCCTAAGTTCACGGTGATCGTCGGCGGCAGCTTCGGTGCCGGCAACTACGGCATGTGCGGCCGCGCTTATGCTCCCAGGTTCCTGTGGATGTGGCCCAACGCGCGCATCTCGGTGATGGGCGGGGAGCAGGCCGCGAGCGTTCTCGCCACCGTGCGCCGCGAAGGAGCGGAGAAGGCCGGCAGGACCTGGAGCAAGCGCGACGAGGAAGCGGTCAAGACCCCGATTCGCGAGCAATACGAAATCCAGGGGCACCCCTACTACGCCAGCGCCCGCCTGTGGGACGACGGGGTGATCGACCCCAGCGAGACGCGGCGGGTGCTGGGCCTGAGCATCTCCGCGAGCCTCAACGCCCCGATCGAGCCCACGCAGTTCGGCGTGTTCCGGATGTAGCCGCGGCCCGCAGCCACCGGCACGGGCCTGGCCTTTGCTTCTCGAGTTGCCACGATCTGTCTTCCGGACGGAGGCGACTCATGCGCAGCGGCTCACTCCTTCTCATCCTGATCTGCCTGGCCATCCTCGGCTGCGGCGATCAGGCATCGTCTCGCCAAGCCGAGCAGACGCGGATCTTCGACACCCAGCGCGACGCCCTCGACAAGGCCAAGTCCGTGCAGGACACGGTGGATCAGGCGGCCGCGCAGCTGCGCGCTCAGGAGGCGCAGAGCGACTAGGGCGCAGCGGTGAGCGGGCACCCGAGCCCGCCGGCCGCGCGACGGCAGGACCCTCTGGACCCGCCAGCATATAATTGCGGATGGGCCAAGGGCAGCGGAGAACGCCGCGCTGTAGCGTGATCGCCGGTCCCAACGGCGCGGGCAAGCCGTCGCCTCGAATTTCGTGACCGACACCGTTTACACGACTCCCGAGCACCTCGCGCTGCGCGAGCAAGTAGCGCGCTTTCTCGCGCGCGAAGTCGAGCCGGTGGCCGAAGCCTGGGAAGAGCAGGGTTGCGTGCCGCGCGAGGTGCTGCGCAAGCTGGGTGCCCTGGGTCTGCTCGGCATCACCTACCCCCAAGAGTACGGCGGGGCGGGTGCCGACGCGCTGACTTCGCTGGTGTTCGCCGAAGCGCTGTCGCGCACGACTTTCGGCGGCTTTGCCGTGACCGTGCTGGTGCACACCGACATGGCCTCGCCGCACCTGATGCACGCCGGCTCGCCGCAGCAGCTGCAGCGCTATCTGCCCAAGGTGATCTCCGGTGAGCTGATCACCGCGGTGGCGATCACGGAGCCGGATGCCGGGTCGGACGTGAAAGCGATCCGCACGCGCGCGCGGCGCGAGCGCCGGCAGTGGGTGCTGAACGGCAGCAAGATGTTTATCACCAACGGCGTGCACGCGGACCTCTACTTTGTCGCTGCGCGCACCGACCCGGACGGACAGGGCGCGCAGGCGTTGTCGATGTTCCTGGTGGAGAAGGGCGCGCCCGGATTTCGCGTCGGCCGCGCGCTGAAGAAGCAGGGGTGGTTGTGCTCGGACACGGCGGAGCTGGTGTTCGAGGACTGCCGCATCCCGGAAGACAACCTGCTGGGGCGCGAGAACGCCGGCTTCTACGCCATCATGAAGAACTTCCAGACCGAGCGCATCGCGCTGTCGGCGATGGCGGTGGGGCACGCGCTGACCGCGCTCGACCTGGCGCTCGGCTACGTGAAGCAGCGCCGCGCCTTCGGCGGCGCGCTGTTCGAGAAGCAGGCCATCCGCCAGCGCCTGGCCATGCTGCAGGCGAAGACCGAGGCCGCGCGCCAGCTCATGTATCACTGCGCCTGGCTGGTCACGCACAGCCGGGCCTGCGTGCGCGAGGTGTCGATGCTCAAGGCGCTGAGCGGCGAGCTCGTCAACGAGGTCGTCTACACCTGCCAGCAGTTCCACGGCGGCATGGGCTACATGCGCGAGAGCCCGATCGAGCGGCTGTTGCGCGACGCACGCGTGCTCACGATCGGCGGGGGCGCGACCGAAGTCATGCTCGAGGAGGTGGCAAAGCGCTCATGAGCACTCCCGACGAAGCAGCGCCAAGCCCGCCGGTGGTCCTGCTGCACGTGGACGCGCGCGGCGTGGCCACGCTCACCTTGAACCGCCCCGAGATCCACAACGCCTTCGACGACCGGCTAATCGCGGAGCTGGCCCACAAGCTGCGCGACGCCGCGCACGATCCCGACGTGCGCGCGATCGTGCTGGCGGCCAACGGCAAGAGCTTCTCCGCCGGCGCCGATCTGAACTGGATGAAGCGCATGGCGCGCTACTCGGAGGGCGAGAATCTGCGCGACGCGGTGGGGCTGGCGGACCTGATGCACACCATCAGCGCGCTGCCCAAGCCGGCGGTCGCGCGCGTGCAAGGCCCGGCCTACGGCGGCGGCGTTGGCCTGGTGGCGTGCTGCGATATCGCGGTGGGCAGCCACGCCGCGGCATTCTCGCTGTCGGAGGTGCGCCTGGGCTTGATTCCGGCGGTGATCAGCCCGCACGTCATCGCCGCCATCGGCGAGCGGCAGGCGCGGCGCTACTTCCTCACCGCCGAGCGCTTCGACGCGGCCGAGGCCCTGCGCATCGGGCTGCTGCACGCGGTGGTCGAGGAAGGGCAGCTCGACGCGGCGCTGAACGCCATCCTCGACCAGTTGCTCAAGGGCGGGCCGAAGGCGCTGGCCGCCGCGAAAAGCTTGATCGCTTCGGTCGCCAACCGCCCCATCGATCGCGGCCTGGTGGAGGACACCGCCGAGCGCATCGCCCGCATCCGTGTCACCGCGGAGGGGCGCGAGGGCATCGCCGCGTTCCTCGAGAAGCGCCCGCCGGTATGGGTGAAGAAGACCAGCTCTTGAAATAGCGTGTTCGACCGGGTCCTCATAGCCAACCGCGGCGAGATCGCGGTGCGCGTCGCGCGCACCTGCCGGCGGCTGGGCATCCACACGGTCGCGGTGTATTCGGAGGCCGACGCCAACGCCATGCACGTCGCCGCCTGCGACGAGGCGCACCTGATCGGGCCTGCCCCGGCGCGCGACAGCTATCTCAACGCCGCGCGCATCATCGAGGCGGCCAAACGCAGCCGCGCGCAGGCCGTGCATCCCGGCTACGGCTTCCTGTCCGAGAACGCCGGCTTCGCCGAGGCCTGCGCCGCGGCCGGTTTGGTGTTCATCGGCCCACCCGCCGCGGCGATCCGCGCGGCGGGCTCGAAGAGCGCGGCCAAGGCGTTGATGGAGAAGGCCGGAGTGCCGCTGGTGCCGGGCTACCACGGCGAGGCGCAGGACCTGGAAACGCTCGCGCGCGCGGCGCAGGGCGTCGGCTACCCGGTGCTGATCAAGGCCTCCGCGGGAGGGGGCGGGAAGGGCATGCGCGTGGTCGAGAGCGCAGCGCAGCTCGAGGCCGCGCTCGCCTCCGCCAAGCGCGAAGCGGGCGCCGCCTTCGGCGACGAGCGCGTACTGATCGAGAAGTATCTGACGCGCCCCCGCCACATCGAGATGCAGGTGTTCGCCGACACGCAGGGCAACGTCGTGCATCTGTTCGAGCGCGACTGCTCCGTACAGCGGCGCCACCAGAAGGTGCTGGAGGAGGCCCCCGCCCCCGGCATGACGGCGGCCCGCCGGCGCTTGATGGGATCGGCTGCCGTCGCAGCGGCGCGCGCGGTGGGCTACGTGAACGCGGGCACGGTGGAGTTCATCGCCGACGAGGCGGGAGATTTCTATTTCATGGAGATGAACACCCGGCTGCAGGTGGAGCACCCGGTCACCGAGATGGTCACCGGACTCGACCTGGTCGAGTGGCAGCTCAAGGTCGCGGCGGGCCAGCCGCTCCCGCTTGCCCAGGAGCAGATCGCGCTGGACGGCCATGCGGTCGAGGCGCGCATCTACGCCGAGGATCCGATGCGCGATTTCCTGCCGGCGGCGGGTCGCATCCAGCGCCTGCGCCAGCCGCAGATTTCGCCGCACGTGCGCGTGGACACGGGCGTGCGCGAAGGCGACGAGATCGGCGTGCACTACGACCCGATGATCGCCAAGCTGGTGGTGTGGGACGCGGACCGGGACGCGGCCGTGCGGCGCTTGCGCGCGGCGCTCGCCGACTACCAGATCGTGGGCCTGACGACCAACGTGCAGTTTCTGCTCGCCGTGGCGGCGCACCGCGCGTTCGCGCAGGCGCACCGCGAGGCCGGATTGCTCGACACCGGCTTGATCGCCCGCCACAAGGGCGAGCTGCTGCCCGAGCCCGAAGCCGCCTCGCGCGAGATCCTCGCGCTCGCCGTGCTCGCCGAGCTGACGCGCATCGATGACGAGGCGCGCACGCTGGCCCGGGGCTCCGGCGATCCCTGGTCGCCCTGGCACGCCCGGGACGGCTGGCGCTTGAACGAGGACAATCACCACGTGTTCACGCTGCGCGACGGCGAACGCGAGATCGCGGTGACCGCCCATTACCGGAAGGGCGAGTTCCTGCTGGATCTGCCCGTATCCGAAGCGGCTGCAGGTGCGCAGGTGCTCGCCCGCGCCGAGGCGGAGCCGGACGGGCGCCTGGTCGCCGATCTCGGCGGCGCCCGCATCCACGCTACCGTAGTGCGCAGCGGACGTGTGCTGACGGTATTCGCCGGCGGCGTGAGCCATCGGCTGGAGCTGAAGGAGTTCGAGACCGTAGCCGATGAAGAGGCCGGAGGGTCGCTGACCGCGCCCATGCCGGGCAATGTGGTGCAGGTGCTGGTGAAGGCGGGGCAGCGGGTGGGAAAGGGCCAACCGCTGATGATCATCGAAGCGATGAAGATGGAGCACACGATCGCCGCGCCCGCCGCAGGGGCGGTCGCGCGCGTGCTGTTCGAGCGCGGCGACCAGGTGAAGGAAGGCGATATGCTGTTCCAGTTCGAACCGACGACCCCCGCTCCCGACGGACAGGGAGGTCCCTCTCCCGTTTCGGGACAGGGCAGGGTGAGGGTCGGGAGAGGGCCAGGCTGAGGAGGACCAAAGACCATGCAACTTCCACAGCGCGTCAAGATCGTCGACGTCGGCCCGCGCGACGGGCTGCAGAACGAGCCCGGCAGCGTGCCGACCGAGGTCAAGATCGGTCTGATCGACCGGCTCAGCGCGGCCGGCCTGCCGGCGGTCGAGGCGACCAGCTTCGTGTCGCCGAAGTGGGTGCCGCAGATGGCCGATGCGCCGCAGGTGATGGCCGGCATCCGGCGCAAGCCGGGCGTGAGCTATCCGGTGCTGGTGCCCAACATGAAAGGCCTGGAGGGGGCGATGGCGGCGGGCGCCGAAGAAGTCGCCGTGTTCGCCGCCGCCACCGAAGCGTTCTCCCGCCGCAACACCAACTGCTCGATCGAAGAGTCGTTCGAGCGCTTCGAGCCGGTGTGCCGTACCGCGCTCGACAACGGGCTGCAGGTGCGCGGCTACATCTCGGTGGTGCTGGGCTGCCCGTTCGAGGGCGAAGTGCAGCCCGAGGCGGTCGCGGCGGTGGCGCAGCGCCTGGATCAGATGGGGTGTTATGAGATCAGCCTGGGCGACACCATCGGCGCGGGGACCCCGGGCAAGACGCGGCGCATGATCGAAGCGGTCGCGCGCCGCATCCCCGTGGAACGGCTGGGCGGGCATTACCACGACACCTACGGCCAGGCGCTCGCCAACATCCTGGCATCGCTCGAGATGGGCATGGCCGCGTTCGACAGCTCGGTATCCGGCCTGGGCGGCTGCCCGTATGCGCCCGGGGCGACCGGCAACGTCGCCACCGAAGACGTGCTGTACATGCTCGACGGCCTGGGCATCGAGACCGGCGTGGACATGGGCAAGCTGCTGGAGGCCGGCGAGTACATCTGCGGCTTCCTCGACCGGCCGACGGCATCGCGCGCCGGCCGGGCGCTGCTGGCGAAACGCAAGCGTGAGGCGAAGGCCGTCGCGTGAGCCCCGGTGTCGTATGAACCTGGCGCCCGGGCATGTTCCCTCTCCCTGCACCAAGGTGTGTGCGCTCGACGCGCGCAGCGGCTTGTGCGTCGGGTGCTATCGCACCATCGACGAGGTGGCCGACTGGGTCGAGATGAGCGCGGAAGACAAACGTGCGGTGCTCGAACGCGTGGCGCAGCGGCGCGCGCTGCACTCGGGGGAAGCGGGATGACGCGGATGCTGCGTGGCGTGCTCGCAGCGGCCCTGGCGCTGGCCGGCGCTGTCGCCGAGGCCCAGCCGGCCGGGCGCGTCACCATTCTGTACGACGCCTTCGGCCAGAAGCCGGGGTTCACGCGCGACTGGGGCTTCGCCGCGCTGATCGAGTACGCGGGCCGGCGCATCCTGTTCGATACCGGCAACGACCCGCGCATCTTTGCCGACAACGTCCGTGCTGCGGGCGTGGATCTGCGCCGGCTCGATTTCGTCGTGATCTCGCATCGGCATCTCGATCACACGGCCGGCATCGCACATCTCCTAAGCGTCAACCCGGATGTCACGCTTTATGTGCCGAAGGAGCCTTTCGGGGTCTTCGGCGGGTCGCTCCCGAGCACCTTTTTCCGCCGCGACAGCTCGCTCGCGCCCGAGGAGAGATACTTCGCCGGGCACCCGCCCGACGAGCTGGTGTCCGGCACCGCATTCCCCGGGGCGCACTGGAGGTACGTCGACAAGACCAGCGAGATTGCGCCTGGGGTGTATGCCATCGCGCTCGTGTCGGACACGCCTGGCACGCGCGAGATGCGCGAGCTTTCGCTGGCGATCCGCACCACCGCGGGCTTGGCGCTGCTGGTCGGCTGCTCGCATCCCGGCATCGAACGCATCATCGAGGCGGCCAGCGCCATCGATCCCAGCGTGCACATGGTGTTCGGTGGCTTCCACATGCCGGCGGCGTCAGACGCGGAGATCTCGCGCGTGGCCGGCGCCCTGCACGATCGCTGGAAGGTCGAGCAGCTCGCGCCCGGCCACTGCACTGGGGAGCCGAGCTTCGCGCATTTCAAGAAGGTGTGGGGCGCGGCCTATCACCACGCCGGTGTCGGCAGCGTGATCGAGCTGCGATGATCGTGCCGGGTTTTTCTCACTACGGTTGCTGCCAATGCCATTGACTAAACCCGTCAGCCGCAGGCTGATGCATACGCGCACGGTGCACTGCGCCGGCTATCACCGCGACGACGGCTTGTGGGACATCGAGGGTCACCTCACCGACACCAAGCCGTTCGACATCCCGAGCGAGGACCGTGGCGGGACGATTCCCGCGGGCGAGCCGCTGCACGAGATGTGGATCCGCCTGACGGTGGACCTGGATCTGGTGGTGCACGACGTCGAGGCGCGCACCGACCACGGCCCCCACAACGTCTGCGGGAACATCGTGGATAACTTCAAGGTGCTCAAGGGGCTGGTGATCAAGAGCGGCTGGACTCAGAAGACCCGCGAGCTGCTGGGCGGCACCCGCGGTTGCACGCATCTGGTGGAGCTGCTCGGCCCGGTGGCGACGACCGCATTCCAGACCATCTACCCGGCGCGCGTGAAGCGCGATCGGGAAAAGCCGCTCACGCACAAGCCCGGGCTGGTGGATTCGTGCCATGCGTATGCCTCCGACGGACCGATCGTCAAGCGGCGCTGGCCGCAGTTCTACACCGGACCCGGTGCCACGGGGGACGCGTAGTTGTACCATTCATCAAGGACTCGCGAGGATGGACTGCATCACACCGCCCCGGCGGGGAACGATTTTTTTAGGCCGCGCCTTGAGTGCGCATTCAGCGCACAATCAGGCATCGCCTTCGCTTGAAGGAAGGCCGTGAGCTTCTTCAACCTGTACCGGCATAACTTCGTGCGCGTCGCCGTGGCCATCCCCGAGGTGCGGGTGGCGGACCCGGCGTTCAACGCGTCGCAGAGCGTCGACCTGATCGCCCGGGCGGCCGCCGAGCGCGCGCTGCTGGTGGCGCTGCCGGAGCTGGGCCTGTCGGCCTACTCCTGCGAGGATCTGTTTCACCAACAGGCGCTGCTCAATGCCTGCCGAGATGCGCTCGCCAGAGTGCTCGAAGGTACGCGCGAGCTGCCGGTGGCGGCCGTGCTGGGCCTGCCGCTGCAAGTGGACGATCTGTTGTTCAACTGTGCCGTAGTGGTCTCGCGCGGGCGCATCCTGGGTGTGGTGCCCAAGACCTACCTGCCGAATTACCGCGAGTTCTACGAGCTGCGCCAGTTCACGCCGGGGGACTTCAGCACGCGCGACTCGATCCGCCTGCTGGGACAGGACGCGCCGTTCGGCGCGCGCCTGATCTTCCGTGTCGAGGAGCAGCCGCTGCTGCGCTTCGCGGTGGAGATCTGCGAGGACCTGTGGACGCCGCTGCCGCCGTCGTCCTCCGCGGCGCTGGCGGGCGCTACCGTGCTGGTGAACCTGTCCGCCTCAAACGTGACGGTGGGCAAGGACGACTGGCGGCGGCAGCTCGTCGCCAGCCAGTCCGGACGCTGCATCGCCGCGTACTTGTACTGCGCGGCCGGCTACGGCGAATCGACCACCGACCTGGCCTGGGACGGTCACGGCATGATCTACGAGAACGGTTCGCGCATGGCCGAAACCGAGCGCTTCGCCTACCGCTCGCAGCTGGTGACCGCGGACATCGACCTCGATCGCCTGGCGCAGGATCGCATGCGCACCAACATGTTCAGCCAATCGGTGCACCGGCATCGGGAAGTCGTCGAGGGCTTCCGCTCCGTCTCGCTCTCGCTGCCGCCGCCGGCCGACGGCACTCTGCCGCTGGCGCGCGCCTATGACCGCTTCCCCTACGTGCCGGCCGATCCGGCCACGCGCGACGACCGTTGTCACGAGGTCTACGAGATCCAGGTGCAGGGGCTGGTCAAGCGGCTGAGCGCAATGAACGCGCAGCACGCGGTGATCGGCATCTCGGGCGGGCTGGACTCGACCCAGGCGCTGATCGTGTGCGCGCGCGCCATGGACGTCATGGGACTGCCGCGTGCCAACATCCTCGCCTACACCATGCCGGGATTCGCCACCAGCGAGCGCACGCTGGACCAGTCGCGGCGGCTGATGCAGGCGGTGGGCTGCAGCGCGCACGAGATCGATATCCGGCCGAGCTGCATGCAGATGTTCAAGGACATCGGCCACCCCTTCGCCGCCGGCAAGGCGGTGTACGACGTCACCTTCGAGAATGTGCAGGCGGGCGAGCGCACCAGCCATCTGTTCCGCCTGGCGAACCTGCACGGCGCCCCGGTGGTGGGCACCAGCGATCTGTCGGAGCTGGCGCTGGGGTGGTCCACTTATGGCGTGGGCGATCACATGGCGCACTACCACGTGAACGCCAGCGTGCCGAAGACGCTGATCCAGCACCTGATCCGCTACGTGGCGCGCACCGGTCAGCTCGGCGCGGACGCTGGCCGCGTGTTGTTGGACGTGCTGGACACCACCATCAGCCCGGAGCTGGTGCCCGCAGCCGGCCACGGTGAACCGGGTCAAAGCACCGAAGCAGTGATCGGTCCCTACGAGCTGCAGGACTTCCACCTCTACTATCTGCTGCGCTTCGGCTATCTGCCCAGCAAGGTCGCGTTCATGGCGTGGTGCGCGTGGCGCGACCGTGCGTCGGGCGTGTGGCCCGATGTTCCCGCGCAGCAGCGGCGCCAGTACACCATCGCCGACATCCGCAAATGGCTGGGTGTGTTCGTCCGACGCTTCTTCCAGCTGTCGCAGTACAAGCGCAGCGCGCTGCCGAACGGCCCCAAGGTGGGTTCGGGCGGTTCCCTTTCTCCGCGCAGCGACTGGCGCGCGCCGAGCGACAGCGAGGCCACCGCCTGGTTGGCGGACGTGGAACGCATCCCCGCTCGCGGGCCGTGAGGGCGTGATGCGCGACGTGTTTCGCGAGCGCCTGTCGGCGGACTTCGGTGGTGGCGTGGCGGGGAAGCGACGCGATCAGGCGCGCGTGCGGCGCAGCACGCGTCTGGCGTGATCGAGCAGCCAGCGCAGACTCGGCGAGCCGCGTTCCAGCGACGTCGTTGCAGGTGGGCTGGCATTGCCGGCGGACGGAGGCGAGTTGGGCGTGGCCGAGTAGGTCCAGAACCCGTATCCTCCGAATACGCTCCCATGCGGTGCATCGAACTTCATCGGTCTTTTCTCCTCAGCGCCTGCGCATGTGACAGTGCTGTGGCATGCTCTCCAGCATCACTTGTGCCAACGCGTTCGTGTTGCTCGCCTGGCGCGCCGACGCATGCAATGCCGTCCGTGATTACACAAAAAGCGAGAGAAAATTGAAACGGTTTGTGATCTTTCCGTTGTTGCTGGTGTCGGCGGCGGCGTGCGCCGACGACGCGTCGCGCGCGCGCATCGACGCGTTGGCGGCGGCGGTCGAATCGAAGGTGATCGCCTGGCGGCGCGACATCCACGCGCATCCCGAGCTGGGCAACCGCGAGGTGCGCACCGCCGAGTTGATCGCCAGGCACCTGCGCGCCTTGGGCCTGGAAGTGCGCACTGGAGTCGCGCACACCGGTGTGGTGGCGCTGCTGCGAGGCAGCAAGCCGGGGCCGGTGGTGGCGCTACGTGCCGACATGGACGCGCTGCCGGTCACTGAAGAAGTGGACCTGCCTTTCGCCTCGAAGGTTCGCGCGCAGTGGGCCGGCAAGGAGACCGGCGTGATGCACGCCTGCGGCCACGACACGCATGTGGCGATGCTGATGGGCGCCGCCGAGGTTCTTGCCGGTATGAAAGCGGAGCTGCCCGGCAGCGTCAAGTTCATTTTCCAGCCAGCGGAAGAGGGGCCCCCGCCCGGCGAGGAAGGCGGCGCGGCGCTCATGATCAAGCAGGGCGTGCTCGAGAATCCGAAACCCAACGCCATCTTCGGCCTGCACATCGGCGCCACGTACGAGGCCGGGCAGCTCGCGTATCGCCCCGGCCCGGTGCTGGCCGCTGCCGACGTTCTGCGCATCACCGTGAAGGGCCGGCAGACGCACGGCTCGGCACCCTGGGGCGGGGTGGATCCGATCGTGGTCGCCGCCCAGATCGTGCTCGGCTTGCAGACCATCGTCAGCCGCCAGGTGAACATCACCAAGGAGCCGGTGGTGGTCACCATCGGCGGCATCGACGGCGGCAACCGCTTCAACATCATTCCCGACAAGGTGGAGATGGTGGGCACCGTGCGCAGCTTCGACGAGCGTCTGCGCGACGACGTCCATCACCGCATCCGGCTGACGGCGGAGGGTATTGCGGCGGCCTCGGGCGCCTCGGTGGAGGTCGCGATCGAGAAGCCGTATGCGGTGACGGTCAACGACCCCGCGCTCACCGAGCGCATGCGCCCGACGCTCGCACGCGTGGCCGGTGAGGGGAACGTGCTCCTGGCCGAACGGCGCACCGGGGCGGAGGACTTCTCTTTCTTCGCGCAGCAGGTGCCCGGGCTGTTCGTATTCCTGGGCGGCTCGCCCAGGGGCACAGACATGTCCAAGGTCGCCTACAACCACTCGCCGCGCTTCTCCGTGGACGAGTCGGCGCTGCTGCTTGGAGTGCGCACGCTGACGCACCTCACGATCGACTACCTCAGCGGCGCCGGCAATTAAGCCCCTCTCCCGCATGCGGGAGAGGGGCGAACGCTCCCGGTGCTGCTGCACGCAGGGGTGTGCGGAGTACCACCTGCGTGTCCGCATCTCCGCACGGCCGCGTTACGCTGCGGCCGTGGCCTCGGTCGTGTCGAAGGCCAGACCGCCCTCTTCCCAATCCTGCTTGCCCCCGGCGTACACCGTCACATCGGTGTAGCCGAGCCGCATCAGGTGCTGCGCGGCGATGTGGCTGTTCTGGCACGTGCGGCTGGCGCAATACACGACGATCTGCGTGCCGCGGTCGGGAACCAAGGTCGGCGCGAGCTGTGCGACCTGATCGTGCGGGAGCAGCAGCGCACCGGGGAGATGCTTCTGCAGGTAATAGCGCTCGGGCAGGGCCTCGAGCAGGACCGGGGGCTTGCCGGACTCGATACGGCGAGCCAGTTCTTCGCGGGTGATGGTCCTGGTCATGTGTGCCTCCATGAATGGTTGAAGTAGATATAATCCCAATTGCAACGATAAGCTTATCGGAATATGGTTGCATGTGCAACTATATCTTACCGGAGCCGACCGATGGGGAAATCTCTCGAATCGACAAAGGGTTCCGTTTGGGCCCTGTTCCTGACCGCGCACGCCGTACTGGTCGACGCGATCGAGCGGCGGTTGGCGCAGGCGGACCTGCCGGCGCTCACCTGGTACGACCTGTTGTGGGCTCTGGAGCGCGCCCCGGGGCAGCGGCTGCGCATGAGCGAGTTGGCGCAGAAGGTGGTGCTCTCGCGCAGCAACCTGACGCGTCTGGTGGACCGGCTCGCGGAAGCCGGGCTGGTGTCGCGCGAGCGCTCCGAAGACGACCGGCGCGGTGCCTATGCGGTGCTGACCGAGGCCGGGCGTGAGATGCGACGGCGGATGTGGCCGGTCTATGAGGCGGGAATCCGCCAGTTGTTCGAAGGCCGATTGAGCGAAGCCGAAGCCGAAACCTTGGGTGCGGCGCTGCGACGGCTATTGGCAGCCGCGCGCGAGATCAGCTGAGGGTCACCCGGCAGGGAACGAGCGCTCCGGGAAGTGTACGAC
>DATBMG010000004.1:0-18304 GCA_036554965.1 Burkholderiales bacterium
CGGGTAGAGGCCGGCGAACACCTGCGGCTTGATCTGCTTGAAGCCGGGCAGTGGCGCGGCCGCGCGGCGGTTGGCGAGCGTGATGGTGTCGCCCACCTGGGCGCTGCCGAGCTCCTTGATGCCGGCCACCACGAAGCCCACTTCGCCCGCGGCGAGCGCCTCCTTCTGCACCGACTTGGGGGTGAACACGCCCACCTGCTCGCATAGATAGCTCGCCTGCGAGGACATCAGCAGAATTTTGTCCTTCGGCGCGAGGCTGCCGTCCACCACGCGCACCAGCATCACCACGCCGACGTAGTTGTCGAACCAGGAGTCGATGATCAGCGCCTTGAGCGCCGCCTGCGGATCGCCCCCGGGCGGCGGGATGCGCTGCACCACCGCCTCGATGACGTCCGTCACCCCTTCGCCGGTCTTGGCGCTGCAGCGGATCGCCTCGGCCGCGGGGATGCCGATGATGTCCTCGATCTCGGAGATCACGCGCGCCGGATCGGCCGAGGGCAGATCGATCTTGTTCAGCACCGGCACCACTTCCACGCCCTGCTCGATGGCCGTGTAGCAGTTCGCCACGGTCTGCGCCTCCACGCCCTGGGAGGCGTCCACCACCAGCAGTGCGCCCTCGCACGCGGCGAGCGAGCGCGACACCTCGTAGGAGAAATCGACGTGGCCCGGGGTGTCGATCAGGTTCAGCAAATACACCTTGCCGTCGCGCGCCCGGTACTGCAGCGCGGCGGTCTGCGCCTTGATGGTGATGCCGCGCTCGCGCTCCAGCTCCATCGAGTCCAGCACCTGCTCGGCCATCTCCCGGTCGGAGAGGCCGCCGCACAGCTGGATGAACCGGTCAGCCAGAGTGGACTTGCCGTGGTCGATGTGCGCGATGATGGAAAAGTTGCGGATGTGCTCCATCAGGAGGGGCGCCAGCGGGCCGGCGCGGGCCCCGCTGCGTCAGATAAAGCCGCGATTTTAGCGGATTTTCCGCCCGACCCACAGCCGCACCGGGCTCAGTTGCCGTTGATGCGCAGAGGAATGTAGAGCGAGCCCTCGCCGCGGCGTACCAGCAGAGCCACGGTACGGGGCTTGTCGCCGGCGCCGAGCAGGCGGTTGAGCTCCTCCACGGATTTGACCTCGGTGTTGCCCACCGCCAGGATGACGTCGCCGCGGCGAATACCGGCGCGCGCGGCGCTGCCCTCCGCGCTTTCCACCAGCACCCCGGCGGACACGTTCAATTCGCGGCGCTGATCGGCGGTGAGCTCCAACACCGTCAGGCCGATCTTGCCCAGCGTCTCGCCGGAGGGCTTGCGGCTCTGCTGGCGCTTCGCTGTGCGCTCCTCCGGGGTCTCGCCTACGGTGACCTGCAGGTCCTTGCGCTCGCCCTTGCGCCACACCTGGACGCTGACCTTGGCGCCCGGACGGGTGGCGGCGACGATGCGGGGCAGCTCGTTGGAGCTGCCGATCTCCTTGTTGTCGAACTTCAGGATCACGTCGCTCGCCTGGATGCCGGCTTTCTCGGCCGGGCCACCCTTCTCCACCGAGTTGACCAGAGCGCCGCTGGCCTTGGGCAGGCCGAAGGACTCGGCCAGCTCCTTGGTCACCTCCTGGATCACCACGCCGATGCGGCCGCGGCTGACCCGGCCGGTGGCCTGCAGCTGCTTGGCCACGTCGATCGCCACGTCGATCGGGATGGCGAAGGACACGCCCATGAAGCCGCCGGTGCGGCTGAAGATCATGTTGTTGATGCCGACGACCTCGCCCTTGAGGTTGAACAGCGGCCCGCCCGAGTTGCCGGGATTGATCGCCACGTCGGTCTGCAGGAACGGCACGAAGTTCTCCTGCGGCAGCGAGCGCCCCTTGGCGCTGACGATGCCGGCGGTCACCGTGTTGTCGAAGCCGAACGGCGAGCCGATCGCCACCACCCATTCGCCGACCCGCAGCTTGTTGGGATCGCCGATGGTCACGATCGGCAGCGCCGCGGTGGGTTCGATCTTGAGCACGGCCACGTCGGTACGCTTGTCGGTGCCGACCACCTTGGCCTTGTACTCGCGCTTGTCGGTGAGCCGCACGGTGATCTCGTCGGCGGCCTCCACCACGTGGGCGTTGGTCAGGATGTGGCCGTCCTGACTGACGATGAAGCCCGATCCGAGCGAGCGCGCTTCATACTCGCGCGGCTGCGGCGGGCCGAAGCGGCGGAAGAAGTCGAAGAACGGGTCGTCCTCGGCCCCGGGGGGCAGGGCCTGTGGCCCGCGCGCGCTCGACGTGGTGCTGATGTTCACCACCGCCGGGCCCTGCTTCTCGGCGAGGTCGGCGAAATCCGGCAGGTCGCGCCCCTGCGCGAGCAGGCTGAGCGGCGCCCACAGGGCCAGTGCGGCCAGAAGAGATCTCCACATGCTGTGCTCGTCCCGGTGATGGAAAGTTGGGCCCCGGCCTGTGGCTGCGCCGCGGGTCTACGCCATGGGATACGCGTCTCAGCGCGGCTTGGGACCCACCGAGTTGGCGATCTGCATGACGGTCACCGGCGGCGTCTCGCCCAGCACCGTGACCAGCTGGTCGGACAGCGGCCGAGTATAGATGTTGACGGCCCCCTGTTGCGAGAGGCCTTCGGCCACCTGGCGCGCCGGCGGCAGCGGCTCGATGAACACCGACACCGCCGCCAACCCGTCCGAATACACCAGGTGCGCTACCTGCCCGCCGCCGCTCTGCTTCAAGCGCCACAGCTCCATGATCTTGCGGAAGCCGGCCGGCTGGCTGCGCACGGTCCAGCCGGTGTCGGCCAGGCCGGTGGCGTCCGCGCCGGGCTCGCGCCGCGATTCGGGCGCAGGCACCGGGAAGCTCGGCTTGACCGCGTCGCGCGTGAGCGGGGCGTTGATCGTCACCTCGGTGAAGTGGAACTGCTCGATCACCTGGTGCTTTTCGTCGAGCATGCGCGCCTTCAGCAGCAGGCCGGTGTTGACCTCGGCCCACAGCTTGTGGCCATAGCGGTACTCGTCGCGCGGCTCGAGGATCAGCTGCTGGGAGTCGTAGCCGGCGATGCGCTGCTGCCCGCCCTTGCGCAGCTGATAGTACGCCGTCAGGGCCGCCAGCTGGTCCGGGAGCAGACCCGGGAACAGCTTGCGCGCGGTGCGCCGCTCGCGCTTGACCACGCGCGTGTCGGCATAGAAGGTCAGGATCTCGCCGCTGTTGCGGATGATCTCGCGGCGCGGGCCGTCGAGCGTTTCCAGCTTTTCGTATTCGCCGCTGCGATCGACGAAGTGGGTGATGCGCGAGGTTTCGGTTTGATCGCCGTGCTGGTACACGAAGGTGCCGCGATAGTTGAGCTCGCGCGCCGCGTTGGCGATCTTCTGCAGCCAGGCGAGCGCCTCGCCCTCTTCCACCGTTTCCGCGGCGGCCGCGCCGACCCACAGCTGCGACACCACCAGGGCCGGCAACAGGCCCTTGCCCACCGCTCGCAACCCGGGCGCCGCCATCATCGGCCGGGATTGGTTTCGCCGGCCGTCACCGTGCGCGCGTAGGACGCCACGCCTTGCATCGCGGTGCGCGGTGAGAACTCCTGGTGAGCGACCAGATAATCGCTCGTCGCGCCGTTCGCGGACGCGCGCACCATGGCTGAAGGGGCTGAAGGGACTGAAGAAGGGGCTGAAAGGGCCAACGGAGCCGAGCGCTCCGCCATGGTCGGCGGGGCGCCCGGCGGCGCCTCCCCGGCCAGGGTCAGCCACGCCACCACCGCCACACCGGCGGCGGCGGCCGCCATCGGCAGCGTATAGCGCGCCATCCGATAACCGATCCGGGCATGCGGCGCGATCACGAGCGGCTCCTGCTCCAGGCACGTGCGCACGCGGTGGGTGAACGACGGTCCCAGATCGACCTCCCGGCGCAGGGTGTCGCGAATCAGGTGGTAAGTGTCCCAGCGCTCGCTCAGCTGCGGGTCGCGTTCCAAACGCACGATCTGGCGCTTCGACTCGCGGCGCGGCAGCTCGCCGTCCATCAGTTCGGAGATCTTGTCCATCTCACCACCTCTTGTCCTTGCTCGTCTCCAACAGCGGCCGCAGACGCTCCGCGATGGTTTCCCGCGCCCGGAAGATGCGCGAGCGCACGGTGCCGATCGGGCAGTTCATCACCGTGGCGATCTCTTCGTAGCTCAGCCCGTCCAGCTCGCGCAGCACGATGGCCGTGCGCAGCTCTTCCGGCAACGCCTCCATGGTCTCGTTCACCGTTTTGGCGATCTGTTTGCTCATTAGTTCATTTTCCGGGGTGTTGACGTCCCGCAGCTGCTCGCCGTCCTCGAAGTTTTCGGCGTCCTCGCTGTCGAACTCGGTGGTGGTCGGCGCGCGCCGCCCCATCGCGACCAGGTAGTTCTTCGCGGTGTTGATGCCGATCCGATACAGCCAGGTGTAGAACGCGCTTTCCCCACGGAACGACGGCAGCGCCCGGTAGGCCTTGATGAACGCCTCCTGGGCCACGTCTTCGACTTCGGCAGGGTCGCGGATGAAGCGCGAGAGCAGGCGCGCCAGCTTGCGCTGGTACTTCGCTACCAGCAGCTCGAACGCCTGTTTCTCACCGCGCTGCGCACGCTCGACCAGCTGCTGGTCGATCTCACGATCGCTCATCCCGGCTCGGTTTCAGAGGAGGCTTGGATGCCAACAAAAATCGCGCGACTGAGGTCGCGCGAAAATGTCAAGTATACCGCTAAGCCTTCCCGGAACCGCAGCCGGCGGTCCCTATGCCAGGGACAAGGCCCTGCCCGATAAGTTCAGTTCACCCCCCGCCTGAGCCCGGGCCCGTCGTTGTCCTTATCGGCAGCAACCGACCGCCAGCGCAGCCAGACACGCAGCCGGCGGTGGTCGTCGTCGGCCACCGCGTCGGCCGGTACTACGATCGCGCGCGGCGGCCGCCAGCGGTCTCCCGCGAGATTGAGAATCACCAGCAGCGGCGAGACGAAGGTGGACGGCAGCAGCCGCCCTTCTGCACGACCGCCGTCGCGCCGGTGCAGGTCCACCCGACCATCCTGCGCTAGCGCCACTTCCACCACCGCAGCGCCTGCTGAACGGCGCGCGTGGTGGCCCAGGACCAGCACCAGGCTGCCGGCGAGCGCGGCGCAGCCGGCGATGCTCCACCATGCGGGCAACGTGACCCACAGCAGTATAGCCGCCGCCGCGTGGCCGCCGCTCAGCAGCCAGGTGAGCCCGCTGGACGCGCCCAGCGACAGCCTCAAGGTGTGCCCGTCCACGGCGTCATCCCGTTTGCGTTCGCAACACCATGCTGTCTCGGTTCGGAGCGCTGGTCAGCCCTATAATCGCCTCTTGACCCGCCCCGAGCGGGCCCGCACAGCCCTATGAGCACCACCTCCCCCGTGGCGGCATCCGACCGCCTGATCGAGCATCTGCGCCAGCGCGGTGCGCATCTGGACAAGGCCGAGGTCGCGCATTTCGGCAGGCCCGACGAGGAGCGCGCAGCGGTCGCGAGCGGCGCGACGCTCCACGCGCTCACCGCCGATGCGCTACTCGAGGTCACCGGCGAGGACGCGCGCACCTTCTTGCAGGGGCAGCTGAGCAACGATGTGGACGCGTTGAATGCAACGCGCGCTCAGCTTAGCACCTACTGCACGGCGCAGGGACGGATGCTTGCTAGCCTGCTCGTCTGGCGGCGCGCCGACGCGTTCCTGCTGCAATTGCCCGCGGAGCTCGCCACCCCCGTGCGCTCCCGACTGCAGAAGTACGTCCTGCGCGCGAAGGTGCGGCTGGCGGACATCAGCGAACGCTGCGCCATCCTCGGACTTGGCGGGGCCGGGGCCAACGCTGTTCTGAACGCGGCCTTCGGCGCGGCTCCCAGTGAGCCCATGGGCAAGGTCGGCTTCGAATGGGGCGACGCGATCTGCCTGGGCAGCGAGCTGTACGAAGTCGTCGTGTTCGGCGACGGTGCGCCAGCAACCTGGGACCGCCTCTCGGGACTGGCTCGACCGTCCGGCAGCCGCTGGTGGCGCTGGCGCCTGATCCAGGCCGGCCTGCCGGTGATCACCGGCGCGACCCAGGAGCTGTTCGTGCCGCAGATGGCGAACATGGCGGCGCTCGGCGCAGTGAGCTTCGACAAGGGCTGCTACCCGGGGCAGGAGATCGTGGCGCGTGCGCAGTATCGCGGGCAGGTGAAGCGGCGCCTGGTGCACCTGCACGCGCAGGCCGGCGCGCCGCAGCCCGGGCAGGCGCTGTTCGCGCCGCCTGCAGCCGCAGCGGTTGGGACCGTGGTCAACGCCGCACCGGCGCCGGCGGGCGGTTTCGACCTGCTCGCCGTGGTGCAGGACGATAGCGCGAGGCGCGGTACGCTGCGTCTGGGCAGCGCCGACGGTCCGCCGCTCGCGCCGTGACGTCATCTCCATGCCGTTGTCCTACTACGTCTATTATCGCGTGGCGCCCGAGCGAGCGGCGCTAGCGCGCGAGCGCGTCGCCGCCCTGCTCGCCTTCGTCGCGCGTGCCAGCGGCGTGTCGGGCCGGCTGCTGAGCAAGCGCGATGAGCCGCATCTGTGGATGGAGGTGTACGAGCCGGTGCCGGATGCGGAGAGCTTCGGCCCGGCCCTGGCGCGAGGGGTGCGCGAGCTCGGGCTCGAGGAGGTGCTGGCGCCCGGCGCGCAACGCAACCAGGAGTGCTTCGAGGACCCATGTGCCTGATCGTCGTCGGCATCGGGCTGCGCCCGGACGTGCCGCTGCTGCTGGCCGCGAACCGCGACGAATTCTTCGCACGGCCCACGCGGGCCGCCGACTTCTGGCCCGATGCCGGTGATGTGCTCGCCGGCCGCGACCTCGAGCAGGGCGGCACCTGGCTCGGCCTGACGCGCAGCGGACGGATCGCCGCGCTCACCAACTACCGCGAGGGCGGCCGGCCGCGCACCGGAACGCGTTCGCGCGGATGGCTGGTGCGCGACTTTCTGATGTCGGACGCCGAACCCGGGCCCTACCTGGGCCAGGTGCAGGACGCCGGTGAGCGCTACGACGGCTTCAACCTGCTGCTCGGCAGCCGCGCGGCGTTGCACTACTACTCCAACCGCGGCGCCGAGCCCATCGCGCTGTCGTCCGGGGTCTACGGCTTGTCCAATCACCTGCTCGACAGCCCGTGGCCGAAGGTGGAGCGCGCCAAGGCGCGCATGGCCGACTTGACCGATGCGCCACGCGAGGCACTCGACCAGCGCCTGTTCGAGCTGCTCGCGGACGATCGGCGCGCGCCCGACGACGAGCTGCCGCAGACCGGCGTATCGCTCGAATGGGAGCGCGTGCTGTCCAGCGCCTTCATCCGCACCGATGCCTACGGTACGCGCTCGTCCACGGTAATCCTGATCGGCGCCGACGGCCGCATGCTGTTCGAGGAGCGCAGCTTCACCTCGGATGGCTCCCAGGCGCAGCGCCAACGCTTCGAACTGCAGCAGTAGCGGGTTCTCAAGTCGCGCCTTGAGAGCGCATGCAGCGGCGCATCGCCCGATGTGGAATTCCCGCCTCCAGGAACTGTGGCCCTTCGGCTACGAAACCGTGGCGCGCGTAGAAGGGCAGCGCATGGGTCTGGGCGTGGAGCACGACTTCCGGTATGCCAAGGCGCCGCGCCTCGGCGAGCAGGAATTCGAGCACGGCGGCGCCTACGCCGCGGTGTCGCCAGTCGCGCAGCACCGCCATGCGCCCGAGGTGGCCGTCCGGCAGGAGCCGGCCTGTGCCGATGGCCTCGCCGGCGTCGGATTCCGCCAGCGCATGCACGCAGCCGCTGTCGAGTCCGTCCCACTCCAGGTCCAGCGGCACGCCTTGCTCGCGCACGAACACCTCTTCGCGCACCGCGCGCAGCCGTTCGCGGTCGCGCTCCCACTCGGCGCGCACGATTCGATAGCCTTCCATGCGCCGCGATTATAATTCGCCGATGCCTGTCCACCTCCCGCATGCAATCGCGCTGGAACGATGACGAGGCCGCACGCTGGGCGGCGCAGCTCGCGCCCGCGCGCGAGCTGGGCTTGCGCGTCTACACCTCGCGCCTGCTCGGCGCCGAGAAGGCCCTGGTCCTGCACGGCGGTGGCAACACGTCGGTCAAGCTGCGGCTGACCGACGCTTTCGGCGCCCCGCAAGAGGCGTTATGCGTCAAGGGCAGCGGCAGCGATCTCGCGCAGGTGACCCCCGACGACTTCAGCAGCGTGCGGCTGGAGGCGGTGCGCCGGCTGATCGACCTCGAGGACCTCGACAACGAGGCGCTGATGCGGGAGGTGTCGGCGACCATCGCGCGCGCGCCCTCGCCCAGGCCTTCCATCGAGACCCTGCTGCACGCGGTGCTGCCGTTCCGGTTCGTCGAGCACACGCACGCCGACGCCATCCTCGCCGTCACCAACACGGTCAACGGCGAGCGCATCGCGCGCGCGCTGTTCGGCGACGCGGCGCCGCTGGTGCCTTTTCGCCAATCCGGTTTCGCGCTGGCGAAGGCCTGCGACGCCGTGTACCGGGAGCAGGCCACGGCCAATACCATCGGCCTGATCCTGCTGCATCATGGTGTGGTGGCCTTCGGCAACAGCGCGCGCGAGTCCTACGAGAACATGCTGCGGCTGGTGACGCGCGCGGAACAACACCTGCAGGCGCAGGGCGCTTGGGCGCTGCCGAGCGACTCGGCGCCGTTTCCCGAGCCCGATCCGCAGCGCATTGCACAGATGCGACGGGAGCTGTCGCGTACCGCCGGGTTTCCGCTGCTGGTGCGCTGTCAGGAGGGCGCCGAATGGCAGGCCTATGCGCGCCGGGCCGATCTGGCAGCGATCAGCGCCGAGGGTCCCGCCACCCCGCAGCATGCGGTATTCATCAAGCGCGAACCGCTGCTCGGCACCGATGTCGCCGAGTATGCACGGCGCTACGTGCGCTACGTCGCGCAGGCCTACCCCGGGAAATCGCCGGCGGATCTCGGCTTGGATCCAGCGCCACGCGTGATCATCGACGCGCAAATCGGCGTGTGGGTCGCCGGGATCAACACGCACTATCTGCAGGTGACCGGCGAGATCTTGCAGCAAGACCGGGAGATCAAGACCCGCGCCGCCGCGCACGACCGGTATGCCGGATTGCCGTCCCATGCCATTCTGGACGCGGAGATCCACTACGGCGGCTTCGAGCGCAGGCTGCGCGCCGGAGGCGACGGTGCCGCGCTGCTCGGCGAGGTGGCGCTGGCCGTCAGCCCCGGTGAACGGGCGAGACAGCTCGCGGCGGCTCTCGAACGGCGTGGCGCAGCGGCCACGACCGCCGCCTCGGTCGATGACCGGGCGCTGCAAGGATTGCTAAGACGTTACGGTGGGCTCGACATGCTGCTCCTGATCGATGTCGAGGAAGGCGCGATCGACGCCTGTGCGGCGCTGCTGCATCTCGCACCTCGCGGCGGCCGCATCGTCGCCGTCGAGGCCGCCCGGTCGGGCTGCATCGCGCGCAGCGCGCAGGCGGCGAAGCGGCAGGGGTTGCCGTTCGCCGGCGTGCGGCTGGCGGATGCCGCGGCCCTCTCGCCGGTGCACGCGGATCTGATCGCGCGCCTGTGCGATCCGGCGCTCGCCCGCACCTCGCCCCGCGTCACCCTGGAGGCGGGCGTTGCGTAGTGCGGCGCGCCCGGTCGAGACGCTGCGCTGGGAAGACGGGCGGCTGGCGCTCATCGACCAGCGCGTGCTGCCTCTGGAGCTGCGCTATGTCCTGTGCGACTCGGCGAGTGCCGTTGCCGAAGCGATCCGCGGCATGGTGGTGCGGGGCGCGCCGGCGATCGGCTGCGCCGCCGCTTACGGCGTCGCCCTGGAGGCGCACCGGCTTGCGCACCTGATGCCGGACACCGTCGGCGCGCCAGAGGCTTTACTGGCGCCGTTGCAGCAGGCGATCGCGGTGCTCGCCGCGAGCCGCCCCACCGCCGTCAATCTCGCATGGGCGCTGGAGCGCATGCAGCGCCGGCTGGACGCGCTGGCCGGCCGCACGCCGCCGGACATCGCCGGTGCCTTGCTGGACGAGGCCCATGCGATCGCCGCCGAAGACGTGGAGACCAACCGCCGCATGGGGGCGATCGGCGCCGCGCTGATCGCCGACGGCGCACGCGTGTTGACCCATTGCAACGCGGGTGCGCTGGCCACCGCCGGTCACGGCACCGCGCTCGGCGTGATCCGCTCGGCGGTGGCCGCCGGCAAGCGCGTGAGCGTGATCGCCGACGAGACGCGTCCGTTCCTGCAGGGCGCGCGCCTGACCGCCTGGGAGCTGCTGCAGGAGAACATCCCGGTCGCGCTGGTGGCGGACGCGGGCGCTGGGCACCTGATGAGCCGCGGTGAGGTGGATCTGGTGGTGGTGGGCGCCGATCGCGTCGCGGCCAACGGCGATACCGCGAACAAGGTCGGGACCTACACCCTGGCGGTGCTGGCGCAGCGCCACCGGGTGCCGTTCTACGTGGTGTGCCCGCTTTCCACGATCGACTTGTCCACCGCCCGCGGCGGCGACATTCCGATCGAGGAGCGCCCCGCCGACGAGGTGACCGGCTTCCGCGAGACGCGCTGGGCGCCGGTGGGCGTGGCGGTGCGCAACCCCGCGTTCGACGTCACCCCAGCGGAGCTGATCACCGCCATCGTCACCGAACGCGGCATCGTGCGCCCGGTGACCGAGTCCGGCCTGCGCGCGCTGTTCGCCGCCTAGATGGTCGCGCCGCCGCTCACCTCGATCACCGCGCCGTTGATGTAGCTCGCCTCGTCGGAGGCGAGGAAGGCGTAGGTATTGGCGATCTCTTCGGGCTTGGCCAGCCGCCCCATCGGCACGCGCGCCTTGATCGCCTCGAGCACCTTCGCGGGGATGCTCTTCAAAATGGGCGTCTCCACGAAACCCGGACACACGGCGTTGGCGCGCACACCCTTGCGGCCCAGCTCGCGCGCCCAGGTCTTGACCAGCCCGATGACGCCGAACTTGCTGGCCGCGTAGTTGGTCTGGCCGAAGTTGCCGTAGACGCCGACGATGGAGGAGGCATTGAGGATTACGCCCGACCCCTGCGCCACCATGATGTCGGCCACCGCCTTGGCGCAGTTGTAGGTGCCCTTCAGGTTGACGTCGATCACACGGTCGAACTGCACCTCGCTCATCTTCAGCAGCTGCGCGTCCTGCACGATGCCGGCGTTGTTCACCAGCACATCGATGCGGCCGTACCTCTGCATCACCGCGTCCACCATGGTACGGATCGAGCCCGGCTTGGTCACGTCCACCACGAAGCCGAGGGCCTCGCCTTTCGCCTCCCGGACCTCCCGCACGGTAGCGTCTACCCCATCCCGGTCCAGGTCGCAAACGACGACCAAGGCACCTTCCCGGGCGAACTTCAGCGCCGTCGCATGGCCGATGCCGCGCGCCGCGCCCGTGATGATCGAAACTTTGCCTGCCAGCCGCATATGCCTTCGTCCTTTAGCCCCGGTCGAGAAATGGCCGGCACTCTACCTCAGATTACCGCGCCGCACAATCCGCTCACCCCTGCTCGACGATGTCCACCGGCGTGCCGACCGGCACGCGGTCGAACAGGTCCAGGAGGTCGGCGTTGTGCATCCGCACACAGCCGATCGAGCCGGGCTTGCCCATGACCGCGCTGTCCGGGCTGCCATGGATGTAGATCATGCGCCGCATGGTGTCCACGTCCCCCAGGCGGTTGAAGCCCGGCTCGCAGCCCGACAGCCACAGGATGCGGGTGAGAATCCAGTCGCGTTGCGGAAAGCGCGCCGCCAGCTCGGGCGAGTAGATCTCGCCGGTCGGCCGGCGCTCGACGAATACGGCGTTGAGCGGCGCGCCGGCGCCGATCTTGGCGCGGATCACGTGCCGGCCGCGCGGGGTGCGGTAGCTGCCGTTGCGCTCGCCCGCGCCGCGGCCCGAGGTGGAGACGAGATAGCGCACGGCCGAACCGTCCGCGTCGTCGTGCAGCTCCAGTGTCTGGGTGGCCAGCAGGATGCGGACGCGCTTCATGCCGTCCCGTTGCGTTTGCGCAGGAAGAACTCGCGCAGCAGGGCGCCGCACTCTTCGGCGAGGACCCCACCCTGCACCTGCGCGTGATGGTTCAGGCGCGGCTCCGCGAACAGGTCGATCACGCCTCCCGCGGCGCCGGTCTTCGGGTCGCCGGCGCCGAACACCACGCGCGCCACACGCGCATGGAACATCGCGCCGACGCACATCGCGCACGGCTCGAGCGTGACGTACAGCGTGCTGCCGGGCAGCCGGTAATTCCCGGTGCGCTCGGCGGCAGCGCGCAGCGCGCGGATCTCGGCGTGTGCGCTGGGGTCGGCAGTGGAGATAGGCGCGTTGAACCCCTCGCCCGCCACCGCACCTTCGAGCACGAGCACGGCGCCCACCGGGACCTCGCCGGCCTCCCGTGCGCGCTCGGCCAGGCGCAGCGCCCGGCGCATGAACTCGCGGTCGGCCTGATCCGACGGCGCCCCTGCGATTATTCCCACTCGGGGGCTATTCCCACTCTATGGTGGCGGGCGGCTTGCCCGAGATGTCGTAGACCACGCGGTTGATGCCGCGCACTTCGTTGATGATGCGGTTGGAGACCTTGGACAGCAGGCTGTGCGGCAGCTCCGCCCAATGCGCGGTCATGAAGTCCTCGGTCTGCACCGCGCGCAGCGCCACCGTGTATTCGTAAGTGCGCCCGTCGCCCATCACGCCCACCGACTTCACCGGCAGGAAAACGGCGAAGGCCTGCGACGTCTTCTCGTACCATCCGGCAGCGCGCAGCTCCTCGATGAAGATCGCGTCGGCGCGGCGCAGCAGATCGGCGTACTGCGGTTTGACTTCCCCGACGATGCGCACGCCCAGACCCGGCCCCGGGAACGGGTGACGGAACACCATCTCGCGCGGAAGCCCCAGGGCCAGGCCGAGCTCGCGCACCTCGTCCTTGAACAGCTCGCGCAGCGGCTCCAGCAGCTTCAGGTGCAGTGTCTCGGGCAAGCCGCCGACGTTGTGATGCGACTTGATCGACGCCGCCTTCTTGGTTTTCGCCCCGGCCGACTCGATGACGTCCGGGTAGATCGTGCCCTGCGCGAGCCAGCGCGCGTTGCGTACTTTGGCCGCCTCGCGCTGGAACACCTCGACGAACTCGCGGCCGATGATCTTGCGCTTGGCCTCCGGGTCGGACACGCCCTCCAGCCGGCTCATGAACTGCGCGCTGGCGTCCACCTGGATCACCTTGACTCCCAGGTTGCGGGCGAAGGTCTGCATCACCTGCTGCGCCTCGTTCAAGCGCAGCAACCCGGTGTCCACGAACACGCAGGTGAGCTGATCGCCGATGGCGCGATGGATCAAGGCCGCCGCGACCGCCGAGTCGACGCCCCCGGACAGGCCCAGGATCACCTCCTCGGCGCCGACCATCGAGCGGATACGCCCCACCGCCTCCTCGAGGTAGTCGGGCATGTTCCAATCCGGCGCGATGCCGCAGATCCCCAGCACGAAGCGCTCGATGATCGCCTTGCCCTGCGGCGTGTGCGTGACCTCGGGATGGAACTGGACGCCGTAGAGCTTGCGTGACTCGTCGGCCATGCCGGCCAGCGGCGTGGCGGCATTGCCGGCGATCGCCTTGAACCCCGGCGGCAGCGCGGTGACCTTGTCGCCGTGGCTCATCCACACGTCGAGCAGCCCGTGGCCTTCGCCGTTGACGCGGTCCTGGATGTCGCGCAGCAGCGCCGAGTGGCCGCGCGCCCGCACTTCGGCGTAGCCGAACTCGCGCACGCGCCCGCTCTCGACCTGGCCGCCGAGCTGCGCGGCCATGGTCTGCATGCCGTAGCAGATGCCCAGCACCGGCACGCCGAGGTCGAACACGGCCTGCGGCGCGCGCGGCGCATCGCCCTCGTAGGCCGAGGCCGGGCTGCCGGACAGGATGACGCCCTTCGCGCCGAACTCGCGCACGAAGCGCTCGCCGACGTCGTACGGATGGATCTCGCAGTACACGCCGCATTCGCGCACGCGGCGGGCGATCAACTGCGTGTATTGGGCGCCGAAGTCGAGGATCAGGATCTTCTGGTGCATTCCCGCTGAGATCACTGGCCCCGGTAGTTGGGCGCTTCCTTGACGATCTGCACGTCGTGCACGTGCGATTCGCGCACCCCCGCGGCGGTGACCTCGACCAGCTCCGCGTGCTCGCGCATGTCGCGCACCGTCGCGCAGCCGGCGTAGCCCATGCTCGAGCGCAAGCCGCCCATGAGCTGCTCGATCACCTGGACCAGGCCGCCCTTGTAAGGCACGCGCCCTTCCACGCCTTCGGGCACCAGCTTCTGGGCCTCCACGCTGTCGGCGGCGTCCTGGAAATAGCGATCGCTGGAGCCCTGCGTCATCGCCGCCAGCGAGCCCATGCCGCGATAGGACTTGTAGGAGCGCCCCTGGAACAGCTCGATCTCGCCCGGTGCCTCTTCCGTGCCGGCGAACAGGCCGCCCAGCATCACCGCATCCGCGCCCGCGACGATCGCCTTGGCGACGTCGCCCGAGTAGCGGATGCCGCCGTCGGCGATCAGCGGCACGTCGGTCCCCTTCAGGGCCTGCGCCACGTTGGCGATGGCGGTGATCTGCGGCACGCCCACACCGGCGACGATGCGCGTGGTGCAGATCGATCCGGGACCGATGCCGACCTTGACGGCGTCCGCGCCGGCATCCACCAGGGCCTTGGCGGCGGCCGCTGTGGCGATGTTGCCCGCCACCATCTGCAGCCGGGGAAACTGGCGCCTGGCCCAGCGTACGCGCTCGAGCACGCCCTCGGAGTGACCGTGTGCCGTGTCCACCACCAGCACGTCGGCGCCGGCCTCGACCAGCACCTCGGCGCGCTCCTCGGTGCCTTCGCCCACACCGATTGCGGCACCCACGCGCAGCCTGCCCAGCTCGTCCTTGCAGGCGTTCGGGTATTCGCTCGACTTGAGGATGTCCTTGACGGTGATCAGCCCGCGCAGCTCGAAATCGCCGTCGACCACCAGCACGCGCTCCAACCGGTGCTTGTGCATCAGCGCTTGGGCCTCCTCCAGACTGCCCCCTTCGCGCACCGTCACCAGGCGCTCGCGCGGGGTCATGATGTCGCGCACGCGCTGGTCCAGATTGGTCTCGAAGCGCAGGTCGCGGTTGGTGACGATACCGACGACGCGCTTGCCCTCCACCACCGGCAGCCCGGAGATCTTGTGGGCGCGAATCAGGTTGAGGACCTCGCGCACGCTCATGTCCGGCGCGATGGTGATCGGGTCCTTCACCACCCCGCTTTCGTAGCGCTTGACCTTGGCGACCTCCGCGGCCTGAGCGCGGGGGGACATGTTCTTGTGCACGATGCCGATGCCGCCTTCCTGCGCCATGGCGATGGCCAGGCGCGCCTCGGTGACGGTGTCCATGGCGGCGGACACCAGCGGCAGGTTCAGCTCGATGGCCCGGGTCAACCGGGTCTTCAGGCTGACGTCGCGCGGCAGAACGATGGAATGGGACGGAAGGATGGAGACATCGTCAAACGTGAGCGCCCGTTCAACCAGTCGCATGCTGATGATCCTTCGCAAAGAATCTATTATACGCTGGGCCGCACCGGTCGCAGCCCGGCCCCTGCGGGCGCGACCTTGGCTGCAGACGGAACAAGCACTTATGCGAGACAAGGGAACAATTGTTGCTTTCGCATGCACTGCGCTGCTGGCTGCGGCGATAGCACACGTGCGGGATGCCGGCGCCGGCGGTGCCAGCGTCAATGGTCCCAGCGCCAATGGTCCCAGCGCTGGGCAGGCGCGGCGCGAGGTGCTGCGCGCGCAGCAGGCGGTGCAGGCCGCCGCCGAGAAGCGGGCGCTGTGGACCACGGCGCAGGAGGCGCTCGCAGAGGCCGAGGCGGCGCTCGAGCGCGGCGACTACGCCGCCGCCGTGCAGGCGGGTCGTGTGGCCGCCGAGCAGGCGCAGCTGGGCATCGAGCAGCTCGACTACCCGCGGTTTCCCTGACGAGGAGCGGATATGAAGTGGATCGCGACGCTGGCCTTGCTGGCCTTGGCCCTGCCGGCGTGGGGCCGCGAAATGTACAAGTGGGTCGACGAGAGCGGCAAGGTGCATTATTCCGACCAGCCCCCGCCGGCCAACGCCCGGCAGCAGAAGACCATTCAGCCGAAAGTTCCGGCGCAGAACGCGGCGCCGCCAGCGGCCACGACCGAAGGTCAGGCGGCGGCGCCCGCGCCCAAGGCCAAGACAGCGGGCGAGCTGGACATGGAGTTCCGCAAGCGCCGCGCCGAAGCGGCCGAGGCCGAGGCCAAGCGCCAGCAGGAAACCCAGGCCGCGGCCGAGAAGCAGCGCAACTGCGAGGCGGCGAAGGCGCGCGTCGCGGTGCTGCAGACCGGCGGGCGCATCACCAAGGCGAGCCCCACCGGCGAGCAAGTCTATCTCGGCGACAAGGAGATCGCCTACGAGCTGATCGAGGCGCAAAAAGTCGTCGATTCGTGGTGCAAGTGATCGACGGCAGCGGGGAGCAGTACTAGATCCTCTTGCGCCGCGCGCGCTGGCGTCGCGATTCCTTCGGGTCCGCCTGCAGCGGCCGATAGATCTCCACGCGGTCGCCGTTTCGCACCCGGTCGTCCAGGCCAGCCAGCCGCCCCCAGATCCCCACGCGGCACGCGCCGAGATCGATCGTCGGATGCCGGGCGGCCACGCCCGACCGCGCAATCGCATCGCGCACGCTGGCGCCATCGGGCAGCTCCACCACCGCGCAATCCTGCTCCAGCGGCAGCGCGAACACGACTTCGACGGTGAGCGCCTCGCCCAGCGTCACCCCCCGCCGTAGAGGCGCTCGGCGCGCTTCACGAACGCGTCGATGAAGCTGCTGGCGATGTAGTGGAACACCGGTCCCACCAGCCGCTCGAGCACCTTGCTGGAGAACTCGTAGTGCAGGCGGAAATCCACGCGGCAGGCGTCCGCCGCGAGGGGCTGGAAACGCCAGGTGCCGTCCAGGGTGTGGAACGGCCCGCTCACCAGCTTGATCTCGATCAGATGCGGCGGCTCGGTGCGGTTCTCGGTCTGGAACGCCTGCTTGATGCCGCGGTAGTCGATCAGGATCGAGGCCCGCGTCAGGGTGCCGTCGCGGTAATCCACGTGCGTTCGCCCGCACCACGGCAGGAACTCCGGGTAATGCTCGACCTGGTCGACCAGCGCGTACATGTTTTCCGCCGCGTAGCCGACCAGCACGGATCGCTGGACGAGGGCCATGGCGGCCGATTCTAGCCCGCATTTTTCACACCGGCGCGAGATAGCACGCCCGGCCACTCCCGCCGCTCGCGGAGAGATCGCGGTGGCCGCGCTGGAGCCGGGTACCGCCCTGATACAATCCGGCGCGCACGTCGAGCCGCCCGCCATGAGCATCGCCCAGAACCGCAAGGCCTACCACGAGTACTTCATCGAGGAGAAGTACGAGGCCGGCATCATGCTCGAGGGCTGGGAGGTCAAGGCGATCCGCGCCGGGCAAGTGCACCTGAGCGAGGCCTACGTGATCCTGAAGGGTGGCGCGCCGTATCTGATCGGCTGCCACATCACGCCGCTCAACACCGCCTCCACGCACGTGCAGCCCGACCCCACCCGCACGCGCAAGCTGCTGCTCAACGCCGAGGAGCTACGGCGCCTGATCGGTAAGGTGGAGCGCGCCGGCTACGCCCTGGTGCCGCTCGACATGCATTACCGCGGCGGCTGGATCAAGCTCGAGATCGGGCTGGCGAAGGGCAAGAAGCAACATGATAAAAGGCAAGCGGAAAAGGACCGGGATTGGCAGCGGGAGAAGCAGCGTTTGCTCAGGCGGAGAGCGTAATCGATGAGACGAGCGCGTGCGCCATTCGCACCCCACACCGCCCCGCCGGCTGCGCCGGCACCCCGCCTGGTGTGAGGCGGGGAACGGGGTTTAAATCGCGCCTTAAGGGCGCATTCAGCCTCAGCCCTGCACCAGCCCCATCGCCTCGCGCACCTCGCGCATCGTCTCGCCCGCCTCCTTGCGCGCCCGCTCGCAGCCGTCCTCGACGATATTGCGCACCAGCGTGGGATCGTCCACGTAGGCCTGTGCGCGCTCGCGCATCGGCTCCAGCTCGCGCAAGACCGCTTCGATCACCGGCTGCTTGCATTCGAGGCAGCCGATGCCCGCGCTGCGGCAGCCCTTCTGCACCCACTGCCGCGTCGGTTCGTCCGAGTACACCAGGTGGAACTGCCACACCGGACACTTCTCCGGCTCGCCCGGGTCGCTGCGGCGCACGCGCGCCGGGTCGGTGGGCATCGTGCGGATCTTGCGCGTGACGCTGTCCGCGTCCTCGCGCAGGCCGATGGTGTTGTTGTAGGACTTCGACATCTTCTGTCCGTCCAGCCCCGGC
>DATBMG010000118.1:0-4635 GCA_036554965.1 Burkholderiales bacterium
AGAATCAGGATCGGCGCGTTCTTCAGCAGCGTGCGGGCGATGGCCAATCGCTGGCGCTGGCCGCCGGACAGCTTCACGCCGTGCTCGCCCACCAGCGTGTCCATGCCGTCGGGCAGCACATCGATGAATTCGCTGGCGTGCGCGGCCTTGGCCGCCGCCAGTATCTCCGCTTCGGAAGCGCCGGCCTTTCCGCCGTAGGCGATGTTCGCGGCGATGCTGTCGTTGAACAAGACCACGTCCTGGCTCACCAGCCCGACGTTGGCGCGCAGGCTGGCCAGCGTGATGTCCTCGATGTCGTGGCCGTCCACCAGCAGCCGGCCGGTGCTCGGGTGATAGAAGCGCGGAATCAGGTTGGCGAAGGTGGTCTTGCCGCTGCCCGACTGACCCACCAAGGCGATGGTCTCACCAGGTTGGATGTGCAGCGAGACGTTGGACAGCGCCGGCCCCTCGGCGTCGGGGTAGCGAAACGTCACCGCCTCGAAGCGCAGATCGCCGCGCGCGCGTCCCAGCTCGACGGTGCCGCGATCGTCTTCGGGCGTCTCGTCGATCAGCCCGAACACGCTCTCCGCCGCGGACAGCCCGCGCTGGATATGTTCGGTCACGCCGGTGATGCGCTTGAGCGGCCCCAGGATCAGCAGCATCGCGGCGATGAAGGAGACGAACCCGCCGACGGTGGTGCGATCGGCCTGCACGTCGAGGGTCACCTGGTAGATCACCACCCCCACGGCGATGGCCGCGAACAGCTGCGTGATCGGCATGTTGGCGGCGGCTGCCGCCTGTTCCTTCATCAGCAGTCGTCGGACGCGGTTCACGGCTTCGCCGAAGCGCCCTTTCTCGTAGGTCTGCCCGCCGAAGATCTTCACCACCTTCTGGCCCTCGATGCTCTCCTGCAGCACCTGCGTGATCTCTCCCACCGAGCGCTGGGTGCGACGCGTGAGGACACGCAACCGGCGATTGAAGGCGCGCACGGTCAGCGCGATCGGCGGGATGGTGGCGAAGGTGATGAGGGTGAGCTTCCAATCGAGCCACAGCAGATAGCAGAGCAGGCCTGTGACCGCGATCGAGTCGCGCACCAGTGCGGTGACCACGTGGGTGACCGCCGTCGCCACCTGCACCACGTCGAAGGTGAACTTGGAGATCAGGTTGCCGCTCAAGTGATCGCCGTAGTAGCGCTGCGGCAGCTGCAGCAACTTGCCGAACATGCGGCTGCGCAAGTCCATGACCACCCGCTGACCCACCCAGGCGCTGCCGTAGCTGCCCATGAAGGTGCCGATGCCGCGCGCGATGAACACCAGCACGATGACGAACGGAACCCAGCGCATCAGCACTGGATCGCGATCGACGAAGGTGCCGTCCAGGAAGGGCTTGGCCGCCGCCGGCAGCGCCACCTCGGTCGCGGCCGAGATCAGCATGCCCAGGATGGACAGGGCGAACATGCGCCAGTAGGGCTTTACATGTCCGAGCAGGCGCAGGTAGAGTTGGCCGCCGGTCATACCGGCACCCGTGCCGGGGGGAACGAATGGCTAACCACAGAGGAGCGGAGCCTCGGAGGAACGGGGCACTTTCGCGTGGCGCGACGGAGCAAGCGCACAGTCTAAGGCTTTTCCCTGTGCCTCGACTCGCATCGGCTCTGTGGGCAGCGTTCTATCCGAAGTTCACCATCACATGCCGCACGACGGTGTAGTCCTCCAGGCCGTACATAGACAGGTCCTTGCCGTAGCCGGACATCTTCACCCCGCCGTGGGGCATCTCGTTGACCAAGGTGAAATGGGTGTTGATCCAGGTGCAGCCGTACTCCAGGCGGCTCGCCACTTTCATCGCGTTGCGCACGTCGCCGGTCCACACCGATGAGGCCAGCCCGTAGTCGGAGTCGTTCGCCCACGCGATGGCCTGGTCGGCGTCGCGGAAGCGCGTCACCGACACCACCGGGCCGAATACTTCTTTGCGCACGATCTCGTCGGTTTGCAGCGCGCCTGCGACGAGCGTGGGCTGGTAGAAGAAGCCGCTGCCCGCCGCCGCCGAGCCGCCGGCGACCAGCTCGATGTGCTTGCTGCCGACTGCGCGCTCGACGAAGCCGGTGACGCGCTCGCGATGCTTCGCCGTGATCAACGGCCCGATCTCGCTGTCCTCGCTTTCGGGCGCACCGAACTTGATGGAGCGCACGGCGCTGCCCAGATCGGCGACCAGATTGTCGTAGATCTTGTCGGCCGCATAGATGCGGCAGGCCGCAGTGCAGTCCTGCCCGGCGTTGTAGAAGCCGGCCATGCGAACGCCCGCCACCACCGCCGACAGGTCGGCGTCCTCGAACACGATGACCGGGGCCTTGCCGCCGAGCTCCAGGTGCGTGCGCTTCAGGCTCGCCACCGCCGCCTCGATCACCTTCTGGCCGGTGGCGACGCTGCCGGTCACCGACACCATGCGCACACCCGGGTGGTTGATGAGCGGCGATCCGACCGTGCCGCCGCGCCCCGTCACCACGTTCAGCACTCCGGCCGGGAACAGCTCCGCACACAGGCGCGCAAGCTTCAATGTGGTGAGCGGCGTCTGCTCGGAGGGCTTGATCACGACGGCGTTGCCGGCGGCGAGCGCCGGCGCTATCTTCCACGCTGCCATCATCAGCGGATAGTTCCACGGAGCGATCTGCGCCACGACGCCGATTGGGTCGCGCCGGATCATGCTGGTGTGGTTGGGCAGGTACTCGTCGGTATTGCTGCCCGGCAGGCAGCGGGCGGCGGCGGCGAAGTAGCGGAAGCAGTCGACGATGGCCGGCAATTCGTCGTTCAGCACGCGCGCGCGCGGTTTGCCGCAGTTGAGCGACTCCAGCTTCGCGAATGCCGCGGCCTCCTGCTCGATGCGTTCGGCCAGTTTGAGCAGCAGCAGCGAACGCTCCTGCGGCGTGCTTTGCCCCCAGTTCGCATAGGCGGCCTGCGCCGCGCGTACCGCTTCGTCCACCTGCTGCGGGCTGGCCTCGGCCACCTTGGCGAGCTGCGCGCCCGTGGCGGGGTTGACGATCGACTCCTCGGCACCCTGGCCGCGGATGAACTTGCCGTTGATCAGAAGCTCGGTGTGCAGCATGTGCGCTCTCCTATTTGCCGCCGCCGGCGACCTCGTGCGTGTCGCGCGTAAGGTAGAAGGCGACGAGTATCGGGAGGAAGGTCACGGCGATGACGAACACCGCGACCACGTTGGTGACCGGCCGCTGGCGCGGGCGCACCAGCTCGGTGAGCATCCAGATCGGCAGGGTGCTCTGCTGGCCGGCAGTGAAGGTGGTCACGATCACCTCGTCGAACGACAAGGCGAATGCCAGCATGCCGCCGGCGAGTAGCGCCGTGGCGATGTTGGGCAGGATCACGTAGCGGAACGTCTGAAAGCCGTCGGCGCCCAGGTCCATGCTCGCCTCGATCTGCACGAAGGAGGTGCGGCGGAAGCGGGCCAGCACATTGTTGTACACCACCACCACGCAGAACGTGGCGTGGCCGATGACGATGGTCCAGAAGCTGAACGGGATATCCAGCAGGCCGATGGCGCTGCGCAGGCTAATGCCGGTGATGATGCCCGGCAGCGCGATGGGCAGGATCAGCAACAGCGAGATCGCCTCGCGTCCAAAGAAACGCGAGCGCCATACCGCCGCCGCGGCCAGGGTGCCGAGCGTCATCGCGGCCAGGGTGGACACGACCGCCACCCGCAGCGACAGTCCCAGCGCGGCGCGGATGTCCGGGCGCTCGAAGGCGATGCCGAACCACTGGGTGGTCAGTCCCGGCGGCGGGAAGGAGAAAGTCTTGGCGTCGCTGCTGAAGGCGTAGAGCACGATGAACGCCAGCGGCACGTGCAGGAACAGCACTGCGGTGGCGGCGCCGGCCTTCAATCCCCATCCCGGATCGCCACTCGTTCTAGAGCGCATCGAACGCTCCCATGCGTTTGGCGACGGTCAAGTACACCGCCATGATGGCGATCGGCACGATAGTGAGCGCGGCGGCGAGCGGCACGTTGCCGGCCGTGCCTTGATGCGCATACACGGCCTGCCCGATGAACGGGTGCGAGCTGCCGATTATGCCGGGGATGATGTAGTCGCCCAGGGTGAGCGAGAAGGTGAAGATGGAGCCCGCCACCACGCCGGGCAGTGCCAGCGGCCAGATCACCTTGCGGAAGGTTGCGCCCGGATGCGCGCCCAGGTCGGCCGAGGCTTCGATCAGCGTACGCGGCACGCGCTCAAGCGCGGCCACCACCGGCAGGATCATGAACGGCAGCCACACGTACAGGAACACCAGGAAGGTGCCGATGTCGGAGGTGGACAGCGACGGCCCGCCGATCACCGGCAAGGCCAGCGTGCCCTCGAGCAGCCAGGTCAGATGCAGTTGTTGCGCCAGCCAGGTGATGATGCCTTCCTTGGCGAGGATCAACTTCCAGGAGTACACCCGCACCAGGTAGCTGGACCACAGCGGCAGCATGACGCCCAGGTACAGCAGCGCCTTCATGCGCGTGCTCGCGTAGCGCACCATGTAATAAGCGAGCGGGAACCCGAGCAGCACCGCACCCACGGTGACCGCCGCCGCCATGCCCGTGGTGCGCAGGACGATATCCAGGTTGGCCAGCGTGAACAGCTGGCGCCAGGTCGCGAGCGAGAACTCGTGCACC
>DATBMG010000138.1:0-7992 GCA_036554965.1 Burkholderiales bacterium
AGGACTTCGACAAGGTGTCGCTGCGCTCCTCGAGCGGCGCCAACGTGCCGCTCTCTTCCCTCATCACCACGCGCTACGTCGCCTCGCCGAAGCTGGTGACGCGCTTCAACGGCTTTCCGGCGGTCAAGGTCACCGGCAGCCAGGCGCCGGGCTACAGCTCCGGCCAGGCTATCCGCGCGATGGAAGAGACCGCGCACGAGACCCTGCCCGGCGATTTCGGCTTCTCCTGGGCGGGCCAGGCGTTGCAGGAGAAGGAGTCAGGCAGCACCTCGTCGTCGGCTTTCGTCTTCGGCCTGATCGTGGTGTTTCTGCTGCTCGCCGCGCAGTTCGAGAAGTGGACCTTGCCGATCGCCGTGGTGCTGACTGTGCCGTTCGCGGTGTTCGGCGCCCTGGTCCTAACCTGGTTGCTGGGTCTGCAGAACGACGTGTACTTCCAGGTCGGGCTGGTGACCCTGGTGGGGCTGGCGGCGAAGAACGCGATCCTGATCTGCGAGTTCGCCATCGAGCGCGTGCACCAGGGGGTGGCCCCGCGCGAGGCGGCCATCGAGGCGGCGGGCCTGCGGCTGCGCGCGATCGTGATGACCTCGTTCGCTTTCATCCTGGGCTGCGTGCCGCTCGCCATCGCCACCGGTCCGGGCGCCAACAGCCTGCGCGCCATCGGCACCGGCGTGATCGGCGGCATGCTCGCCTCGACGCTGATCGCCATTTTCTTCGTGCCGCTGTTCTTCTGGTTGCTCGAGTCGATGAGCGAGCGCTTCGCCCGCAAGAAGCAACCCCCCGGTGGTGTGCACGGCGCAGCGTTGAGCGCGGCGCCGCACGGCAAGCGCGAAAGCGACTGAGCCGATATGGGGGTGCCCGCCGCGCTCTCGCGCCTAGCCTCTCGTGCCTCGTGCCTGGCGGCGGCTTACGCGGCCGCAGCGTGCACCGTCGGGCCGAACTACACGCGGCCAGAGACCGACGCCCCAGAAAGCTGGCGGGTGGACTACGAGCAGGCCGCGGAGGTGGCCAACACGCGCTGGTGGCAAGCGTTCGGCGATTCGGCGCTGGACGAGCTGGTGGATATCGCCGTGCGCGAGAATCTGGATGTGCGCATCGCGTCGGCGCGCGTCGATCAGTTCCTCGGCGCGCTGAACACCACCCGATCGCAGTTCTACCCTCAGTTCGACTACAGCGCGGAGGCGAGCCGCAATCGCGCCAGCGAAGTGGGACAGCCGGCATTGCCCGCGGGCTCGGATCGCAACTACAGCCTGTACACCGCTGCGCTCGGCGCTTCCTGGCAGATCGACCTGTTTGGGCGCGTGCGCCGTCAGAGCGAGGCGGCGCAGGCGCGCGTCTACGCCACCGAGCAGGGCCGGCGCGGCGTCATTCTATCGGTGGTGACCAGTGTGGCTTCCGCCTATGTCGGCCTGCGAGGGCTGGACGAGCAGTTGGAGATCGCGCGGCGCACGGCCGACAACTACGCCCAGACCTTGAAGCTGTTCGAGTTGCGCTACAAGGGGGGAGTGGTCTCGGAGGTCGAGCTGGCCCAGATCCGGTCGCAGTACGAGCAGGCGCGGGCGGCGGTCCCTGCGCTCGAGCGCCAGATCGCGGTGCAGGAGAACTTGATCTCCATTCTGCTGGGACGCAACCCGGCCGCGATTCCGCGCGGCAAGCGCATCGCGGAGCTGGGCGAGCCGGGCATTCCCGCCGGGCTGCCCGCCGCGCTGCTCGAGCGGCGGCCCGATCTGCTGCAGGCCGAAGAGTCGCTGCGCGCCGCGAACGCGGAGATCGGCGCGGCGAAATCGCTGTATTACCCGACGCTTTCGTTGACCGGCGTGTTGGGGCTGGCCAGCACCTCGCTCGACGACTTCGCCTCCAGCGATGCGACCACCGGCTATGTCGCCGCCGGGCTGTTCGGGCCGATCTTCACCTTCGGCCGCATCGAGGGCCAGGTGCGCACGGCGGAGGCCGCGCAGGCGGAGGCGTTGGCGTTCTATCGCGAGGCGGTGCTGAACGCTTTCCGGGAAACCAACGACGCCCTGGTGGGCGCCGAGAAAACCAACGAGCAATACGCCGCGCTCGCGCGGCGGGCCGACGCGCTGCGCGAGTACGCCCGGCTGTCGCGCCTGCGTTTCGACGCCGGCTCGGCCAGCTATCTGGAAGTGCTGTACGCCGAGAACGAGCTGTTCGGCGCCGAGCTGAGCGCGGTGAGCGCGCTGTCCGATCGCTTTGCCGAGCTGATCAACGTGTACAAAGCGATGGGTGGTGGTTGGGTGAATCTCGCCGATCCGCTGGCCGCCGTCCTCACCGGGGAGGCGACACCGGCGGATGCAGCGACGCCGGTGACGGCGGCCGCACCCGTCCGGGAAGCTGACCCCGCCGGCGCAGCGGCGCCGATGGCGGCGGACGCGTTGCCGGCGAACACGCGCGACCGTATGGCCACCGGTCTGGAGGACGGCACCTTCGTGCTCACCGTCTATCGCGTCAGCGGCATCGGCGGCGCCGTTCTGAAGGCGCCGGCGCAGGGTTGGCCGCAGGCGATCGTGGTGCGGTTGCACGGCTTCCCCGAACTGGAAGGCTTCTCCGCGAGGTCCGCGCGCGCGACCTTGCAGTGCGGCCTGCAGCGGCCGGAACGAGAGCCGCCGAGACGCGTGTGCACGCTGGACGCCGCACCCGTCGAGGCGCTGCGCGGCGACGCGACGCTGTTCGAGGTAACGCTGCCCGCTCCCATGCTTGCCGCCGACAGCGGTCCGATCGAGGTGCGCTGGGTGGATTACTACCGCTGACGGGGGCAGCGCCGAGAGCAGCTCTTCCTCAGTGCGCCAGAGCTTCGCGCTTCGACGGGCCGCACAGCCGACGTCTCCATGCGACGACCCCGGCGCAGAACCCGATCGGTTGTCCAGAATTATCAAGCGAGCAGATCGGAGCGCATGCGAACATGCCGGTCCCTTGATCCGCATCAAGTGACGCCACCACGCGGGGGACGATGCTCTCGCCGGAAGTGTCGGTTCATCGGACCGACGCTGGAAGTCAGTTGAATCATATTGCGATCTTCGAGGAGGAGACCATGAGACGATTTTCATACCTCGCGGCGGCAATGCTGACCGCGGCCCTGACGCAGTCCTCAGTCATGGGGGCTGACCCCCCCGCGGCCGGCCAGCCCGCGCCCGAGGCGACCACGGCTCCGCAGACCGCGCCTGCAGCGGCACCCGCAGCACAAGCGCCGCAACCGGCTCCGGAAGCACCCAAGGCGGAAGCTCCTGCACCCGCCGCGCCTGCGGCCGAGGCCGCGCCTGCAACGGCACCCGCAGCACAAGCGCCGCAACCGGCTCCGGAAGCACCCAAGGCGGCAGCTTCTACACCCGCCGCGCCTGCGGCCGAGGCCGCTCCTGCAGCAGCACCCGCAGCACAAGCGCCGCAACCGGCTCCGGAAGCACCCAAAGCGGAAGCCGCTGCGCCACCTGCGGCGCCTGCGGCCGCGGCTGCAACACAAGCGCCGCAAACGGCTCCCGCGACGCCGAAGGCGGAGGCCGTTGCGCCACCTGCTTCGCCCGCTGCGCCTGCGGCTGCTGCTGCGGCAGCTGCAACGCAAGCGCCGCAAGCGGCTCCGGCAACACCGAAGGCGGAAGGCGCTGCGCTGGCGATCGCGCCATCCGTGGCCCCCGCCGCGGACCTCGTGACGCTCTATGAAGGCCTGGCGACCGAAGGGAAGGATTTCGTTGCCAAGGCCAATGAGCGCGTCGCGGCGATCGCCAAGGATGAAGCGGCGATCCAAGCCAAGCTCGACGCGGTCAACAAGGAAATCGAAGCGAAGAGCCAGCCCGGCGCCTCCAAAGAGGACAAGAATTCGGCCAAGGCGCTCAAGAAGGAGGCCAAGGCGCTGCAGAAGGATCTGGACAAGGCCAAATCCGCGACCAAGCAAGCCCGCAAGGACATGCTCGCTCAGATGGAGGACATGTACGACCGCCACCTGGATACCATCAAGAAGAAATACAAGGACGTCGAGGGCCGCGTCAAGGCCGCGCCGTAATCGAACGCATCCAACAGGAGGTGGTGCACCGAGCGGGGAAAGGGTTCTCTCAGGCTTCCACCGCTGGTGCCACCCCTCTGTTGCCGATGCAGACTCACCGGAGGAGGAACCATGCTGCAGCGCGCGCCATTCATCGTGCTTGCGCTCGCCCTGAGCGGCGGCGCACAGGCGCAGTCCACCGAAGCAAAGGCACCCCCCGTGGTGGCACCGGGCTCGACGGCTGAAGAGGGTGCGGCCGGCGCCGACAAGGCGCGCGTCGAGATCTTCGGTCACGTCATGCTCGATGCCATCTACGACTTCAAGCGCGTCGACCCGGACGCGAACGCCACGTTGCGGCCCTCGACGATCCCGGTCAACTGCCCGGGCGACGCGGGTTGCGGCGAGGACGGCGAGACCATTTTCAGCATCCGGCAGACCAAGCTCGGGTTCAAGGGGTACATCCCCACCGCGTTGGGCGAGCTCACCACGCTGCTGGATTTCGATCTGTTCAACAGCGCCGGCGGCAACACGGAGGCGCGCGTGCTGCATGCCTGGGCCGAACTGGGGCAGTTCGGGGTGGGGCAGACCGAAACGCTGTTCATGGACCTCGACACCTTTCCCAATACGATCGACTACTGGGGACCGAACGGGATGGTGTTCGTGCGCAACCCGCAGGTGCGCTACACGGCGATCAACCGCGACGGCATGAAGGTGGCTTTCTCGCTGGAGGCGCCCAGCGCCGCGCTCGACACCGGGAAAGCCGCCGACATCGACCCGTCGCTGGTTGACGTTGAGGCGCACAACAGGTATCCCGACATTGTCGCGAACCTGCGACTCGATCGGGACTGGGGCCACTTTCAGGCGGCGGCGCTCCTGCGCCAGGTCGGCTTCGATACTCCGACAAATCCCGGCGCCGAGCCCTCCGGCGAGGAAACCGGATACGGCCTGAACCTGAGCGGTGTGTTCAACACCATCGGCAAGGACCGGGTGGTCGGGCAGCTGGTCGTCGGCAAGGGCATCGCCAGCTACATGAACGACGGCGGCGTCGACCTTGCGCCCGACTCCAACCTGTCGGCCGAGGCGGTCGAGACGGTCGGCTGGTTCGTCTACTACGACCATTACTGGAATGACCGCTGGAGCAGCTCCATCGGCTACAGCGAGCACCGCCAGGACAATACCGGCGGGCAGACCGCCGATGCGTTCAAGAAAGGCAGCTATGCCTCGGTCAACCTGCTGTATTACCCGGCCAAGAACGTGATGGCCGGCGCCGAGCTGCTGTGGGGCGAGCGCGAGAACAACGACGGCGCCACCGGCGACGACACCCGCATCCAGTTCTCGGCCAAGTACCAGTTCTAGTCCGGCTCGTTGGGGGGAGAGGGCCATGCAATTCCTACAGGCGTTTCCGGTCGCCATCATCGACGAGGACTACGAGGGCAAGCACGCGGCCGGACGCGGCATGCGGCAGCTGGCCGCCGCCATCGAGAAGGAAGGCTTTCGCGTGGTGGCGGGCGTCAGCTACGAGGACGCACGGCGGCTGGCCGAGGTGTTCAACACCGAATCGTGCTGGCTCGTCTCCGTCGACGGCGCGGAGGCCACGGCGAAGCAATGGCAGCTGCTGGAGGAGGTGCTCGCCGCCAAGCGTCGCCGCAACGACCGCCTGCCGATTTTCCTGTTCGGCGACGAGCGCACGGCGGAGATGGTGCCGGCGAGCGTGCTCAAGCACGCCAACGCCTTCATGCGCCTGTTCGAGGACTCGCCCGAGTTCCTGGCCCGCGCCATCGCCCGTTCGGCGCAGCTCTACCTCGACCGCCTGCCCCCACCGATGTTCAAGGCGTTGATGGACTATACGCTGCATGCCAGCTATTCCTGGCACACGCCGGGGCACGGCGGCGGCGTCGGGTTCCGCAAGAGCCCGGTGGGCCAGCTGTTCTATGAGTTCTTCGGCGAGAACACGCTGCGCTCGGACATCTCGGTTTCGGTCGGCGCGCTCGGCTCGCTGCTCGATCACACCGGCCCGATCGCCGCCGGCGAGCGCAACGCGGCGCGCATCTTCGGCTCGGACGAGACGCTGTTCGTGGTCGGCGGCACCTCGACCGCCAACAAGATCGTCTGGCACGGCATGGTGGGGCGCGGCGACCTGGTGCTGTGCGACCGCAATTGCCACAAGTCGATCCTGCACTCGCTGATCATGACCGGCGCCACGCCGATCTACCTGGTGCCGTCGCGCAACGGGCTGGGCATCATCGGTCCGATCTCGCGCGACCAGTTCACGCCGGCGTCGATCTCGAAGAAGATCGCCGCCAGCCCGTTCGCCAAGGAGACCAGCGGCAAGGTGCGTCTGATGGTGATGACCAACTCCACCTACGACGGGCTGTGCTACAACATCGACGCCATCAAGGACAGCCTCGGCGACGCCGTGGACGTGCTGCACTTCGACGAAGCCTGGTACGCCTACGCCAATTTCCACGAGTTCTACGACGGCTTCCACGGCGTCTCGTCCGCCAGTCCGGTGCGCTCGCCGCACGCCATCACCTTCGCCACCCACTCCACGCACAAGCTGCTGTGCGCCCTGTCGCAGGCGTCTATGATCCATGTGCAGCATAGCCAGACGCGGCGCCTGGACATGACGCGCTTCAACGAAGCTTTCATGATGCACACCTCGACCTCGCCGCAGTACGGCATCATCGCTTCCTGCGACGTCGCCGCCGCCATGATGGAGCAACCGGCCGGCCGGGCGCTGGTGCAGGAGACGATCGACGAAGCGCTCGGCTTCCGCCGCGCCATGACCGCGGTGAAGCGGCAGATCAAGGGTTCGTGGTGGTTCGAGGTCTGGCAACCCGACGCGATGGCCGAGCGCCCGACGGCGGACAAGGCCGCCTGGGTGCTCAAGCCGAAGGACAAGTGGCACGGCTTCGAGGACCTCGCGGCGAACCACGCTCTCGTCGACCCGATCAAGGTCACGATCCTGACGCCGGGGCTCACCGCCAACGGGACGATGCAGAAGAGCGGCATTCCCGCCGCGGTGGTGGTCAAGTTCCTTTCCAGCCGCCGCATCGAGATCGAGAAGACCGGGCTGTATTCGTTCCTGGTGCTGTTCTCGATGGGCGTCACCAAGGGCAAATGGAGCACGCTGGTCACCGAGCTGCTGAACTTCAAGGACCTGTACGACGCCAATGCGCCGCTCCGGCGCGCGCTGCCGGCGCTTGCCGCCCCGCATCCAGAGATCTACGACACGATGGGCCTCAGGGATCTGTGCGATCAGATCCACAAGATCTACCGCGACGACAAGGTGGCCCAGGCGCAGAAGGACATGTACACCACGCTGCCGGAGATGGCGCTGCGGCCGGCGGACGCCTACGACAACCTGGTCCACGGGCGCCTGGAGAGCGTGGAGATCGACAAGCTGATGAACCGCATCCTGGGGGTGATGCTGGTGCCCTATCCGCCGGGCATCCCGGTGATCATGCCGGGCGAACGGCTGACGAAGGCGACCAAATCGATCCAGGACTACTTGCTCTACGCGCGCGAGTTCGACACCAAGTTTCCCGGCTTCGAGACCGACATCCACGGCCTGCGCTTCGAGCCGCTGGATGGCGGCGGCCGGCGCTACCTGGTGGACTGCGTCGTGGAAAAGGGCAGGAGAGAACGATGATCCCGCACGCCGTCCCGCCACCCACGATTCCGATCCCCTTTCACAAGCTTCTGAAGGTGGTGGCGATCGTCGATCGCCAGGACGCGCAGACGAAGGAGCTGATCGACCACATCGAGGCGGAGAATTTCCGCGTCGAGGTGACCGACAGTTTCGAGCGCGACGTTTCGGAAGATGCCGGGGTCGGCGCCTACATCGCGCTGATCGACGGCGAGCGGCGCGAGAAGGCGCGCGAGCTCGCCGCCGCGGTGCGCGCGGTCGGCTTCCGCACGCCGCTCTGGGCGCTCGCCGACTCGCACCGCATCTCGGACGTCGCGGTGGTCGGCGGCCTGGGCGAGGTCGACGGCTATATCTA
>DATBMG010000140.1:0-6072 GCA_036554965.1 Burkholderiales bacterium
GCCATGTTGTCGAACACGGTCATGTGCGGGTAGAGCGCGTAGTTCTGGAACACCATGGCGATGTCCCGCGCCTTGGGCGGCACCTGGTTCACCACCTTGGTGCCGATCAGGATCTCGCCCGCGGTGATCTCCTCGAGCCCGGCGATCATGCGCAGCAGCGTGGACTTGCCGCAGCCGGAAGGGCCCACCAGGACGACGAACTCGCCGTCGTCGATGGTGACGTCCACGCCGTGGACCACCTCGTGGCGGCCGAAGGCCTTGCGCACCCGCCTGAGCTCGACCGAAGCCATCAGCCCCGCCGGGCAAGCCGCCGGCCGGCCGGCCGGATGTGCGCGCTGCAACAGCGCGGCAGTTCGAGCACCACGTCTCCCTCCCCCCGAGTGATCGTTGTGCGGCAGTGGAGGCCCAACCATACCACGCCGCCGAACGGCTACGTTGGACGCACCTCGTCCGCCTCGAAGACCCTGCCGCTCACGCCTGCGCTGTCGGGGCCCAGCAGATACAGGTACAAGGGCACGAGCGACTCCGGCCCGGCGCGCGCCTCCCGCGGCTCGCCCGGATGCGTCCTGCCGCGGTGCGGCGAGTCCACCTTGCCGGGTACGACCAGGTTGATGCGCAGGTTGGGGCAGGCCTCCCACTCCTGCGCCTGGATCGCGTTGTAGGCCGTGAGCGCGCTCTTCGAGACCGCGAAGCCGCCCCAGTAAGCGGCCGGCCGCAAGCCGTGCGTTTCACCGGTCAGTACCACCGAAGCGTCCGGCGCCTCGCGCAGCAGCGGCGTGCACGCGCGCGTGAGCGCGAACACCGCCGCCACGTTGATGCGCAGCAGGCGCAACCAGTCGTCCAGCCGCTCGTGCTGCAACGCGCCCAGCGGGATGGAGTGCGCAGCGTTGTGCAGGATGCCGTCCAGGCGCTTGACCTGCGCGCGGACCGCCTGTGCCAGATTGTCGAAGTCGCGATCGGTCGCCGCCGCCAGGTCGAGCGGCAGGATGATCGCCTGTGGTCCCCCCGCGGCGTCGATCTCGTCGTACACCGCCTCCAGCCGGCCGGTGTCGCGGCCGTGCAGGATGAGCGTCGCCCCATGGCGAGCGCAGGCGAGCGCGGCCACGCGCCCGATGCCGGCGCTCGCTCCGGTCACCAGGATCACGCGGTCTCTCAACAAGCCCGGTGGCGCTTGGTAGCTGTGAACGTTCACGCGGCTGCGATTCTAGGCACGCTCACCCGACTGCGGCGAGCGCCATGCGCGCACAGGCAACGCCGCTGCGCACTGCGGCCTCGAGCGTGGCGGGGTACGGGCCGGCGGTGTAGTCGCCCGCCAGGTACAGGCCCGGCACCGGCGTGCGCTGCGCGGGACGCACCACGCCCACTGTGCAGGCGAACGTGCCGCGCTTCTCGGCGATGACGCGCGTCCACAGCGGGGCGCCCAAGCGCGGGTACAGCAGCGCGATCTCCGACTGCACGGCGGTCGCGAGCGCGGTCTGGTCCATGTCCTGATGCCGGCCGCGCGCGCTGATCACCACGCCGATCAGCCCATCCTGACCGCAGAGGCGCCCGCGGTCGAAGGCCCATTGCGCAAAGCCGCCGCTGAGGCCGAGCATCGGCTGCGGAAGACGCGTGCCCGACGGGTATTGCAGGTACACCGAGTAGATCGGCGCCTGGCGCAAGGCGTCGATCGCAGCGCAGGTCGCGGACAGCGCGGGGATCGCGGCTAGCGCTTCCGCGACGCGGAACGGCGGCAGCGCGCATACGACCTGGTCGAAGCGCTCTTCGCCAGCGGCGCTGCGCACCGCGAAGCCGGCACCCGCGGCGTGCACCGCCTCGACGGCGCAGCCGGTGCGGACTTCGCCGCCCGCCGAGCGCACGAACTGGGCAGCAGGCTCCGGGAACAGCGCGGTGAGATCGCGCGTGGGGAGCAGCAGCTCGCTGTCCTCGCGCGCGCCGTTCAGGCTGTCGCGCAGGACGTTGAGGAACACTTGTGCGGAAGCCTCTTCCGGCGTCGTGTTCAGGGCCGAGACGCATAGCGGCTCCCACAGGTAGCGGCAGGCCGCGTCGCTCTCGCGGAAGCGGGCGAGCAGGGCGGCGACGCCGACGTCCTGCTCCAGCCGGAAGTCGATCGCACGCAACCGTGCCATGAAGCGCGCCGCGCGCAGGCGCTCGCCCAGGCCGAGCCCCTCGGCCCGCACCAGGCCGGCGAGCAGGTGCAGCGGCGCCGGCAGCCGCGGGGTGCGCAACCGGAACCGGCCCGGGAAGTGCAGATCGAGCGGCAGCCGCAGCAATCCGGGGTCGCGCGCGCCGGCCGCGCTCACGGTACGCAGCAGCCGCAGCGTCTCGCGGTATGCCCCGATCAGGATGTGCAGGCCGTTGTCCAGCGCCACGCCGTCGTGCTCGACGCGCCGTGCCCGCCCACCCAGCATGCGCGCGGCCTCGAACACGCTCACCGTAACCCCGGCCTCGGCAAGCGTCACCGCTGCGGCGAGCCCCGCCCAGCCGCCACCCAGAACCGCTACGCGGCCAGCCATGTCCTCCACGCGATCCACAGCTTCCTGATCGGCGTCAGCGCGATGCGCTGGTTGAGCACTGCGCCGCCGCTCGCCTGGATCTCGTCGAGCAGCGTGCGGTAGATCGCCGCCATGATCAGGCCGGGGCGCTGCGCCTTCCGGTCGGCGGCGGGGAGCAGCGCCAGCGCCCGCGCGTAGTGCTCCCGCGCGCGTTCGATTTGAAACGCCATCAACCGCGCAAAGCGCTGGTCCTGCCGCAGCGCGATCAAGTCGTCTGCCGCCAGCCCGAAGCGCTGCAGCTCGTCGAGCGGCAGGTAGATGCGGTTGCGGCGCGCGTCCTCGCCCACGTCGCGGATGATGTTGGTGAGCTGGAAGGCCAGGCCCAGCGTGCGCGCATAGTCCAGGGTGCGCGCATCGGTGTAGCCGAAGATGCGCGCGGACAGCAGGCCGACGACCCCGGCTACGCGGTGGCAATACAGCTCCAGCGTTGGGAAGTCGGGGTAGCGATTGTAGTCGAGATCCATGCTCATGCCCTCGAGGATCTCGGTGAGCTGCGACTGGTCCAGGGCGTAGGTTCGCACCACCGGCGCCAGCGCCTTGCCCACGGGATGCTGCGGCTCGCCGCGGTAGATGCGCGCGATCTCCTGCGCCCACCACGCCAGCTTGGCGCGCGCCACGCCGGGATCGCGGACCTCGTCCACCGCGTCGTCGACCTCGCGGCAGAACGCGTACAGCGCGACGATGGCGCGCCGTCGCTCGGGCGGCAGGAACAGGAAGCTGTAGTAGAAGCTCGAGCCGCTGGCCGCGGCCTTCTGCTGGCAGTACGTTTCCGGAGTCATCGTGCGGTCAGCGCGCGCAGGAACATGTACGCCCAGTCGCCGCGTGCCAGCACCGGACGGTGCCGGAAGACGTCGCCGTCGGCCTCGTACAGCTTTTTCAGGATGCGCTCGCCGCCCAGCACGATCATGCGCAGCTCCAGGCCGGTACGGCCTTTGAGCACGCGGCCGAGCGGCGCGCCGGCTTGCAGCATGCGCCGCGCGCGATCGATCTGATGGCGCATGAGCGCCCGCCAGGCGCCGCCCGCGTCGCGTCGCGCGATCTGCTCTTCGCCCACCCCGTACTTCTGCATCTCGTCCTGCGGCAGGTAGATGCGTCCCTTGCGGTAGTCGATTTCGACGTCCTGCAGAAAGTTGATGAGCTGCAGGCTGGCGCAGATCCCGTCGGAATACGCCAGGCTGCGCGGGCCGGTCTCGCCATACAGATGCAACAGCAGCCGGCCGATCGGGTTGGCCGAGCGGCGGCAGTAGTCCATCACCTCGCCGAAGTCGGCGTAGCGCCGCTTGGTGACGTCCTGGGAGAAGGCGGAAAGCAGGTCGCGGAACGGCTCAAGGGGGAGGCGGTGCTCCCGGACGATTCCCGCAAGGGATCGAAACAGAGGCGCGTGCGGCGGCTCCCCGGCCTCGATGCGGTCCAGCTCTTCGGCGAAGGCCGACAGGCTGCGCAGCCGCTCCTCCGGCGGCGCATCGCCCTCGTCGGCGAAGTCGTCCGCTCGCCGGGCGAACGCGTAGATCGCGCGCACCGGCTCGCGCAAGCGAGCAGGCAGGACCCAGGACGCGACGGGGAAGTTCTCGTAGTGGTTCAGCGCCATGGGCGGCCGGATGCGATGCCCGCCCGCAGGCGGCCGACGGATGGAGCGGGCCGGGGCATTATATTAAAATGAATGCTTTGCGAAAGTGGCGGAACTGGTAGACGCACCAGATTTAGGTTCTGGCGCCGAAACGGCGTGAGAGTTCGAGTCTCTCCTTTCGCACCAGGGATCACGCGATTTCGCACCAGCAACCCCGGAGAGCCCAACGATCTTTCGTTCACGCAAGTATCGTTAGGAAACCGGCAAGAACCGGCAATCGCGACAGCTCTGATGCAGGAACCTGAAAGGACTGCAAACCCGAGACGCGTTGCGGGTGCCCGGGGTGTCTCGTTGATGCACACTAGAGGGCAGCGATGCAGGCCACGATCGAAAAAGTAAGCAATCTGGAGCGGCGCCTCAACGTCGCGTTGCCGATGCAGGAGATCGAAGCCGAGGTCGAGAGCCGCCTCAAGCGGCTGGCGCGCTCGGTGAAGATGCATGGTTTCCGGCCGGGCAAGGTGCCGTTCCGGCTGGTGCAGGCGCAGTTCGGCGGGCAGGTGCGCCAAGAGGTGCTGGGCGATGCCCTGCAGAAGAGCTTCGGCGAAGCCGTGCGCCAGCAGAACCTGCGCGTGGCGGGCTATCCGCGCTTCGAGCCCCGCGTGCCCGCCCCTGCGGGCGAGGCTGCTGCGGGCGCTGGCGGCGAGGCCGCTGCGGGTGAGGGCGCCAGTGCAAACGCCGAGGGGAGTGCAAACGCCGGCGGGAGTGCGACTCCCGGGGGCGAGGCGCCGGAAGCCGGGCAGCCGCGGCAGGTCGAATTCAGCGCCACGTTCGAGGTCTACCCCGAGGTGACGATCGGCGACGTGTCCGCGACCATCGTGGTGCGCCCGGCGGTGGCGGTAGGCGATGCGGAGGTGGCCAAGACCGTCGAGATCCTGCGCAAGCAGCGCGTTCACTACCACGCGGTCGAGCGCGGCGCCCAGGCGGGTGACCGCATCACCGTCGACTACCGGGGCACCATCGATGGCGCCCCGTTCGAGGGCGGCAGCGGCAGCGATCACACCACCATCCTGGGGGAGGGGCGGCTGCTGGCCGAGTTCGAGAAGCAGGTGGAAGGCGCGAAGCCGGGAGAGCAGCGCAAGTTTGAACTGACGTTCCCGGAGGACTATCATGGCAAAGAAGTGGCCGGCAAGGCGGCGCAGTTCGAGGTGACGGTGAAGCATGTGGCCGCGCCGCACCTGCCGGACGTGAATGCGGATTTTGCAAAGTCGCTCGGCATCGCGGATGGGGATCTGGAGAAGATGCGTGCCGACGTCAAGGCCAACCTGGAGCGCGAGGTGCGCCGGCGGCGCGACGCACAGGTCAAGGATCAGGTGATGAAGACGCTGCTCGAGACTTCGTCGATCGAGTTGCCGCGGTCCTTGGTGCGCATGGAGATCGAGCGGCTGATGCAGGGCATGAGGCAGGACCTGGCGGGACGCGGCCTGAAACCGGAGAACATTCCGATGCCGGCCGAGGCCTTCGAGCCGGAGGCGCGCAAGCGCGTGGCGCTGGGCCTGATCGTGGCCGAGCTGGTGCGGCGCGAGAACCTCGCGGCGCGGCCCGAGCAGGTGAAGGCGATGGTGCAGGACTACGCCGAGAGCTACGAGAAACCGGAAGAGGTGGTGCGCTGGTACTATCAGTCGCAGGACCGGCTGCGGGAAGTGGAGTCGCTGGTGCTGGAGAATAACGTGGTCGAATGGGTGCTCGGGCGGGCCATCGTCGAGGACCGGCCGACCGATTTCGACGGGTTCATGGGCAACAAGTGATGAGCGGACGCAGCACAATGACGTTCAACCGACAGATGGACTGGCAGCACGGCGGGAGCGAGCCGCAGGGCCTGGGGCTCATCCCGATGGTGATCGAGCAGAGCGGACGCGGCGAGCGCGCCTACGACATCTACTCGCGCCTGCT
>DATBMG010000185.1:0-8647 GCA_036554965.1 Burkholderiales bacterium
GGCTTCCAGCCGATGTCGTGGGCCTTGCGGATCGCCTGGGCCGCGAACTTGGGCGTGGTGACGTTGAAGAAGGTATCGGCGCCCGAGGACTTGAGCGTCACGATCTGCGAATCCACGGTGGGATCGGTGACCTCGTAGCTCGCCTCCGCGACGATCATGCCCCGCGCCTTGTCGCCCAGGCCGTCCCTGAGGCCCTTCACGTAGTCCTTGCCGTAGTCGTCGTTCTGGTAGAGCACCGCGATCTTCGCGTCGGGTTTGTTCTCCAGGATGTAGCGGGCGTAAATCCTGGCCTCGACCTGGTAGGCCGGCTGGAAGCCGATGGTCCAGGGGTAGTTCTTCGGATCGCCCCACTTGGTGGCGCCGGTGGCGAGGAACAGGTGCGGCACCTTCTTCGCGTTGACGTACTTGTGGAAGGCGGTGTTGGTCGGCGTGCCAAGGGTCTGGAACAGCGCCAGCACATCGTCTTCCTCGACCAGCCTGCGCACCTGCTCCACCGCGCGCGAGGGTGCGTAGGCATCGTCCAGGCTGATCAGCTTGACCTTGCGGCCGTTGATGCCGCCGCGCTCGTTGATCATCTTGAAGTAGGCGAGCTCCGCCTTGCCGATGGCGCCGTAGGCCGAGGCCGGCCCGCTGTATGGCATCGTCTGGCCGAGCTTGATCTCGGTGTCGGTGACACCGGGGCCGTACTGCTTCTGGGCGAGGACGGGTGCGGTCAGCGCGCAGGCGAGCGCCGCAGCGGCGAAGCGGGAGAAGCGCATGGGGACGGTGATCGTCGATCGAAGTTGGTTAGCGGAGGCGCATATTATGCATCGCGCGCGCTACCTCGACAAACCGGCGCGCGCCTTCAGCGCGACACGATCTCGCCGAAGCGCACCCAGGTCTTGCCGTCGAAGCGGATCAGCTGCACCTGCTCGATCGGATAGAAATCGGCCGGGCCGGTATTGATGCGGACGCCGGGCAGCAGCATCGTCGGCTCGACGTTTTTGAGGTTCGCCGCCTGACGCATCACGTTCTCGCGCGTGAGATCGTCGCCGCACTGCTTGAGCGCCTGCACCAGCGTCTGCGCCACGGCGTAGCCGTACCCGTTGAGACTGTCGGCGGGATTGCCCTCCGGGTAATACTTCTTCATGAACGCCAGGTAGTCGCTGGCGCCTCTATCGTCCTTCCAGGCCGGATCGGCGGGGTCCTTCAAGTAAGCGACCGATATCAGACCGACGGATTTTTCCAGGCCGGCGGGCTGCAGCACGGCCGCGACCGAGTTGGACACCACGTTCAGGAAGTGCAGCGGCCGCCAGCCGATGTCATGCACCTTGCGGATCGCCTGCGCCGCGAACTTCGGGGTGGTGACGTTGAACAGCACGTCGGCGCCGGAGGATTTCAGCGCCACGATCTGCGAATCCACGGTGGGATCGGTGACTTCGTAGCTCGCCTCGGCCACGACCAGCTTCTGCGCCTGGCCGCCGAGGCCGTCCTTGAAGCCCTTGACGTAGTCCTTGCCGTAGTCGTCGTTCTGGTACAGCACGCCGATCTTGGCGTTCGGCCGGTTCTGCAGCACGTACTTGGCGTAGATGTGACCCTCGTGCTGATAGGTCGGCTGCCACCCCATGGTCCAGGGAAAGTGCTGCGGGTCGCCCCACTTGGTTGCGCCGGTGGCCACGAACAGATGCGGCACCTTGCGCGCGTTCATGTACTTTTGGATCGCCGTATTGGAGGGTGTGCCCAGCGTCTGGAAGGTGAACAGCACCTGCTCGTCCTCGACCAGCCTGCGGATCTGCTCCACCGTGCGCGGTGGGCTGTAGCCGTCGTCGAGCGAAATCAGGTTGAGCTTGCGGCCGTTGACCCCGCCCTGCTCGTTGATCATGCGGAAGTAGGCCGCTTCGGTCTTGCCGATGGTGCCGTAGGCCGAGGCCGGCCCGCTGTAGGGCATGGTCTGCCCGAACTTGATTTCGCTGTCGCTCGCACCCGGACCGTAGCGCTTCTGCGCGTGGGCCGCCGTGGCGAGCGCGAGGCCCACCGCGAGCGCGGTGGCCAATGTTCGATGTTCATACACCATGACGCCTCCTCCCGAAGCCGGGCCCGGCCATTATACGTCCGCTCCGAAGCACCGGCCGCGTCCCCTGGGCAACGCGTGTCGGACGCGCCCGGCGCCCAGCGGCTCTATGCCTGCGCGCCGGCGCGGGCCACGCGCCGCGTCGCGCGCGTCCAGGCCACGCGCAGGAATCCGGCCACGCCGGTGGGCATGGCGTAGGCGAAGGCGATCATGAAGATGCCGTAGATCGCCCAGGGTGCGGCCTTGGAGATATGGTCGGCGATGTTGGGCACGAACTGGATGAACAGCGCGCCCCAGATCGCGCCCGAGATCGAGGCCAGGCCGCCGATCACCACACCGATCAGGAAGTTGATGGACAGCACGCCGGTGAAGCTGTCGGGCGCCACGAACTGCACCACGATCGCGCCCAGCGCGCCGGCGATCCCGGTGTACAGTGCGCTGATGCCGAAGGCGCTGGCCTTGTACAGGGCGCTGTTCACGCCCATGGCTTCGGCGGCGATCGGATGGTCACGCAGCGCCATCCAGGCCCGGCCCACGCGGCTGTGGATCAGGTTCCAGGCCAGCACGAACATCACCACCGCCACCGCCAAGGTGAGCAGGTACAGCCACTGGTCCTGGTTGACCGGCAGGCCCGCGGGCGGGTCGGGCTTGACGATGACGATGCCCTGCACCCCGCCGGTCCACTCCTCGATGCGCTTGTACTTGAGGATCTGCGGCATGGCCACCGCGAGCGCGAAGGTCGCGAGCGCGAGATAGTGGCCGTGCAGGCGCAGCGCGGGCAGCCCGAACAGGAAGCCGAACACCAGGCACACCGCACCGCCCAGGGGAACGGTGGCCCAGTACGGCACGCCGAACTTGTCCATCAGGATGGCGGCGGTGTAGGCGCCGATGGCGTAGAACGCGCCGTGCCCGAGCGAGATCTGGCCGTTGTAGCCGGTGAGGATGTTCAGCCCCAGCAGCACGATAGCGTATACCAGCGCCAAGGTCAGCTGGAAGGTGCGGTAGTTGCTCAGCACGAAAGGCAGCGCGCACAGCAGCGCCAGCGCGGCGAGCAGGCCCAGCACTTGCCACCAGCGCGCTGGCAGGGCCACGCTCACACCCGCGTCACGAACACCTTGCCGAACAGGCCGCTTGGCCTGACCAGCAGCACCACGATGATCACCAGCAGCGCCACGGTGAGCTTCAGCTCGGTGCCGATCACGAAGGCGCCCATCACGTTCTCCACCACGCCGACGATGAAGCCGCCCGCCACCGCGCCGCCCGGGCTGTCGATCCCGCCCATCAACGCCGCGGCGAAGGCGTACAGCAGCACGCCCGACATCATGTTCGGATCGAGGTAGATCACCGGCGCGACCATCATGCCGGCGACCGCGCCGATGGCGGCCGCCAGCCCCCAGCCGAGCGCCAGCATCCATCCCACCCGGATCCCGGCGAGGCGGCTGGACGCTGGGTTCTGCGCCACCGCGCGCATGGCTAGGCCGAGCGGAGTGAACTGGAAGAACACGTACAGCAGCAGCAGCACCACCAGCGTCACGCCGATGGCGCCCAGCTCGTGTGCGGACATCAACCCGCCGAACACCGGCTCGGCGGGGAACGGGCTGGGGAAGCTCTTGATGGTGTAGCTGTAGATCCACCCCGCAACGCTGTTGAAGATCACCAGCAGGCCGATGAACACGATCACCACCGTCAGCAGCGGCGCGTGCTCCACTGGGCGGATCAGCAGCCGCTCGATCGCCATGCCGGCGGAGAAAGACGCGGCCACCGTGATCAGGAAGGCGAGCCACCAGCTCACGCCCGCGTCGATCAGCGTCCACGCCAGATAGGTCGAGAACATCGCCATCTCACCCTGGGCGAAGTTGATGTGGTTGGTGGACTGGTAGATCATCACCAGCGCCAGCGCCAGGCTGGCGTAGATGCCGCCAGTCGCGAGGCCCGAGAGCACTTGATGCAACAGCGCTTCCATCGCTAGAGCGTCGGGCGCAGGTGGAGCCAGGGCTGCGCCTGCTCGAGCTGCGCCGCCACGCGCAGCAGTGTGACCTCGTCGCCGTAGCGGCCGATGAGCTGCACGCCCACCGGCAGTCCCCCCGGCGTCCAGTGCAGCGGCAGGGACACAGCGGGGTTGCCGGCGATGTTGACCAGCGCAGTGAATGCGGTGAAGTACGCCACTTCACGCCCGTAGACCTCGGGATCGTCGGTCATCATGCTGAACACCCCGATCTTCTGCGGCGGCTTGGGCAGGGTCGGCGTCAGCAGCAGATCGTAAGTCTGGAACAAGCGCGCGATCTGGCGCCCGGTGCGATGCAGCGTGGTCACCGCGCGCGCATAGTCGGCGGCGCTCGCCTTGGCACCCGACTCGAAGAACAGCCAGGTGATCTTCTCGAAATCCGCCGCACCCGGCTGGCGGCCCACCTTGGCGGCCTGCAGCTCGATGCCAGCGCGGATGTTGCCGGCGATGATGATGCGGAACGCGGAGCCGAAGCCTTCCTCGATCGACGACAAGGAAGCTTCTTCGACGCGGCAGCCGAGGCCGTCGAGCACCTTGGCGGTGTTGCGCGCAGCGCGCTCGCACTCCGGATCGACCGCCTCGCCCGACGGCGTGCGTGTCACCAGCCCCACGCGCAGCGCCGTGCGCTCGCCGCTGAGCGCCTGCAGAAACGGCCGCTCGGGCGGGGTCGCGAAGTACGGCGCGCCGAGGTCCGGGCCGTGCGTCAGGTCGAGCAGTGCCGCGCTGTCGCGCACGCTGCGCGACACGACGTGCTCGGTGGACATGCCCGACCAGCCCTCGCCGCGGTCTGGCCCGTGGGGATTGCGCGCGCGCGTGGGCTTGAGCCCGACCAGGCCGCAGCACGAGGCCGGGATGCGGATCGAACCGCCGCCGTCCGAAGCGTGCGCCGCCGGCACGATGCCCGCCGCGACGGCGGCGGCCGCGCCGCCGCTCGACCCCCCGGCCATGTGTTCGAGGTTCCACGGATTGCGCGTGGGCCCGAACAGCACCGGCTCGGTGGTCACCGTCAGTCCGAACTCGGGTGTGTTGGTCTTGCCGAAGATCATCAGCCCGCCCCTCTTGTAACGGGCCACCAGCTCGGTGTCGTGATCGGCACGGTTGTCGGCGTAAAAGCGGCAGCCGTTGCTGGTGACGGTGCCGGTGAGCAGCGCGTGCAGGTCTTTCAGCAGGAACGGTACGCCGCGAAACGGCCCCTGCGGCAGCCCGGCGCGAATTGCCGCGCGCGCCTCGTCGTAATGCGTGGCCACCACCGCGTTGATGCGCGGGTTGACCTGCTCAGTGCGCGCGATCGCAGCGTCCAGCAACTCCTGCGGCGACACCTCGCGACCGGCAACCAGCGCGGCCAAACCAATGGCGTCGTAGCGGTCGTAGTCTCGCATCGCTAGTATCCCAGGTAGGATTTCCTCACCGCCTCGTCCTGCTTGACCTGCGCCGCCGGGCCACCCAGCACCACGCGACCGGTTTCCAGCAGATAGGCCCGGTCGGCGACCTCCAGCGCAAGGCTGGCGTTCTGCTCCACCAGCAGGATCCCGACGCGACGCTCGCGGCGGATCAGCTCCATAATGCGGAAGATCTCCTGCACCACCAGCGGCGCCAGCCCGAAGCTCGGCTCGTCGAGCAGCAGCAGGCGCGGGCGCAGCATCAGCGCGCGCGCGACGGCGAGCATCTGCTGCTCGCCGCCAGACAGCGTCCCGGCCTGCTGGTGCCGACGTTCCTTCAGCCGGGGAAAATAGTGATAGCAACGCTCCATGTCCTCAGCGACGCCGGGCTTGTCGCGGCGCGTGTAGGCGCCCACGCGCAGGTTCTCCTCGGTGGTCAGGCTGAGAAAAGTGCCGCGCCCATCCGGCACGTGCGCCACGCCCCGGCGCACGATGTCCTCGGTGGCGCGGCCGGCGATCGCCTCGCCCGCCAGCGTGATCCTGCCCCGCGGCCGCAGCATGCCGCATACGGCGCGCAAGGTGGTGGTCTTGCCCGCGCCGTTCGCACCCAGCAGGGTGGTGATGCCTCCGTCCTCGACCTGGAATTCGATGCCGTGCAGGACCGTCAGCGGCCCGTAGCCGGCCCGCAGATCGGCGACCTCGAGCAACGCAGCCATCACGCCTTGCCCAGATAGGCCCGAATGACATCCGGGTCGTTGCGCACCTGGTCGGGAGTGCCGTCGGCGATCTTCTTGCCGAAGTCCAGCGCCACCACCTTGTCCGAGGTGCGCATCACCAGGTTCATGTGATGCTCCACCAGCAGCACAGTGACCTTGAGCTCGTCGCGGATGCGGCGGATGACGCCCATTAGTCCCTCGATCTCTTCGTGATTCAGGCCGGCCGCCGGTTCGTCCAGCAAAAGCAGGCGCGGCCGGCTGGCAAGCCCCCGCGCCAGCTCGACGCGCTTCTGGATGCCGAACGGCAGATCCGCCACGCGCCGCAGCGCATGGCGCTCCAGCCCCACCCGTTGCATCAGCTCGGTCGCGTGCGCGACCAGCTCGCGCTCCTCGCCGCGCGCGCCGGGCAGGCGCAGCGCGCAGGCCACGAAGCCGCCGCGAGTGCGAGCGTGCGCGCCGAGCATGATGTTCTCGCGCACCGTCAGGGTGCGGAACAGGGCGAGGTTCTGGAATGTGCGGCCGATGCCGAGGCTGGCGATGCCGTGCCGCGGCACCTCCACCAGAGGCCGGCCGTCGAACAGGATGCTGCCTTCCTGGAACGGGTACAGGCGCGACAGGCAGTTGAACAGGGTGGTCTTGCCGGCGCCGTTGGGTCCGATCAGCCCGCAGATCAGTCCAGCCTCGACGTCGAAGGAGACGCGGTCGAGCGCCACGATGCCGCCGAAGCGCACCGTGATCTCCGACACGCGCAGCAGCGGGGTGCCCGACGCGCGCAGCAGCGGTGCGGCAACCGCGGCCGGCGCCACGGACGCCTCCTGCATCCTCCCCACTCGGGGTCTCCTCTCCTCGTGCGCGGCCGGGCTCGCAGCGCGACCCGGCCTCGGTTTGGGCGCGATACTGACATAAATGGCCGCGCCCGGCAAAGATAGGCGCTGCGCCGCCCGGGGCCGATTTAGAATAGCGGCGCACGCACGACGCAACGCCACGTGACACAACGCATGCATCCGTCCGCCGCGGAACAAGGCGCGCCACCCCGCCACTATCGGTTCTGGCCGCGCGGCCTGCCGCATTCGCTCGGGTTCCCGGCTACCAGCCTCTGCTACAACTTGGAGGTGTCGGCCGCCCGCTATCCGGACAAGCCGTTGATGTTCTTCTACGACGCGGTGCTCACCTACGCTCAGGCAAAGGCGCACACCGATGCGCTCGCCGCGTTCCTGCAGCAGCGCTGTGGCGTGCGGCGCGGCGACCGCGTGCTGCTGTTCATGCAGAACAGCCCGCAGTTCGTGATCGGCTACTACGCCTGCCTGCGCGCGGACGCCATGGTGGTGCCGATCAACCCGATGAATCTGACCGAGGAACTGCGCCATTACGTCGCCGACAGCGGTGCCACTGTGGCGCTGTGCGGGCAGGAGCTCTATCCGCAGCTCGCACCCCTGCTCGGTGCGGGCTTGGACCACGCGGTGGTCGCTGCCTACAGCGATTACCTCACGGCGCACACCGACCTGGACGTTCCGGATCCGGTGCGCGCTCCGCGGCAGCCGATCGCGAGCAAGGGTGTGACGCTATGGCGCGACGCACTCGAGGCCGACCTGCAACCGGAGCCGCACCTCGCCGGTCCCGACGACCTGTGCGTCATGCCCTACACCTCGGGCACTACCGGGCGGCCCAAGGGCTGCATCCACACCCACGCCACGGTGATGAGCACGGTGGTCATCGCTACCCAATGGGCTGGCGGGCACCAGGACAGCGTGATCTTGGGCACGCTGCCGATGTTCCATGTCACGGGCATGCAGGGCAGCATGAACATCCCGATCTACGCCGGGGCGAGCGTGGTCATGATGACGCGCTGGGACCGTCACGTGGCCGCGCGGCTGATAGAGCGCTACCGCGTGGACAGCTGGACCAACATCGCCACCATGGCACTCGACTTCCTGGCCAATCCGGACCTCGGGCGCTACGACCTCGGCAGCCTGCAGCGCATCGGCGGCGGCGGCGCGGCCATGCCCGAGGCGGTCGCGCAGCGCCTGAAGGACCGCACCGGGCTGGACTACGTGGAAGGCTACGGGCTGTCGGAGACCATCGGACCCACGCACATCAACCCGAGCGAGCGGCCGAAGAAGCAATGCCTGGGCATCCCCGTCTGCAACACCGATGCGCGTGTGATCGACCCCGACACGTTGCGCGAGCTGGGCCCCGGCGAAGTGGGCGAGATCGTCTGCAGCGGGCCGCAGGTGTTCCGAGGCTACTGGAACAACCCGGAGGCGACCGCCGCCTGCTTCATCCAGCTCGACGGCAAGCGCTTCTTCCGTACCGGTGATCTGGGCCGCTACGACGAGGACGGCTACTTCTTCATCGCCGATCGCCTGAAGCGCATGATCAACGCCGCCGGCTACAAGGTGTGGCCGGCCGAGGTGGAGTCGATCATGTACGGACATTCCGACGTGCAGGAGGCGTGCGTGATCGGCGCCCTCGACCCGCTGCGCGGCGAGACGGTCAA
>DATBMG010000188.1:0-5769 GCA_036554965.1 Burkholderiales bacterium
AGTGGAACACCTCGGCGTCATCGAGCTGGCGCATGCCGGGACATTGCACCGCTTCGAGCGCGACGCCGCCGGCAACTGGTTCTACCACGGCGCCCACACGGGCGCGGTGGCCGCCCACGAGCATCAGACCGACCCGGCGGCCGCCGCGCGTATCTCGCAGGCATTCGCCGCTTTGGGCAGAGCTCGCATCGAGCGGGAGTTGGAGGTCGGCCTGGGCGTGAACGACTACGGCGTGGCCTCGCCCGAGCTGCTGATCCTCGCCTACCAACCGAAAGAAGCGCTGCCGCTCGTCCAGTACGCGGTCGGCGACCTCGCGCCGGACCAGTTCAGCCGCTACGTGCAGGCGGTCGGCACTTCCAAGGTGATCACGATCGCCAACTACCAGATCGACAACCTGCTGTCGCTGATCCAAGCGGTCGCGAGCCCCGCGGACCAGACGGCCGTGCAAGACGGGCGCGGCTCGCGGTAGTGCGGCCGCCCGGCCTACAGCAGTCCGCGCTCGGCGAAGGACATCGCGCTGCCCGCGCCGACGACGAAATGGTCCAGCACCTTCACGTCGACCAGCGCGAGCGCCTGCTTGAGCGCCTGGGTCAGCGTCTCGTCGGCGCGGCTCGGCTCGGCCAGGCCGGATGGATGGTTGTGCGCGAAGATCACTGCGGCGGCGTTGGTGAGCAACGCGTAGCGCACCACGTCACGCGGAAACACGCTGGTCTGCGTGAGGGTGCCGGCGAACAGCTCCTGCATCTTGAGCACACGGTTCTGCGCGTCGAGATAGACGGCGACGAAGACCTCGCGATCGCGCTGCGCCAGGTTGAGCCGCAGGTAGTCGCGCACCGCCTGCGGCGAGCTGAGGTTGTCCCGGCGCTGCACCTCCTGCCCGAGCGCGCGCTTGACCAGCGCCAGCACCGCGCGCAGCTGTGCGGACTTGGCCGGCCCCAGGCCGCTCGATCGCTGGATCGCCTCGGGCTCGGCCTCGAGCAGCCCATGCAGGGTGCCGAAGCGCTCGAGCAGTTCGCGCGCAAGATCGACGGCGCTTTTTCCGCGCACGCCGGTACGCAGGATGATGGCCAGCAGCTCCGGCTCGCTGAGGGCGGCCTCGCCCCGGGCGAGCAGCTTCTCCCGGGGCTGGCGGTCCTGCGGCCAATCGGCGATTCCCATCGGTCTGGCGCGTGATTTGCGAGCCGTATAATACACTTGGCGTTGTGGACCCCCCTTGAGACCCATGACAGCGCTCCCTCAGCACCGCATCCTCCTGGGCATCACCGGCGGCGTCGCCGCCTACAAGGCCGCCGAGCTGTGCCGCCTGCTGGTTCGCGACGGCACGGACGTGCGCGTGGTCATGACCGAGGCCGCCTGCCGTTTCGTCACGCCCATGACGATGCAGGCCCTGTCCGGACAGCCGGTGTTCACCGATCTATGGGACGCCTCGATCCCGAGCGCGATGGGGCACATCGAGCTGTCGCGCGACCGCGACCTGATCATCGTCGCGCCGGCCAGCGCAGACTTCCTCGGCAAGCTGGCCGGCGGTCTGGCGGACGATCTGCTGTCCACCTTGTGCCTGGCGCGCGAATGCCCGCTGCTGGTGGCACCGGCGATGAATCGCCAGATGTGGGAAAACGCGGCCACGCAGCGCAACGTGCAGCGGCTGCGCGCGGACGGTGTGGCGATCCTGGGGCCGGGCAGCGGCGATCAGGCGTGCGGCGAGGTCGGCATGGGGCGCATGCTGGAAGCGCTGGAACTGCACGCGGCGATCCTCGCCGCGCTGCAGCCCAAGCTGCTGGCCGGCGTGCGCGTACTGGTGACCGCCGGGCCGACCTTCGAAGCCATCGACCCGGTGCGCGGCCTAACCAACCGCAGCTCGGGCCGCATGGGCTACGCGCTCGCGCAGGCCGCCCTGGAGGCCGGCGCGCAGGTCACGCTCGTGTCCGGTCCCACAACCCTCACCCCACCCGTCGGCGCCCGCGTGGTGCCGGTGACCTCGGCGCAGGACATGCTCCAGGCGGTGAATGCCGAGATCGCCGCCACCGACGTATTCGTCGCGGTGGCCGCGGTGGCCGACTACCGCGCGAAGCACTCGTCCGCGCAGAAGATCAAGAAGAACGATCGACCGCTCACGCTCGAGCTGGAGCCCACCGTGGACATCCTCGCCTCGGTGTCCACGCGCCCGGCCCCGCCCTTCTGCGTCGGCTTCGCCGCCGAGAGCCACGACCTCGACCGGTTCGCCCAGGAAAAGCGCAAGAAGAAAAAGCTGCCGCTGCTGGTCGCGAATCTCGCGCAGGAGGCGATCGGCGCGCAGGACAGCGAGCTGATCCTGTTCGACGACGCCGGCCGCCACCCCCTGCCGCGCGCCCCGAAGATCGATCAGGCGCGGGCGCTGGTGAAGCACATCGCGGTCTTGTACCGCAGTCGCAAAGCGTGATCGGTGAGCGTTACCGATCATGCGCACTATCGACATCAAGATCCTCGACGCCAGGCTGAACGAGTTTCCACCGGCCTACGCCACCGCCGGCGCCGCCGGCCTGGACCTGCGCGCGTGCATCGAGCAGCCGATCGAGATCCGGCCCGGGCAAAGCGAGCTGATCGCGAGCGGCATCGCGATCCACCTCGCCGACCCGGGTCTGGCGGCCATCGTGCTGCCGCGCTCGGGACTCGGCCACAAGCACGGCATCGTGCTGGGCAACCTGGTGGGGCTGATCGACTCCGACTACCAGGGGCAGATCTTCGTGTCGGTGTGGAACCGCGGCAGCGCCGCCTTCAGCTTGAAGCCGATGGAGCGCATCGCGCAGCTGGTGATCGTGCCGGTTCTGCAGGTGAGCTTCAACCGCGTGCAGGAATTCGCACGCAGCGAACGCGGGGCCGGCGGGTTCGGCAGCACGGGGCGGTGACGGACGCCGCCTCACCGAAGTCGTGACCGAAAGGCGTGACCGGGAACCGATCACGCGCTTCGGTCACGCAATACCGCTCTACTCCTCTTTGTACGGGTCGGGGATCTCGCCCTCGGCGATGCGGCGCTTCTCTTCGAAGCGCATGAAGGTGAGCACGGCGAGAATCTCCTCGGCGCTCATGGTGGTGCCGAACGCGCCCATGGTGCCGCCCTGGGAGCGGTTGGTGACCCCCACCGCAATGGTGGTGTAGATATTGGTGTTGGTGTTGCCCGAGTAGGGGAATCTGCCGCACGTCAGGCACGGGCCCTTGCCGCCCTTGCCGCCGCCGCCGTGACAGAACGAGCAGCGCTGGGCGTACTTCTCGCGGCCCAGATCGACCACCGCCGGGTCGCTGGTCGGCAACTCCATGTCGTTCTCGTTCATCTTGTGCTGCGCGGCTGCGGGCTGCACCAGCAGCAGGCCGCAGGCGAGCGCGACGACGCCCAGCGCCGGCGCCAGCAGCTTGCCGAGGATTGCGGCCGATACGCGGACCATGTCTGCCTCCTCCCTGAAGACGTTACGACGCGGTCGGTGGATAGTAGGGCACGCCGTAGCTCTCGACGATCTGCTTCATGCGGCCGTTCACCAGCAAGTCCTTAATGCCCTCGTTGATGAACTGCAGCAGCGATTTGTCCTCCTTGCGCACGGCGAACTTGCTGTTGAAGCGGTGCGCGTCGAGCGGGACATAGTCCGGCACCATGTGGAACTTGGCCTTCGGGAACTCCTGCTTGGCCACCGCCACGGCAGTCGACCACACCATGCCGGCGTCCACGTCGCCCTTCTGCATGCCCTCCATCAGGCGGCGGTTGTTGAGATACAGCTCGCGCGGCACCTGGTTCATGAACAGGTAGTCGTCGATCGGCGTGGACATCGTCACGCCGACCTTCATCCCGGCCTTCTTGAAATCCTCGAGCGACTTCATGCCCTCGGCCTTGCCCTGCACCACCAGCACGTAGCCCAGGCTGACGTAGGCATCGGTGAAGGTGAGCGCGTCGGGCAGCAGGTCCTTCTCGCCGTTGTCGGATAACCCCAGGAACACGTCGCAACGCTTGGCCAGGATCGAGTTGCGAAAGGCGCGCATGATGCCCCCACGCGTGCCGGTGTCCGCCCAGTACATCTCCAGCTTCAGGCCGCTGCGCTTGGCCACGGCACGGATGATGTCGATGTCGAAGCCGGGCGGATCCTCGGCGTTGGACGAATAGGGCCAATCGTAGGGATCCGCGCAGGCGATCAGCTTGCCCCGGGCCTTGACCCGCTCCAGGGCATCCGTGATCTGGTTGGGATCGGACAGATCGGGCCCGGCCTGCTCCGCTGCCGCCTGCTGCTGGGCGGCGGCGGGCTGCACGGCGACAAGCGCCAGCAGGGCCAGGATTGCAACGAGTAGGGGATGATATCGGTTCATGACTGGTCTCTTCGTGTTCGGCACTTCGCTTTTCCCTGATGCGCCGTCCTCGCGGTCGGCGCCTGCAACGGCCCGTCGGGGCTTCTGCCGCCTGGGCTTCTGATTGTGGGCTTCCATAAAAAAGGGAGGGCTTACGCCCTCCCCTTATTCTACGTTACCGCTTGCGAGACGGTCAGTATCCCGCGGCCGCTTGCGTCAGTCGACCGCGAACACCATCAGCCCGCCGCCCTTGGTGTTCTTCTTCAGCCAGTCGGCGTAGTACAGGGGCCAGATGCCGCCGCCGCCCGCCCCGTACACGATGGCTACGTACTGCTTGCCATTGGCCGTGTAGGTGGTGGGGTTGCCGTGGACGCCCGAACCGACCTGGAAGCTCCACAGGTGCTCGCCGGTTTCGTCATCGAGGGCGTTGAAGTAGCCTTCCGGATCCCCGTAGAACATCAGGCCGCCGCCGGTGGTCAGGATGCCGCTGGTGGCGGGGTAGCTTTGCGCCTTGGCCCATACCAGCTTGCCGGTGGCCGCGTCGAAGGCCTTGATGTGACCCGCGCCGGCGTTGAAGGTGATGACCTTCGCGCCCAGGTACCACTCACCGCGCTTCCACTCCATCTTCTTGGCTTGCAGGTCCATGGCGAAGTCGTACACCGGCACATAGACCATCTTGGTGCGGTGGCTGTAGGCCATCGGGTGCCACTCTTTGCCGCCGTCCAGCGAAGGCGCGATGTCCTTGGTCACCTTGTCGTACACCACGTCCTTCTCGGGCCAGTTGTACACCGGTTTGCAGTTGTTGCCGGTGTGCAGGGGCTTGGTCCAATTCACGCGTTGCAGCGGGGTGACCCAGGCGCACTTGTGCTCCTTGCCGGCCTTGCCCGACACGGTAGCGTCGCGGTCGATGCCGTAGACGTGGCCGTTGCGCGAGCCGTGCAGCCAGAGCTTCTTGCCGCCGACATCGACCAGGATCATCTCGTTCACGCCGTCGTAGTCGTACGGATCGTTGGGCGTGTAGTTGTAGTACGAGAGGATCTTGCCGGTGTCCGGATTCATCACCACGTTGCTGTTGGTGAACAGGTTGTCACCGAGGCGCACGTGACGGTCGAAGTCCGGGCCGGGGTTGCCGATGGGCCAGAACAGACGGTTGGTCGCCGGGTCGTAGGAGCCGGTGATCCAGGCCGAGCCGCCGCCGTACTTCCACGATTCGCCCGCCCAGGTGTCGTTACCGGGCTCGCCCGGGCCGGGGACGGTGTACGTCTGCCAGGCCAGCTCGCCGGTGTCGGCGTTGACCGCCTTGATCCAGCCGCGCACGCCGTACTCGGCGCCTGCCGTGCCGAAGATGATCTTGTTTTGCAGCGCCATCGGCATGATGGTGAAGGTCTCGGCGTAGGTGTAGTCACCCATCTTCTTGTCCCAGACCACCTTGCCGGTCTGGTTGTCGAGCGCGACGATGTGCGC
>DATBMG010000207.1:0-13104 GCA_036554965.1 Burkholderiales bacterium
CGCCCAGCCCACCAGCCAGCCGGGCCTGGCCAGGCGCCCAACGCTCACGTACAGGATCAGGGCGACCGCGCCGAAGGACAGCCAGAAGCCCGGCGCCAGAATCGCCCAGGGATCCAGGGCCAACACCAGGATCGCTGCGAGCGCGAGCACGGTGGTGGGCGAGCCGGCGCGCCCGGCGAGCAGGGCCGCCGCGACGCAGGCCAGCATGGTCACGGTGCGCTGCGCCGGTACGCCGAAGCCGGACAGCAGCGCGTACGCCAGCGCGGCGGCGAGGCCGGCCACGGCGGCGGCTTTCTGCGCCGGGAAGCGCAGCGCCACCGCACCCAGCCGCCGCCATCCCCACAGCGCGGCGGCGAACACCAGCCCCGACACCATGGTGATGTGCAGACCGCTGATGCTCATCAGGTGATTCACGCCGGTGCGCGTGAACACGGTCCACTGCCCGGCGTCGATCGCCTGCTGGTCGCCGATGGCGAGCGCGGTCAGCACGCCGGCGACCGCCTCGCCAGGCAGCGCCGCCTGGATGCGCGCGCGCGCCCGTTCGCGCAGGTGTTCGATCCAGTAGCGCGGCCGGTGCACCATCTCCTGCAACAACCGCCCGGCGGGTTCGGGACGCACGTACCCGGTCGCCCGAATGCCGCGCTCGAGCATCCAGACCTCGAAGTCGAAGCCGTGCGGATTGGCCGTGCCGTGGGGTTTGCGCAGGCGCACGGTGAGCTGCCAGCGCTGCCCCGCATGCAGCGGCGGCAGCGCGGCCACGCCGCCGTCGCGGTCTGCGTACCACGTGAGCATCACCCGCTCGGGGACCTGCGCCGCAGCCGTGAGCACGCGCTCCACGCGGAACGCGAAACGCATCCCGCGCTCGCTCGGTTGCGGCAGCTCGGCGATCACCCCGGTCACGCGCACGTCGCGCCCTTCCCACTCCCGGGGCAATTCATCGGCCAGGCGCAGGTGCGCCCACAGCAGCGCGATGCACCAGCCTGCGAAGCAAGCCAGCACGGGCAGACCCGCCCGCGCCAGCCGGCGCCAGCCTGGCGACTCCATGCCTGCGACGAGCGCCGCGCCGAATGCGGCCGCAGGCAGCGCATAGATCCACAGGACGCTGGGCAAGACGGCCTGCCGCTGCAGCAACCAGACGCCCAGCGCAAAGGCGAGTGCGAAGAAGGGCATGGCTAGGATCCAGGAGCTAGGATCTGGGATCTAGGGGTGTTGAGCGGCCAAGCCGCGCTTTGCTTTTCCCCAGATCCTAGGCTTTTCCCCAGATCCTAGCTCCTAGATCCTAGCCCCTCAGAAGTCCATCCTCGAGCTTCATCACCCGGTTCATGCGTCCCGCGATGCCGGGGTCGTGGCTGACGATCACCAGGCTGGTGCCCAGCGTGCGGTTCAGCTCGAGCATCAGATCGAGCACCCCTTCCGCGGTGTGGCGGTCGAGGTTGCCGGTGGGCTCGTCGGCGAGCAGGCAGACCGGGCGCGTGACCAGCGCGCGGGCGAGCGCCGCGCGCTGGCGCTCGCCACCGGACAGCTCGCCCGGCGTGTGCGTGAGCCGGTGCGACAGCCCCACCCGCCCCAGCATGTCGGCGGCCTGCTGCGCGGCCTGCGCCGGCTGCAGGCGGCGGATAAGCAGCGGCATCGCGACGTTCTCCTGGGCGGTGAACTCGTTCAGCAGATGGTGGAACTGGTAGACGAACCCCAGCGCCTCGTTGCGCACGCGGCTCTTCTGCGCTTCGCCCAGCCGCGCGATGTCCTGGCCCAGGATCTCCACCTCGCCACCGCTCGGCGCGTCCAGCCCGCCCAGCAGGTGCAACAGCGTGCTCTTGCCCGAGCCGGAAGCGCCGACGATGGCCACGCTCTGGCCGCGGTCCACGCTGAGGTCCACCCCCAGCAGCACCGGCACCTCGTAGGGCCCTTGGCGGTAGATCTTCTTCAGGCCGCGGCAGACCACGACCGGCCCGTGGTTCATCGCGCCGCTATTCATAGCGCAGCGCTTCCGCCGGGTTGGTGCGCGAGGCGCGGAAGCTCGGATACAGCGTCGCCAGCCAGCTCAGCACCAGGGACACCGATCCCACGGTGATCACGTCGCTCCAGTGCAGATCCGAAGGCAGGTCGCTGATGTAATAGACGTCCTTGGCCAGGAACTGGACGCCGAACGCGCGTTCGATGGCCGGCACCAGGGTCTCCACGTTGAGCGCGGTCAGCACGCCCAGGGCGACGCCGAGAGCCGCGCCCACCACGCCGATGATCAGTCCCTGTATCACGAAGATCTTCAGGATCGACGCGGGCGTGGCGCCCAGGGTGCGCAGGATGGCGATGTCGGCCTGTTTCTCGGTCACCGCCATCACCAGCGTGGACACCAGATTGAAGGCCGCGACCGCTACGATCAACGTGAGGATGATGAACATCACCCGCTTCTCGATCTGCACCGCGCGGAAGAAGTTGGCGTGGCTGCGCGTCCAGTCGCTTACCATGACGTCGGCGCGCAGGGTGCGCATCAGCTCGCGCGCCAGCCGGGGCGCCAGGAACAGGTCGGTCAGCTTCAGGCGCACGCCGGACACCCGGTCCTGCATGCGGTACAGCTTCTGCGCGTCCTCCAGGTGGATCAGCGCCAGTCCGGCGTCGTACTCGTACATGCCGACCTCGAACACACCCACCAGCGTGAACTGCTTGATGCGCGGCAGGATGCCGGCCGGCGTCACCTGTCCCTGCGGCGCGATCAGCACCACTTTCTCGCCGAGGCTCGCGCCCACCGCGTGCGCCAGCTCGCTGCCCAGCACGATGCCGAACTCGCCGGGCCGCAGGTCGCCGAGCGCGCCCAGCTTCATGTGCCGGCCGATGTCTGCCACCTTGTCCTCGTCCTCGGGCAGGATGCCGCGGATCAGCGCGCCCTGGACGTTCTGGCGGTTGCCGAGCAGCCCTTGCTGGTTGATGAAGGGCGCGGCCGCCACCACGTCGGGCAGCCGGCTCGCCTGCTGCGCGACGTCGCGCCAGTCGCGCAGGCCGCCGTCGAAAGCGGCGATCTGGACGTGCGAGGCCACGCCGAGGATGCGCGTGCGCAGCTCCTTCTGGAAGCCGTTCATCACCGACAGCACCACGATCAGCGCGGCCACGCCGATGGTGATGCCGATTGCGGAGATAAGCGAGATCACCGAGATGAAGCGGTTGCGCCGCTTGGCGCGCGTATAGCGCAGCCCGACAAAGAGCTCGTAGGGACTCAACTAGAGGATCCGGCGGGGAAAACGCGCGACAGTGTGCCACAGTCCGGCACGTCGCATTGCGCCGACTCCCGGGGCGCCGACTGGCGCCTGGACATCAGCGGGCGCCGAGCAACGCTGTGCTAGACTGCCGGCCGTTCGCATCACTGTCGCCGAATTGACGCTCCCTTCCTCGTCGTGCGATCGGTCCAGTTCTTCGTTCCGCAATTCGTGCCCGATCCGCCCGACTCCGCCGAAGCGCTCTCCGGCCATCCCGCCCTGCAGCGCCTGCTCGCGCGCGCGCGCCGGCAGCGCGAAGCGGCCGAGCACTTCGAAGCCGTGCTGTGCGGCGCTTTCTCCGTTCGCGCGCAGGACGACTGGCCGGTCGCGCCGTTGACGCTGCGCGCGGAGGGGCAGGCGCCGGGCGAGCACTTCTGGTTGCGCGCCGACCCTGTGCACCTGCGTGCGCAGCGCAGCGAGTTGGTCCTGGTGGATGGCCACCGCCTGGATATCGCGAGCGGCGAGGCCGCGGCGCTGGTGGATGCGCTCAACCGCCATTTCTCCGCGGACGGCCTGCACTTCACCGCGCCGGCGGCCACACGCTGGTACGTGCGCCTGCCACAGCCGGCGCGGCTGCGCACCACACCCCTGCGCCTGGCCGCAGGCCGGAGCGTCGATGCGCTGCTGCCGACGGGAGCCGACGCGCTCGCCTGGCACCGCCGGGCAAACGAGGCGCAGATGCTGCTGCACGCGCACGCCGTCAACCAGGCGCGCGAGGCGTGCGGGGCGCCGACGATCAACAGCCTGTGGTTCTGGGGCGGCGGCCGGCTGCCCGAGTGCAGCGCGAATCTGCGCGTCTGGGCCGAGGACGTCCTCACCCGCGGGCTGGCCCTGTGCGCGCGGCGGCCGCTCGAACCGCTGCCGGCTGACGCTGCGGAGTGGGTTGCGCGGGCCGGCGACGGCGAGCATCTCGTGACGCTGGAGCTTCCGCGCTACGGCGCCTGGCCGGAGCGCGCCGACCATCTCGAGCGCGCATGGCTCGAACCGCTGCTGCGCGCAGTGGCGCGCGGCAGTCTGCAGCTCGCCTTGATCACGCATCATGCGGGGAACGCTCTGCGCTTCACGCTGTCGCGCAGCGATCTGTGGAAAGTGTGGCGCCGCGGCTATGGATTCGCCCATGTCTGAGATCGTCGAGCGCACCTATCCCGATGCGGCCTTCGCCGCCCTGCTGCAAGCCGGCATCGACCCGGTGCTGGCCCGGGTGTTCGCCGCACGCGGCGTGCACGCTCCCGAACAGCTCGACATCGGCCTCACGCGCCTGCTGCCACCCGCGTCGATGCACAATCTCCCGGCGCTGGCCGCGATCCTCGCGGACGCCATCGAGCGCTCGCAGCGTCTGCTGATCGTCGGCGATTACGACTGCGACGGCGCGACCGCTTGTGCCGTCGGCGTGCTGGCGCTGCGCGCGTTCGGCGCAGACGTGGACTACCTGGTGCCGAACCGCTTCGAGTTCGGCTACGGCCTCACCCCGGAGATCGTGCGCATCGCGGCCACACGCGCGCCGCATTACCTGATCACAGTGGACAACGGCATCGCCTCGGTCGAGGGTGTTGCCGAGGCCGGCCGGCTGGGGATGCAGGTGCTGGTGACCGACCATCACTTGCCCGGCGAACGCCTACCCGAAGCCGCGTGCATCGTGAATCCGAATCAGTCGAGCTGCGGCTTTCCGAGCAAGCACCTGGCCGGCGTCGGAGTGATGTTCTACGCCATGCTCGCGCTGCGCAGCGAGCTGCGCCAGCGCGGCCGCCTCGGCGCCGACCAAGGGCCGAACCTGGCGGCGCTGCTCGATCTGGTGGCGCTGGGCACAGTGGCCGATGTCGTGCACCTGGATCACAACAATCGCGTGCTGGTCGAGCAGGGCCTGCGCCGCATCCGCAGCGCCCGCTGCCGCCCGGGGCTCGCCGCCCTGCTGCGCTCGGCCGGCCGCAGCCTCGAGCGGGCCAGCGCCTACGACCTGGGCTTCGTAGCGGGGCCGCGGATCAACGCGGCCGGGCGCCTGACCGACATGTCGCTGGGCATCGAATGCCTGCTGACCGAGGATCCGGCGCAGGCGGCGGAGCTGGCGCGCCGCCTCGACGCGCTCAACCGCGAGCGCCGCGGCATCGAGTCGGACATGCAGGACGCGGCGCTCGCTCACCTGGAGCGCATCGCTCCGGGCGCGGCCTGCGGGCTGGCGCTGTACCAGGCCGACTGGCACCAGGGCGTGGTCGGCATCCTGGCCGCTCGCCTGCGCGAGCGCTTTCATCGCCCCGTGATCGCCTTCGCCGCGGGGCGGGACGGGGAGCTGAGGGGCTCGGGACGCTCGATCCCGGGCCTCAATCTGCGCGACGCGCTGGACCTGCTCGACAAGCGCCATCCGGGCCTGCTGCTGCGCTTCGGCGGGCACGCCGCCGCCGCGGGTTTGTCCGTTCGACAGGCCGATTTCCCGCGCTTCCAGCGCGCCTTCGAGCTCACGCTGCGCGAGCTGCTGAGCGCCGAGCAGCTCGAGCAGCGCCTGGCCACCGATGGCACGCTCGGCGCCGGTGAAATGACGCTGCAGCTCGCGCAGTCAATCGCCGATATCGCCTGGGGACAGGGCTTCCCGGCGCCGCGCTTCCACGGCCTGTTCCGCGTTGATGAGCAGCGCGTCGTAGGTGGCGGCCACCTGAAGCTCGTCCTCGGCCAGACCGGCGGCCGGCGCGCCACGGTCTTCGACGCGATGCTGTTCCGGCATGCGGATGCGCTCCCCGAGCACATCCGTGCGGTGTACCGCCTGGACGTGAACGAGTGGAACGGGCTGCGCGCGCTGCAACTGCTGCTGGACTACTGGGAGCCGGCGCCTGTGGAGACGCCGCTCGCGTCGCACCGTAGCGCGCCCCCGCACGCTGCGCTGAGTTAGAATTCGAGTTTTTCCCTCGTGCCGCGCCGTGCGCCTTGGCGCGCCGTCTGGAGCGAAGGATACCCGAGGAACTGCACATGGAAGCCGAACGCATCAACGCGCTGGTCAAGTCGCTCGACGATCTCGAGCAAGGCTCCGCCGAACTGCGGAGGTATCTTTGACTTCGATGCCAAGCGCGCGCGGCTCGGCGAGCTGACCAAGCTCGCCGAAGACCCGGCCCTGTGGTCGGACAGCAAGCGCGCGCAGGAGCTGGGACGCGAGCGCAAGGCGCTGGAATCCGTGGTCGGCACGCTGCAGCGGGTTGCCCAGGGGCTGCGCGACAACCGCGAGCTGATGGAGCTGGCTCTGGCGGAGAGCGACGAGGGCATGCTGGAGTCGGTCGCCAAGGACGTGGCTGCGCTGCAGAAGACGGTGGCGGACCTCGAGTTCCGCCGCATGTTCTCCAACCCGATGGATCCGAACAACTGCTTCGTGGACATCCAGTCCGGCCAGGGCGGCACCGAGGCGCAGGACTGGGCGGCGATGCTGGAGCGCATGTATCTGCGCTTCTGCGAGCGCCGCGGCTTCGACGTCGAAGTGCTGGAGGAATCGCCCGGCGAGGTGGCCGGCATCAAGAGCGCGGCGCTCAAAGTGAGCGGCGATTATGCCTACGGCACGCTGCGCACCGAGACCGGCGTGCACCGCCTGGTGCGCAAGTCGCCGTTCGACGCCAACGCGCGCCGCCATACCTCGTTTGCCAGTGTGTTCGTCTACCCGGAGGTGGACGAGACCATCGAGATCGAGGTCAACCCCGCCGAGCTGCGGGTGGACACGTTCCGCGCCAGCGGCGCCGGCGGCCAGCACGTCAACAAGACCGATTCCGCCATCCGCATCACGCACCTGCCCACCGGCATCGTGGTCCAGTGCCAGAACGACCGCTCGCAGCACCGCAATCGCGCCGAGGCCATGGCCATGCTCAAGGCGCGCCTGTACGAAGCGGAGCTGCGCAAGCGCGAGGCGGAGAAACAGAAGATGGAAGAGAGCAAGACCGACATCGCCTGGGGCCACCAGATCCGCAACTACATCCTCGACCAGTCCATCGTCAAGGACCTGCGCACCAACGTCGAGACCGGCAACACCCGCGCGGTGCTGGACGGCGACCTCGATGCGTTCATCACCGCCAGCCTGAAGCGCGGCGTCTGACGAGCGACCACGATGGCCGACGACAGCAACCTGCCGCCCCAGGAAAGGAACCTGGACAGCAATCAGATCATCGAAGAGCGCCGCGCGAAGCTCAGGGCGCTGCGCGAGCGCGGCGGCGCCTTTCCCAACGACTTCCGCCGCACGCACCTGGCCGCCGACCTGCACGAGGCGTGCGCCGGCAAGGAGAATGCGGAGCTGGAAGCCACGCCGGCGCATGCCGCCGTCGCTGGCCGGTTGATGCTCAAGCGCGTCATGGGCAAGGCAAGCTTCGCCACGCTCCAGGACATGTCCGGGCGCATCCAGATCTACGTCACCCGCGACGCCGTGGGCGAGGCCGGCTACGAGGCGTTCAAGCACTGGGACCTGGGCGACATCCTCGGCGCGGAGGGAATGCTGTTCCGCACCAAGACCGGGGAGCTGTCGATCAAGGTCAACGGCGTGCGCCTGCTCACCAAGTCGCTGCGGCCGCTGCCGGAGAAATTCCACGGCCTCGCCGACCAGGAGCAGAAGTATCGTCAGCGCTACCTGGATTTGATCACCAACGAGGACGCACGTCGGGTGTTCGTGGTGCGTTCCAAGACGGTCCAGGCGATGCGCGAATTCCTGGTGCGCCACGGTTATCTCGAGGTCGAGACGCCGATGATGCACCCCATTCCGGGCGGCGCCACCGCGCGGCCGTTCGTGACGCACCACAACGCGCTGGACATGCGGCTATACCTGCGCATCGCGCCCGAGCTGTATCTCAAGCGCCTGGTGGTGGGCGGCTTCGAGAAGGTGTTCGAGATCAATCGCAACTTCCGCAACGAGGGCATCTCGACCCGGCACAATCCCGAGTTCACCATGCTCGAGTTCTACGAGGCCTACCGCGACTATCGTTTCCTGATGGACTTCACCGAGCAGATGCTGCGCGAGGTGGCGCAGCGCGTGCTGGGCACCACGCGCATCACCTACCAGGGACGCGAGATGGATCTCGCCAAGCCATTTCCGCGGCTCACCGTGCTGCAGGCGATCCGCACCCATCATCCACGGTACAGCGAGGCGCAGCTCAACGACCGCGCTTTCCTGGTGGATTGGTTCGAGCGCGCCAAGGTGCCGTACAAGGCCGGCGACGGCCTGGGCGGCCTGCAGCTCACGTTCTTCGAGGAGACCACCGAGGACAAGCTGTTCGAGCCGACCTACATCGTGGACTACCCGGCCGAAGTATCGCCGCTCGCGCGGCGCAACGACGGCGCGCCGGAGATCGCCGAGCGCTTCGAGCTGTACATCGCCGGCCGCGAGATCGCCAACGGCTTCTCCGAGCTGAACGACCCCGAGGATCAGGCGGCGCGCTTCCTGGAGCAGGCACGGCAGAAGGATGCCGGCGATCAGGAAGCCATGCACTACGACGCCGACTACATCCGGGCGCTCGAGCATGGCCTGCCGCCCGCCGCGGGCGAAGGCGTGGGGATCGACCGGCTGGTGATGCTGCTAACTGACAGCCCCAGCATCCGCGACGTGATCCTGTTTCCGCAATTGCGACCGGAGTAGCCGGTTCGCGATGAACACCGACGCCCCCGCTCTGCTGTGGCAGCCGTCCGCGGAACGCATCGCTGAGGCCAACCTGACGCGCTTCATCCGGCTGGTCGACGAGCGCTGGGGGGCCGGGGCGCACGATCACGCGTCTCTGTACCGATGGTCGATCCGCGAGCCGGCAAAGTTCTGGGAGTCGGTGTGGGACTTCGCCGGAGTGATCGGCGACAAGGGCGAGGCGCCCTACCTGCTCGATGGCGAGCGCATGCCCGGCGCAACCTGGTTCCCGAAGGCCAGGCTCAACTTCGCGGAGAACCTGCTGCGCCGGCGCGACGGTGACGCGGCGCTGGTGTTCTGGGGCGAAGACAAGGCGCGGCGCAAGCTCAGCTTCGGCGAGGTCTATGCCGAGGTGTCGCGCACGGCGCAAGCGCTGCGCGCCTTGGGAGTGGCCCCCGGCGACCGCGTGGCGGGCTTCCTGCCTAACATGCCCGAGGCGATCGTCGCCATGCTGGCCACCTCCAGTATCGGTGCGATCTGGTCCTCGTGCTCGCCCGACTTCGGGGTGCAGGGCGTGCTCGACCGTTTCGGCCAGATCGCGCCGAAGGTGCTGTTCTGTGTGGATGGCTATTACTACGCCGGCAAGGGCCACGACACGCTCGCGCGCATCGCCGAGATCGCGCAGCAGCTTCCGAGCCTGCAGCGCGTGGTGGTCGTGCCCTACCTGGTGCCGGAGCCGCGGATCGGCGGCATCGCCAACGCAGTGCACCTCGCCCGCTTCCTCACGCCTTTCGCCCCCGGCGATATCCTCTTCGAACGCGGCCCCTTCGACCGGCCGCAGTTCATCCTGTACTCGTCGGGCACCACCGGCGTGCCCAAGTGCATCGTGCACGGCGCCGGCGGCACGCTGCTGCAGCACCTCAAGGAGCACCAGCTGCACACGGACTTGAAGCGCGGCGACCGGTTGTTCTACTTCACCACCTGCGGGTGGATGATGTGGAACTGGCTGGTGTCGGGGCTGGCCACCGGCGCGACGCTGCTGCTGTACGACGGCTCGCCGTTCCACCCCGGGCCGACCGCGCTGTTCGATCTCGCCGACGCCGAGGCAATGACCGTGTTCGGCACCTCGGCGAAGTACATCGATGCGCTGAGCAAGCTCGAGCTGCGCCCGCGCGATACCCACCGCCTTTCGAGCTTGCGCATCATGACCTCGACCGGCTCACCGCTGTCGCCCGAGAGCTTCGAATACGTCTACAGCGCCATCAAGCCGGACGTGCTGCTGTCGTCGATCTCCGGCGGCACCGACATCGTCTCCTGCTTCGTGCTCGGCAGCCCGCTGCTGCCGGTGTGGAAGGGCGAGATCCAGTGCCGCGGGCTGGGCATGAAGGTCGAGGTGTACGACGACGCCGGCCGGCCGCTGATCGGCGAGAAAGGCGAGCTCGTATGCAGCGCTGCGTTCCCCTCGATGCCCGTCGGGTTCTGGAACGACCCCGACGGAGCCAAGTACTACGACGCCTATTTCGCGCGCTTCCCCGGCGTCTGGTGCCACGGCGACTACATGGAGCTGACGCTGCGCGGGACGGCCGTAATCTACGGGCGCTCGGATGCGGTGCTCAACCCGGGGGGCGTGCGCATCGGCACCGCGGAGATCTACCGCCAGGTCGAGCAGCTGCCGGAAGTGGTGGAGAGCCTGGTGATCGGCCAGGACTGGGAGCGCGACGTGCGCGTCGTGCTGTTCGTGCGGCTGCGCGACGGGCTCAAGCTGGACGAGGCGCTGGTGAACAAGATCAAGCGGCAGATCCGCACCAACGCCACGCAGCGCCACGTGCCGGCGAAGATCTGCCAGGTGGCGGACATCCCGCGCACCAAGAGCGGCAAGATCGTGGAGTTGGCCGTGCGCAACGTGGTGCACGGGCGGCCGGTGAAGAACCGGGAGGCGCTCGCCAACCCGGAGGCGCTGGCGTTGTTCGAGGACCTGCCGGAGTTGCAGCGCTAGCGCGAGAGGATCCGACGAAAGCGGGCGGCCGGCAGAGTCGAAAGCCGCCCCAACCACACGGCCACGCCCTGCCGGCGCCTCACCGTCGTCGTCATCTCGTCCAAAGGCGCCTACGCGTCGGCATTCCTCGGGACGGAAATGTTAACGGCAAGTCTCGGGACGGCTTAAGGCCGATTCCGGTGCCGTCGCCATGGGAGCCGCTCAGTTAGGAGAAATCTCCCTTAAATACAATCTGATATGCACAAGATGCGATTGCGAATAGAGGGTATGACCTGTTCGGGCTGCGTGCGCAGCGTGAAACGGGTGCTGGAGGCGGTGCCCGGGGTGCGCGGCGTAGCGGTCTCCCTGGAGCGGGGCGAAGCGGTGGTGGACTTCGATCCCGGCCGCGCCAGCGCGGCCGATCTGCTGAACGCAGTCGAGGCCGCCGGCTACCGGGCGCAGTCGGGTTGACTACCAGAACTGCCACCACTTCTTCTGTCGGGGACTCGCCAGCGAGTACTTGGTGCTCGGGTAGTTGAGCTTGAGCAGCCGGTTGGAGTCGTCGCGCAACTCGGTGAGCCCCATGGCGTCGTACGCCTTCACCATGACGATCAGCGCCTGCTCGACCGCCGGCGTCTTGGGGTAATTCGTCAGCACGTACTGGGCGCGATTCACCGCTGCGACGTAGGCCTTGCGGCGCAGGTAATACTCTCCTACGCGCACTTCGTTGTTGGCGAGCGCGTTGAGCAGATAGCGCATGCGCGCATACGCGTCGGGCGCGTAGCGGCTGTCGGGGAAACGCGTCACCAGCTCGCGAAAGCTCTCGAACGATTCGATCGCCGCGCGCGGATCGCGCTCGCTCATGTCCTGATTGGCGAGGCCGCCGAGCACGCCCAGGTCCTCGTTGAAGTTGACCAGCCCCTTCAGGTAGTAGGCGTAGTCGACGTTGGGATGCTCCGGATAGAGCTTGATGAAGCGGTCGGTTTCCGCCAGCGCCAGGACCGGCTCGGCGTCCTTGTGATAGGCGTAGGCGAGCTCGAGCTGCGCCTGCTGGGCGTAGCGGCCGTACGGATAGCGCGCCTCCAGCTTCTGGTAGTACTCGATGGCTTTCTTGTAGTCGCCGCTCAACAGCTCGGCTTTGGCCTCGTTGTACATGCGCTCGGCGGACCAGTTGCGCGTCTCGTCGTACTTGTCGTCGCCGGCGGACTTGCACGCGGGCAGCAGCGCGCTGCCGGCGAGCAACAGCGCCGATGCGAACCCGGCTAAACTACGTAACTTGCTCATGAGCCTCGAAAAACGTGCGCGCGATTATAGCGCATCGAGCGCCGCGCCCGCACCCGCGGCGCTCGGCAAGGCGCGTCACGCGCGCGTGCCGGATGCGCTCGCCGGCTTGCGCCTGGACCAGGCGCTGGCGCGGTTGTTCCCCGAGTATTCGCGCAGTCGACTGCAGAGCTGGGTGAAGAGCGCGCGCGTGACACTGGACGGCGCGCCCGCGCGGCCGCGCGACAAGGTGCGGGGAGGCGAACGCGTCGGGCTGCGACCCGACGCGGACGAAGGCACGGCCCGGGATCTCGCGCAGGACATCCCGCTCAGCATCCTGTTCGAGGACCCTGCGCTTCTGGTGATCGATAAGCCGGCGGGGCTGGTGGTACATCCAGGCAGCGGCAACCGCGCGGGCACCATGCTCAATGCATTGCTGCACCACGCGCCCGCCCTCGCCCGCCTGCCGCGCGCCGGCATCGTGCACCGGCTGGACAAGGACACCAGCGGCCTGCTGGCGGTGGCCAAGACGCTGGAGGCGCAGACCGCGCTGGTGCGCCAGCTCCAGGCGCGCACGGTGAAGCGCGACTACCTGGCGCTGGTGGCGGGCGCCACACCGGCGCAGGGCAGGATCGAAGCGCCGATCGGCCGGCATCCGGTGCATCGGACTCGCATGGCGGTCGTTGTCAGCGGCAAACCGGCGGTCACGCATGTTCACGTGCGCGAACGGTTCGCCGGAGCAACGCTCCTCACGTGCCGTCTCGAGACGGGCCGCACGCACCAGATCCGGGTTCATCTCGCATCGATCGGTCATCCGTTGATCGGCGACCCCGTATACGCCGCCGGCCGCAAATCAATCTCCTTCCAACGGCAGGCGCTCCACGCCGAAACACTGGTGCTCGCGCATCCGCTCTCGGGACAGGCGATGAGATGGCACGCGCCCCTCCCGCAGGACATGCGCGGGCTAATCGACGGGCTTCGCGGATGAACGCGAACTGGATCGTGCCCGATTGGCCGGCGCCCTCGTGTGTGAGGGCGCTGATCACGACGCGCGC
>DATBMG010000216.1:0-5061 GCA_036554965.1 Burkholderiales bacterium
CCGGCCGCGCGCTGGTGGGGAACGCCGGCGTGCTGCTCACGCGCGTGGAGTATCTGAAGCACGGCGCGCACAACTTCGCCGTCGTGGATGCGGCGATGAACGACCTGATTCGGCCGGCGCTGTACGACGCGTTCCACGAAATCGTGCCGGTGGTCGCGCGGCAGGGCGCGCGCCGGCGCTACCAGGTGGTGGGCCCGATCTGCGAGAGCGCCGACTTCCTGGGTCACGACCGCGAGCTGGCGCTCGCCGAGGGCGATCTCCTGGCGGTGCTCTCCGCCGGCGCCTACGGCAAGAGCATGAGCTCCAACTACAACACCCGCCCGCGCGCCGCCGAGGTGATGGTGGACGGCGCCGCGGTGCACCTGATCCGGGAGCGCGAGCGGGTCGCGCAACTTTTCGCGCTGGAGCGGCTCTTACCCTAGCCTGACGTTCCCCCTGGCCCCACCGGGGAAGCGCTAGAATCTCCAAGTTGCGCCGCATCAGCGGGCCACGACCGACAGCAGGCGCAGAAACTCGAGTGCACACCGATCGAATCGCTCGGATGCGAGGCACATCCTCGCAATCTCCGGCCGGCGCAACACCGCCGTGCTGCTGTGCTGCCTTGCTGCTGCTTGCGCTCGCCGCCGCCGGATGCAGCGACAGCAAGAGCGCCGCCGAAAAGAAGGCCGCGGCGGCACCGCCCGCTCCGGTCACCGTCGCCCGCGCCGAGCACAAGACCGTGCCGTTGACGGTGACCGCGATCGGCAACGTGCAGCCGATCGAGAGCGTGGCGATCAAAGCGCGGTTCGACGGGCAGATCGTGACCGTGCGCGTGCGCGATGGGCAGGACGTGCGCAAGGGCGCATTGCTGTTCGAGCTGGATTCGCGCTATCTGGAGGCGCAGCTCAAGCAGCTCCAGGCCCAGGAGGCGCGCGACCGCGCGCTGCTGGCGAACGCCCGCTCTCTGGAGCAACGTTACCTCGAGCTGCAGGGCAAGGGCTTCATCTCGGAGGAGGCCCTGACGCAGGCGCGCACCGGCCGAGAGGCCGCGGAGGCGACGGTGGCCGCCGATCGCGCGGCAGTGGAAACCGCGCGCGTGCAGCTCTCCTATGCACGCATCGTCGCCCCGATCGACGGGCGCGTTGGGCGGGTCAACGTGACGGTCGGCAACACGGTGCAGGCCAACGCGGACGATCCGCTGGTGGTGATCAACCAGGTCGCGCCGATCTACGTGAGCTTCGCGGTGCCCGAGCGCTTCCTGGCGCAGATCCGCAGCTACAATGCGCAGCGCGCGCTCACCGTGGTGGTGCGCCAGGAGGGCGGTGCCGCGCCGCCGGTGAGCGGCAAGCTGACCTTCATCGACAACGCGGTCGATCCCCAGACCGGCACCATCCGTCTGCACGCCACTTTCGCCAACGGCGATCGCCAGCTCTGGCCCGGGCAGTTCGTCACCACCACGGTTACGCTGGCCGAGCAGCCGAACGCGCTGGTAATCCCGGCGCAGGCGATCCAGAACGGCCCCAACGGCCCGTACGTGTTCGTCGTCAAGGACGACCAGAGCGCCGACCTGCGCCCGGTCGTGGTCGAGCGCACCGAAGGCGAAAGCGCGGTGATCGCCAAGGGGCTTACCGCGGGCGAGACGGTGGTGACCACCGGGCAGCTCCGGGTGACGCCGGGCGGAAAGGTGTCGCCCAAGGCCGGCTGACATGAACCTGTCCGAGCCCTTCATCCGCCGACCCGTCATGACCTTGCTGGTCATGGTCGGGCTGCTCACCTTCGGCGCCATCGCCTACTTCCAGCTGCCCGTTGCGCACCTGCCCAACGTCGATTTCCCCACCATCCAGGTGCGCGCCGAGCTGCCCGGCGCCAGCCCAGAAACGATGGCGGCCGCGGTGGCCACGCCGCTGGAGAAGCAGTTCTCCACCATCGCCGGGCTGGAGCAGATGACCTCCTCCAGCACGCAGGGCACCACGCAGGTGACCTTGCAGTTCGAGCTCGACCGCGACATCGACGCCGCGGCGCTGGACGTGCAGACGGCGATCGCCGCCGCGCGCCGGCAGCTGCCGGACGACATGACGGTGCCGCCGTCCTACCGCAAGGTCAACCCCGCCGACATGCCGGTGTTCTACCTGGCGGTCACTTCCGACACGCTGCCGCTGTCCCGGGTGAACGAATACGCCGAGACGCTGATGGCCCAGCGCATCTCCATGGTGAGCGGCGTGGCGCAGGTGCAGGTATTCGGCGCGCAGTCCTACGCCGTGCGCGTGCAGGTCGATCCGCAGGCGCTCGCCGCGCGCGGCATCGGCATCGACGAGGTGGAGCAGGCGCTGCGCCAGCACAACCCGAACCTGCCCACCGGCGTCTTCCAGGGGCCGCACCGTTCCGCGTCGGTGATGACCAATGCGCAGCTGCAGGATGCGGCCGGCTTCCAGGACGTGATCATCGCTTACCGCAACGGCGCGCCGGTGCGCGTGCGCGACCTCGGCCAAGCGGTGGACAGCGTCGAGAACAACCGCGTGGCCGCCTGGTACAACGACAAGCGCGGCATCGTCCTGGCGATCCAGCGCCAGCCGGGAACCAACACCGTGCAGGTGGTGGACGAGATCCGCAAGCTGCTGCCGCAGTTCCGCGCGCAGATCCCGCCCGGCATCGAGGTCGAGGTGCTGTACGACCGCTCCCAGGTCATCCGCCGCTCGGTCCACGAAGTGCAATTCACCCTGTCGCTGGCGCTGGTGCTGGTGGTGATGGTGATCTTCCTGTTCCTGCGCAACCTGTCCGCCACCGTCATCCCCGCCGCCGCGCTGCCGATGTCGATCATCGGCACCTTCGCCGTCATGTACCTGGCGGGCTTCAGCCTCGACACGCTGTCGCTGCTGGCCCTCACTCTATGCGTGGGCTTCGTGGTGGACGACGCGATCGTGATGCTGGAGAACATCGCGCGCCACCTGGAGATGGGCAAGACCGCGCTGCAGGCCACGCTCGAAGGCTCGCGGGAGGTGGCCTTCACCATCCTGTCGATGACGCTGTCGCTGGCGGTGGTGTTCGTGCCGGTGCTGTTCATGGCCGGCGTGGTCGGCCGGCTGCTGCACGAGTTCGCCATCACCATCATGGCGGCGATCCTGATCTCGGGCTTGGTGTCCCTCACGCTGACGCCGATGCTGTGCGGGCGCTGGCTGCGGCCGGAGCGCGAGCGGCGTCACGGGCGCCTGTATCGCGCGAGCGAGCGTGCCTTCGACGGCTTGCGCGCACTCTACGAACGCACGCTCAAGGCGACGCTCGCCCTCCCGCGGGCGACCATGGTGGTGTTCGCGCTCACCACCGCCGCGGCGATCTATCTGGGCATCGCCATCCCCAAGGGATTTCTTCCCAGCGAGGACACCGGCAGCCTGTTCGCCTTCACCGAGGGCACCCAGGACATCTCCTACGACGCCATGTACGCGCAGCAGCAGATGGCCGTGGCCCGCATCCGCGAGGACCCGAACGTGGCCTCCACCATGTCGTTCATCGGCGTGGGCGGCTCCAGCCAGCTGCTGAACCTGGGCCGCATCGTGATCAACCTCAAGCCGCGCGACCAACGCCCGAGCGCGGACCAGGTGATGCAGCAGTTGCGCCCCAGGCTCACCGACCTGCCCGGCCTGAAGGTGTTTCTGCAGAACCTGCCGTCGATCCGGCTGGGCGGCGTCATCACCAAGAGCCAGTTCCAGTTCACCCTGCAGAGCGCGGACCTCGACGAGCTGTACCAGTGGGCGCCCAGGGTGGAGGAGCGCGTGCGCGCCATCCCCGGCGTGCTCGACGTGACCACCGATCTGCAGATCAAGAACACGCAGATCGACGTCGAGATCGACCGCGACAAGGCCTCCGCGCTCGGCGTGACGCCCGAGCAGATCGAGAGCGCGCTGTTCAACGCCTTCGGCTCGCGCCAGGTGTCGACCATCTACACGCCGAGCAACGAGTACTCGGTGATTCTCGAAGTCGAGCCGCGCTACCAGCGCGACGCCTCGACCCTGTCCGTGCTCTACATCCGCGGCTCGGGCGGAAACCTGGTGCCGCTGGGCTCGGTGGCCGCCGTCGGCACGTCCGTCGGCCCGCTGTCGATCAACCATCTGGGCCAGCTGCCGGCGGTGAACATCTCCTTCAACCTGGCGCCCGGCGTGGCGCTCGGCGACGCGGTGCAGCGCGTGAACGCGGCGCTCGCCGAGCTGCGCGCGCCGGCGACGCTCAGCACCAGCTTCCAGGGCACCGCGCAGGCGTTCCAGTCGTCGCTGGTCGGCATGCCCCTGCTGCTGCTGATGGCGGTGTTCATCATCTACCTGATCCTGGGCATCCTCTACGAGAGCCTGGTGCACCCCCTCACCATCTTGTCCGGGCTGCCCTCCGCCGTGCTCGGCGCGCTGCTCACGCTGCTGATCTTTCATCCGCAGCTGGATCTGTACGGCTGGGTCGGCCTGCTGATGCTGATCGGCATCGTCAAGAAGAACGCGATCATGATGATCGACTTCGCCATCGACGCGCAGCGCAAGGAGAACAAGCCGCCGGCCCAGGCGATCTACGAGGCGGCGCTGACGCGCTTCCGCCCGATCATGATGACCACCATGGCCGCCCTGATGGGCACGTTGCCGATTGCGCTCGGGGTCGGCGCCGGGGCGGAGGCGCGCCGGCCGCTCGGTCTGGCCGTGGTCGGCGGGCTGCTCGTCTCGCAGCTGCTCACGCTGTACATCACCCCCGTCATCTACGTTTATCTCGAGCGCTTCCAAGGCTGGGTCGCGCATCGCCGCGCGCGGCGCGCGGCCCTGGCACGGCCCTGACCCGGCAGCCTCGCCGTCCTCTCACGGTTCTATAATGGGCTGCCGGCGCAATGCTGGCCGCACCGGCAGCGACGGCAAGTCGAGGCTCAGCGCTCAATTACGAGAACGATGAGGAGACGAGCATGGCAGACAGCATCAAGTACATCCTCGACGAAGGGCAGATCCCGAAGACCTGGTACAACATCATGGCGGACCTGCCCAAGCCGCCGCCGCCCGTGCTGCACCCCGGTACCTTGAAGCCGCTCGGGCCGGACGACCTCGCGCCGCTGTTCCCGAT
>DATBMG010000243.1:0-7222 GCA_036554965.1 Burkholderiales bacterium
GCCACGCTGGCGAGCGGCAGGGCCGACAACGAGATCCTGGGGGTCGTGCGCCACCTGCAGGAACGCTATCCGCGGCGCCATGTGATCCTGGTGTCCAAGGACATCAACATGCGCATCAAGGCGCGCGCGCTGGGTCTGGCCGCCGAGGACTACTACAACGACAAGGCCCTGGAAGACACCGATCTGCTGTATACCGGCGTGCGCGCGCTTCCCGCCGATTTCTGGGACGCGCACGGCAAGGAGATGGAGTCCTGGCAGCAGGCCGGCCGCACCTGGTACCGGGTGCACGGGCCGCTGGTGCCGAGCCTGCTGGTGAACGAGTTCGCCTACCTGGAGACCGACCGTCCGTTCTACGCGCAGGTCAAGGAGGTGAGCGGCAAGACCGCCATCCTGCAGACCCTCACCGACTACGGCCACCAGCGCAACAGCGTATGGGGAATCGTGGCGCGCAACCGCGAGCAGAACTTCGCGCTGAACCTGCTGATGAATCCCGAGGTCGATTTCGTCACGCTACTGGGGCAGGCCGGCACCGGCAAGACCCTGCTGACGCTGGCGGCCGGGCTGATGCAGACGCTGGAGGACAAGCTCTACTCCGAGATCATCATGACGCGGGTCACCGTGCCGGTAGGCGAGGACATCGGCTTCCTGCCCGGCACCGAGGAAGAGAAGATGACGCCCTGGATGGGTGCGCTGGAGGACAACCTCGACGTGCTCAACAAGACCGACGAGGACGCCGGTGAATGGGGCCGCGCCGCCACCCGCGACCTGATACGCTCGCGCATCAAGGTGAAGTCGCTGAACTTCATGCGCGGGCGCACCTTCATCAACAAGTTCCTGATCCTCGACGAGGCGCAGAATCTCACGCCGAAGCAGATGAAGACCCTGATCACGCGCGCCGGACCGGGCACGAAAGTGGTGTGCCTGGGCAACATCGCGCAGATCGACACGCCCTACCTCACCGAAGGCAGCTCCGGCCTGACCTACGTGGTGGATCGCTTCAAGGGCTGGAGCCACAGCGGCCACGTCACCCTGCAGCGCGGCGAGCGCTCGCGGCTGGCGGACCACGCGGCGGAGATATTGTAGCGACTTCGCATACCCGGGAGACCCTCATGCCCTTCGCCGAATCAGCAGGCGCACGCCTGCACTACGAGGAAACCGGCCGCGGAACGCCGGTCATCTTCGTGCACGAGTTCGCTGCCGATGTCCGCAGCTGGGAGCCGCAGGTGCGGTACTTCTCGCGTCGCTACCGCTGCATCACTTTCAACGCGCGCGGCTACCCGCCGTCCGACGTGCCGCGCGACCCTGAGGCCTACAGCCAGCGCCACGCCGTCGACGACATCGCCGCCGTGCTGCGCCACCTGAAGATCGACAAAGCCCACATCTGCGGACTGTCGCAGGGCGGTTACGCAACGCTGCACTTCGGCATCCACTACCCGCGCATGGCGCTGTCGCTCGCCATCTGCGGCGCGGGCCACGGCTCGGATCCCGGCACCCGCGCTCAGTTCCTGAAGGACGGCGCCGAGCTGGCGGACCGCATCGAGCGCCTGGGCATGGAGGAAGGCATCAAGCACTACGCGGTCAGCCTGACGCGCCTGCCGCTGCGGCACAAGGACCCGCGCGGCTACGAGGAGTTCTACCGCCAGTTCGCCGAGCACTCGAACATCGGTTCGGCGCTCACCATGCGCGGCTATCAGCTGCGGCGCCCGACCATCTACGAGCTGGAGCGCGACATCGAGAAGATCGACGTGCCCACCTTGATCGTTACCGGCGACGAAGATGGGCCATGCCTGGAGCCGGGGCTGTTCATGAAGCGCAAGATCCGATCCGCCGGGCTGCTTGTCATCCCCAACAGCGGCCACAGCATCAACCTCGAGGAGGTCGATGCCTTCAACCGGGCGCTGCTCGAGTTCTGGACTGCGGTCGACGCGGGGAAGTGGCGCTGGTAGAGCGCCGCCCTCCTCCGCGGGCGGAGAGGGGGACGAGGGATCAGCGTCCGCTCGACGCGAGACAGGCGGCGACGTCGGTGCGAAACTGCTTCAGCCAGCCACGCTCGCCCAGCATCTTCGCCAACCTCAGCCGCTCGTAATTATCGGTGATGTCGGCGTACTGCTTGTATCCCATTCGGCGGGTTGCGCCGTCGATCAAGACGAACGATTCCTCTATCGGCGCGCGCTTTGCCGGATCGGCAGCGTCCGCGTCGTAGCGCGCGACGCACGCTGCGTAGGCAGACTCCGCTCGCTCCTCGTCGCCAGGATCATAATCACGCGCCAACGCCAGCAGGGTCCGGCCCTGCTCCGCAGTGAGGTTCTGGAACTTCGTGTCCGCACGCGCAGCCAACAACGCGCCGGCGCACGCGGCGAGGATCGAGAGAGCGATAAGAGGGGTACGCACGCTCAGTAGCGAGTCGGGTCGGCGAGGTTCTCGAAGCGCGTGTACTCGCCCAGGAACGCAAGCCGCACCGTGCCGATCGGTCCGTTGCGCTGCTTGCCGATGATCACCTCGGCGATGCCTTTGTCCGCCGTTTCGGGGTTATAGACTTCGTCGCGGTAGATGAACAGGATCAAATCTGCATCCTGCTCGAGCGCTCCACTCTCACGAAGATCCGACATCACTGGCCGCTTGTTGGGGCGTTGTTCCAAGCTGCGGTTGAGCTGCGACAGCACGACCACCGGGCAGTTGAGCTCCTTGGCCAGCGCCTTCATGCCACGTGAGATCTCGGACAGCTCGGTGGCGCGGTTCTCGCCCTCGCTGGAAGCGGACATGAGCTGCACGTAGTCGACCACGACCAGTCCGAGCTGTTTGTACTGGCGGTGCAACCGCCGTGCCCGAGCGCGCAGCTCGAGCGGATTGAGCGCGGCCGTCTCGTCCACGTGGATCGGCGCGTCGTTGAGACGACCCACCGCGTGCGTGAGACGCTGCCAATCCTCGTCTTGCAAACGGCCAGTGCGCAGCTTGTGCTGGTCGAGCTTGCCCACCGAGCCGAGCATGCGCATCACCAGCTGCGTGCCCGCCATCTCCATCGAGAAGATGCCGACCGGAAGGCCGGCATCGAGCGCGACGTGCTCAGCAACGTTCATCGCGAGCGAGGTATTGTGGGTCACGATGTAATCGTCGGTGACGTACAACCGGCTCGGGTGCGTGACGGCGATGCACTGCGTTTCGGTCACGCGCGAGGCCTCGATCGATACAAATACAGGGCGCCAGCTTCTCACTGGCCTTGTCAATGCGCGCTGCCGCTTGTGCGTAAGCAGAAGCAGGGATTTCGGATCGTCATGGTGGATGTTGCAGACGTACGCGGGAAGCCCCTGCCTCTTCACCCCCAGGTAGCTGTAGCTGGTGCGCTTCTCTCGCAGCGTGCACCAGCCGCCCAGCGAGCGGACCAGGTCGACCACGTCCTCGGCCAGCTGCGCGCTGGCGGAACAGAAGCGCACGCTGCCCCAGCGTTCGACCCAGCCGTCTGTGTCCAGCAGGCCGCGCAAGAGATCCAACCGGGCTTCACGGCTTGCTTCCAGATACGCCGGGGGTATGAACTTCTGCTCGCTCTTCACTCCCCATAGCCCGAGCGCGACAAAGGCTTCCTTGATCGCATTCGGCGTGACACCAGAAACGCCAGCGCGGTTGGCCCCGCCCGCCTGCACGACTCGCCAGTCGTAGCCGCCGGCAGCACGCAGCTGGAAACCGGCGCCGGCCCGTTCTTGCAAGCGAGTGAGCATCTCCGTGTCGGCCGTCGAGAACACGATGCTGCCGCCTGACAGCTTGCCATCACCAAGCAGCGCGCCCAGCAACCACGGATCCAGCGGAAGCACTTCCTCCTTGGCCAACCGCACCCGGTCCTCTCCGAAACGACCTGATGCCGTGTCGATCCAGAGACGGTGCCGATAGCGCTTCGCCTGCAACATCGCCATCAGACGCTGCGTGGAAAGGACGCGCGGTTGTGGCCAGCTTCGGTAGTAGACTTTCCACAGGTGTTCGGCACAGCATTCAGTGGTGCGGCCGTCGGAAAAAGTGACGCGGTACACTTGGCGCCGTCCCTGCGGGAAGATTCCACTGACAAGGGAGCGCTTGCCATCGATGGAGGCCAGTGCGTCACCCAGCCGCAACTCGCCCATTTGCTTCCAACCGTCTACCGCAAGTACCTTGGCATCGAGCGGCTGCGCCTTCCCCATGCTTGGGCGTCCGGCCACGATCACTAGATCCCCCGGCTGCAATCCCGAAGTCATGCGATCCAGATCGGCGAAGCCGGTGGGCACGCCAGTCAGGTCGCTTGCGCTGTCGCGGTTGTAGAGCATGTCGATGCGCTCGACCACCCGCGTGAGCAGCGGCGGCATGTCCTGGAAGCCCTGCTTGCCGCGCGCGCCCTGCTCGGCGATCTCGAACACCCGCGATTCGGCCTCGTCCAGGATCTGACTTGCGTCGCGGCCCATCGGGCTGTAGGCGCTGTCCGCGATCTCGGTGGCGACCTCGGCGAGCTTGCGCAGGATGGCGCGCTCGCGCACGATCTCGGCATAGCGGCGGATGTTGGCGGCGGACGGCGTGGTGGTGGCGAGCGCGCTCAGGTAGGGAATGCCGCCCACGGTCTGCAGGTCCTTGGTGCTCTCCAGGCTCTCCGCCACCGTGATCACGTCGGCCGGCCGGCTGTGCTCGATCAGCTTGACGATGTGGTGATAGATCAGCCGATGGTCGCTGCGGTAGAAATCGGCCTCGGCGAGCAGATCGGCGATGCGATCCCAGGCCGCGTTGTCGAGCAGCAGGCCGCCGAGCACGGACTGCTCCGCCTCCACCGAATGCGGCGGCATCTTGATCAGATCGACCTGGCTGTCCTGCAGGCTGGGGGAGAGAGCCATGTGAGGATCTAGGATCTAGGATCTAGGATCTAGGAGCTAGGAGCTAGAATCTGGAGAGCGTGGTGGGTGACGAGTCCGCATTCTACTGCGTGATCCATGCGGAAACACAAAGAGGAGCCGGAGCTCCTCTTGCCTGATCCTTTACCGACGCTGTAGGCGCTGAGCTTTTCCCTAGCTCCTAGCCCCTAGATCCTAGATCCTAGCTCCTGCTATTGCTCCCCCAGCACCGACACCTTGATGTTCGCCTTTACGTCGCCGTGCAGGTCGAGCACGATGTCGTAGTCGCCGACGTGCTTCAGCGGCCCGTTCGGCAGGCGCACCACCGACTTGGGCACCTCGAAGCCTTGCGCCTTCAGCGCCTCGGCGATGTCGTAGTTGGTTACCGAACCGAACAGGCGCCCGTCCACGCCGGCCTTCTGGCTGACCTGCACCATCAGCCCTTCGAGCTTGGCGGCGCGCTCCTGGGCGGCGGCGAGGATCTCGTTCTGCGTCTTCTCCAGCTCGCCGCGGCGCTTCTCGAACTCGGCGATGTTGGCCTCGGTGGCGCGCTTCGCCTTGCCCTTGGGGATCAGGAAGTTGCGGGCGTAGCCCTCGCGCACCTTGACGATGTCGCCGAGCTGACCGAGGTTGACGACCTTCTCCAGCAGGATCACTTGCATGGCAGCGATCCCCTCAGTGTACGTCGGTGTACGGCAACAGCGCCAGGTAGCGCGCGCGCTTGACCGCCGCCGACAACTGGCGCTGGTAATGCGCCTTGGTGCCGGTGATGCGCGCCGGGATGATCTTGCCGTTCTCGTTGATGAAGTCCTTCAGCAGCTCCACGTCCTTGTAGTCGATCTCCTTGATCTTCTCGGCCGTGAAGCGGCAGAACCGGCGGCGCTTGAACAGCGGGCGGTTGCCGCGGTCCTCGCGGCGCTTGTCCTTGGGCTTGCCTCTACCGAATGCCATGTGCTTGTTCCTCCTGCTCGATCTCGAATTCGTTCACGTGCAGCACGACGCGAGCGCTGCGCCGGCTGCGGTTTGCCAGGAATCCCGTCACCCGGATGGCCTGCCCGACCCGCAGGCGGTCCATGCGCTGCGCCAGCGCGCCCAGCGCTACCGCCTCGAGGCTGGCCTGCACCAGGCGCGGCACCTTCGCCTCCACCTGGGTCGACTGGTGCGCGAGCGTCAGGCTCAGCGCCGGCACCCCTGCGGGGGTGTGACGCAGCACCTCGCGCGCCGTCACCGTGGCACTCAAGCGGACCTCGTTGTGTCCCGTGGCGCCGGCCAACGCAGGCAGATCAGGCCGCCGGCGTGGGCGTCGGCTGCTCCGCGCGCTCGCCGCGTTCGCGCTCGCCGGTCGGCAGCGACTTCGACTTCTCGGCGCGCATCATGGGCGAAGGCTCGGTTACCGCCTCGGTCCTGTGCACGATCAGGTGGCGCAGCACCGCGTCGTTGAAGCGGAAGGCGTGCTCCAGCTCGTCCAGGGTTTCCTGATCGGACTCGATGTTCATCAGGACGTAGTGCGCCTTGTGCATCTTCTGGATCGGATAGGCGAGCTGGCGCCGGCCCCAGTCCTCGAGCCGGTGGATGCGGCCGTTGCGGCCGCCGACCATCCCGCGGTAGCGCTCGACCATCGCGGGCACCTGCTCGCTCTGGTCCGGATGGACGATGAAGACGATCTCGTAATGTCGCATCGCATCTCCTTTTGGGTGTGCCCCCCGCATGCGAGGCGGTGGAGCAAGGACGTCTCACGGGTTCCATTCGGCCGCGGGGCGGTCGAAGGAAGTGGCGGATTATAGGGGCTTTTCGTGCGGCGGGCAACGCCGCCCGGTTCGAAGCGCCCGGGCTAACTCAAACAGATCAACCCGGCGCGGATGTGATCGCTCAGGCTGGCCGCGTTCGCCAGGCCGTACACGCCGAAGCCGAGCACCAGCCCGCCCGCCGCCATCCGCAGCGGGCGCGCCCGGGTGGCGGCGGTCATGCGACGCAGGGCGAGCCCGGCGAGTAGCAGGTTCGGCAGGGTTCCCAGGCCGAAGGCGGCCATGATCGCCGCACCGTCGAGCGCGTCGCCGGTCAGCAGCGCCGTGGTGAGCACCGCGTAGACCAGGCCGCACGGCAACCAGCCCCACAGCAGTCCCAGAGCCAGCGCGCGCGGCAAGGTGTCGGCCGGCAGCAGGTTACGCGTCAGCGGCTGGATGCGCCGCCACAGAGCCAGGCCGAGGCGCTCGATCCAGGCCACGACCGACGACACACCGGCCAGATACAGGCCCAGACCGATCAGCATCGCGTTGGCCAGGACATACAACGCGGACTGCACCGGCAGCAGGCCGTCGAGCAGCAGACCGAGGCTGCCGGCGGCACCGGCCAGCGCACCGGCGAGCGCGTAGGACAGCACC
>DATBMG010000244.1:0-3462 GCA_036554965.1 Burkholderiales bacterium
GGTCACAACCCAGAACGATTCATTCAGACCGCCGCGGCTGGAGCTTGCGCGGACGCTGGCGCGGTCTGCAGCTTCTCATCAGCACGCTCGGTGCAGCGCAGACGTCCATGAGCAAGGCTGCCGCGTCTAAGAAAGGACTGGGACGAATCGGTAACCGACGCCTGTCTCCGTGATCAGGTGCTTGGGCCGTGCCGCATCGTCTTCCAGCTTCTGCCGCAGGTGTCCCATGTTGATGCGCAGGTAGTGACTGTGCTCCACGTACGACGGCCCCCAGACCTCGCGCAGGAGGTGTCGATGCGTCAGCACCTTCCCCGGGTGGCTCAACAGCACCGCCAGCAGGCGGAATTCGATCTGGGTGAGGTGGATGTCCCGACCGCCCTTGGAGACCAGGCGGTTCGCCAGATCCACGACCACGTCGCCGAAGCGCGCCACCGCACCTTGCTCTTCGCCGGCCCGGCTGTGACGTCGCAGCGCCGCCCGCACCCGCGCCAGCAATTCGGCCACGCCGAACGGTTTGGTGAGATAGTCGTCCGCCCCGGCGTCCAGCGCCTCGACCTTGTCGTGCTCCTCGACCCGCGCCGACAGGACGACGATGGGCATCGCGCTCCACGCACGCACCTCGCGGATAAGGTCGACGCCATTGCCGTCGGGCAGTCCCAGATCGAGAATCACCAGATCGGGTTTGCGCGTGCCGGCCTCGATCAATCCGCGCTTCAGATTCTCCGCTTCGAATACGCGATGCCCTTCGGCCTCGAGCGCCTGGCGCACGAAATTCCGGATCTCCTTCTCGTCTTCGACGACCAGGATGTTGCGTTGCGTCTCGATCGGTCGTCCTCCAATGCGTCAGAGCCCCGCTTCATGCTCCACTGCCGGCTGCTCGTCGAGCGGTAGAGTGAATATGAAGCGTGCGCCGTGCGGTGTGCGATTCTCGGCCCAGATCTTCCCGCCGTGCGCCTCGACGATCGCCTCGCAGATGGCGAGCCCCAGACCCACGCCCGGGACGACCGACTCCTTCTCCCCGCGCGTGAACCGGGCGAACATGGCGCGTTCCTGCCCGGCCGGCAGTCCCGGGCCCTCATCCCACACCTCGACGCGCATCACCGCGTCGCCTCTGGCAGCGCCCACGCCGATGGCGGTTCCCGGTGGCGTGTACTTGAGCGCGTTCTCGAGCAGATTGACCAGGACCCGTTCGATCAAGCCGGCGTCGCACTTGACCAGCGGCAGATCCGCGGGCAGATCGAGCCGCAGTGGACGGCCGGCGAGACCCGCATCCAGCGCCTTCAGCGCGCCGCCGACGATTTCTTCCATCGACTGCCAGTCCTTGCGCGGCTTCACTTCGCCCGACTGCAGCCGCGCCATCTCCAGCAGGTTGTTCACCATACGGCTGGTGCGCAGCGCTTGCTCACGCAGCACGCTGGCCCGGTCGGCGTGCCCGGACTCCGCTGCAGTGAGGTCGAGGTACAGCGTCTCGGCCAACCCGACCAGTGCGGTAAGCGGCGTGCGCAGGTCGTGCGACAGCGCCGCGAGCAGCGTGTTGCGCAATCGCTCCGATTCCATCTTGATGAGCGTGTCCTGAGCGACGGAGACGAAATGGATGCGTTCCAGCGCGATCGCGACCAGCGCCGCGAAGGTGTCCAGCAGACGGCGCTGCTCCGGGATCATGAGCAGGCGCGTGCTGCTCGGTTCGACGACTAGCACGCCGCGCACCCGCATCGGGGCCCTCAGCGGCAAGTAGAGCTGAGGATTTGCCGGCAGTGTGTCGGTACCGGCACCGGCCGGCGCGCTCCTGTCGTAGCACCACTGCGCGACCGCCAGGTCATAGGCCGGGGTGGCACCGTACATGAGCGGCGGCTGCAGCTTCCCCGACAGGTCGGGCAGCAGTATCGCGGCTTTCGCGCGGAAACTGGACTCGACGAACTTGTCGCTGATCTCGACCACTTGTTCCTCGACCAGCGACGAGGACAGAGACCTGGCCATTTCGTACAGACTGCGAGCGCGCTCCTCGCGGGAGCGCGCCACGCGCGCCTGATAGCGCAAGCCCGCGGTCAGATGCCCGGTCACCAGGCCCACGATCAGCATGACGGCGAACGTCAGCAGGTACTGAACGTCGCTCACCGCGAAGGTGAGGCGCGGGGGCACGAAGAAGAAATCGAACGATGCCACGCTCAGCACAGCGGCGAGCACCGCCGGCCCGCGCCCGAAGCGATTGGCGACGAACACTACGCCCAGCAAGAACAGCATCACTATGTTGGCGAGGTCGATGTGATGCCGCAAAGGGGTAGCCAGGGCCGTGATACCGATGCAGGTCAGCACGGCATACGCATAGCCCCAAAGGCGCTGGCGGCGTATCGCTTCGGCGCGCTCCGTCTCGGTCTCGGTGGCCGGCGCGCGACGCGCCCGCTCTTCCTCGCGTGCGACAGCGATCAGGTCGATATCGGGGGCGCGCGCCCCCAGCCGCCGGCTGAAGGACTGGCGTCCCGGCCAGCGCACCCGCGCGCGGGTGCTGCGCCCGACGACGATGCGGCCGAGGTTGTTGCGGCGCGCATAGTCGAGCACCGCCTCGACTGCGTCTTGCGCCGGCAGGGTCGCCGTCTGGGCGCCGAGTTCCTGCGCCAGCCTCAACGTCTTGAGGATCGCGCTGCGCTGCGCTTCCGGCAGCCGCTGCAGCGCCGGAGTCTCCGCGTACACCGCGTGCCATGCACTGTCGAGCTTGGCGGCCAGGCGCGCTGCCGTGCGCACCACCTTGTCGTCCACGTCGCTCGGGCCGACGCAGGCGAGCAGCGTATCGCGCGTCTGCCAGACCTGCGCCTCGGTGGTGGCGCGCCGGAAGGCGCGCATCTGATCGTCCACCCGGTCGGCGGTCTGACGCAGTGCCAGCTCGCGCAGCGCAATCAGGTTGCCTTTGCGGAAGAAATTCTGGATCGCGCGCTCGGCCTGGTCCGGCAGGTAGACCTTGCCTTCCTTCAAGCGCAGCAGTAGATCGTCCGGCGGCAGATCGACCAGCACCACTTCGTTCGCTCTGCCGAACACATGGTCGGGCACGGTCTCGGCAACGCGGATGCCGGTGATGCCGCCGACGATGTCGTTCAAGCTCTCCATGTGCTGCACGTTGACCGTCGTCAGCACGTCGATGCCGGCGGCGAGCAGCTCGTCGACGTCTTGCCAGCGCTTGGGGTGACGGGAACCGAGTGCGTTGGTATGCGCCAGCTCGTCCACCAGCAACACCGGCGGACGGCGCTTGAGCGCCGCATCGAGGTCGAACTCCTGCAGCTTGCGGCCGCGGTAGTCGACCTCTTTGCGCGGCAAGACCTCCAGCCCATCCAGCAATGCCGCCGTTTCGCTGCGGCCGTGCGTCTCGACCACCCCGACCACCACGTCCAGCCCCTCGGCGCGCAGCCGGCGCGCCTCGAGCAGCATGGCGTAGGTCTTGCCTACGCCGGGCGAGGCGCCGAAGAAGATCTT
>DATBMG010000033.1:0-3047 GCA_036554965.1 Burkholderiales bacterium
GCGCGCGGCATGCTGGTGCGCTTGAGCGTGGCGGGCACCTCCGCGAACGGTGGACCGGTGCCTCACCCCGCCTACGGCGACCAGCTGCAAAACCGCGGGATCGAGGGGCGCGTGCCGCCGGAAGGTCAGGCGGTATTCGACTACGAAGCGAAAGCGGTCGCGCTGGGCGATGGCGAGGTCGTCACGTTGCGCGCGCCCAAGGTGCGCTTCACCGAGCTGCAGTTCGGCGACATCGGTCCCGAAGTCCTGCGCTCGCCGCGCGTGGCGCCGGCGATGGTGGGAGTGGGTCTGCTCGAAGCGGTACCGGAGCAGACCATCCTTGCGCTCGCCAAGGAGCAGGAGCGGCTCGGCGTGAGCGGCCGCCCCAACTACGTGTGGGACGTCGAGAACGAAACGGTCGCGCTCGGGCGGTTCGGCTGGAAGGCGAACCAGCCCAGCCTGCGCCAGCAGACGGCAGGCGCGTTCCACGGCGACATCGGCGCCACCACCTTCCTGTTCCCCGAGGAGAACTGCCCGCCCGTGCAGCGCGCCTGCCTGGACATTCCCTCCGCCAGCAAGTGCGGCGGACAGGGCGGATGCGAGGGCAACACGTTCCGGCCCGAGGTGGTGCCCAGCCGGCTCACCAACATCACTTTCTACCTGCAGGCGCTGGCCGTGCCCGCGCGCCGCAACGCCGGCGACGTAGACGTCGAGCGCGGCGAGGCGCTGTTCGCGCAAGCCAACTGCGGCGCCTGCCACGTGCCGGCGCTCAAGACCGGGCCGAAGCCCGCTCTGCGCGCGGCGGCCGATCTCACCATCCACCCGTACACCGATCTGCTGCTGCACGACATGGGCGAGGAGCTCGCCGACCATCGCCCGGATTTCAAAGCCGACGGCAGAGAGTGGCGCACCGCGCCGTTGTGGGGCATCGGGCTGCTGCGCACCGTCAACGGCCACAGCGACCTGCTGCACGACGGGCGCGCGCGCAACGTCGCCGAGGCGATCCTCTGGCACGGCGGCGAAGCGGAGAAGTCGCGCGAAGCCTTCCGCGCCATGCGCAAGGCGGAGCGCGACGCGCTGGTGAAGTTCGTCGACTCCCTATAACCGGTCGCGCGACATCACGAACGCGTGTAGCTTGAGGATGTCCTCGCCGGACAAGGTGCCGCCCCAGGCCGGCATGCCGGGACCGCCGCCCTTGGCTACGATCTCGACGAACTGCACCAGGGTGAGTCGGCTACGGAACAGATTCGGTCCGCGCCCGCCTGCGCGGAAGTGGCAGCCGTAGCAGCGGATGCGGTAGAGCTTCTCGCCCTCGTCGAGGGCTTCCTTCTGATCGAGGTAGGGGTTCTCCGGTGCCGGCGGCGTTTCCTGCGCTGCCGCGACGCCGGCCGCGAGCGCTGTGCTCACCAGTGCACGCGCGATCCAGCCGCCGCGCACGCCGGGAGCGAATGCTCCCGGCATGCGCCTCGCTTCATCCGCGCTCGCCACCGCCGGCGCGCTCACTGCTTCTTGATCGGCTCGCGCTCGGGTTTCTCGGGATAGCCGTAGCCGGGCAGCACGCGGCCGCCGAGCGTGGTGCCGGGCTCGCCGACCACAGGGGTGGAACCGGGGATGCTGACCAGGTTGCTGTCCTTGCCCATCGGCGGCCTGCGCCCGTCGAGCGCGAACACAAACAGGTTGCCGGCCTTCGGCTCGGTGTAATAGAAGCCCATGTCCCCGCCCATGCCGCCGGAAGGCACCGCGACGTACTGCACGCCGTCGAGCATGTAGGAGATGGGGCTGCCGATGATGCCCGAGCCGGTGGGGAAGTACCACAGCACCTTGCCGGTGGCGGCGTCGATCGCCAGGAAGTAGCCGCGCATGTCGCCGGCGAACACCAGCCCGCTCGAGGTGGCGAGCGCGCCCGACCAGAACGGCGCCGGGCTGACCACGCGCCACGCCACTTTCCGGTTCGCCACGTCGAAGGCAACGAAGTTGCCGGTGGTCTCCCCGTGCGAGATGTACTGCTGGTAGTCCGCGCCCAGGTACCACTCGCCCTTGGTGGGCGGCGCGAACTTGTCCTCGGCCCAGAACTTGTAACCCATGGCCCAGTTGTTGGACATGAAGAACATGGTGCGGCGGCCGGGATCGAAGGCGAGCGGCTGCCAGTCGATCGCGCCTTCCAGGCTGGGGATGATTGGCGCGACCTCGGGTCCGCCGGACTGGGCAACCATCTCCGGGTTGACGTTGGGCCGGCCGGTGACCGGATCGAGCCCCTTGGTCCAGTTGATGCCCGGCACGATCGGCTCGCCGTACAGGAACTTGCCGGTGCCGCGGTCGAGCGCGTAGAAGTAGCCGTTCTTGTCGTAGTGGAACAGCGCTTTCACCGCGTTGCCGCCGAGCTGCAGGTCGGCCAGCACCGGCGTGCTGACGCTGTCGTAGTCCCAGCAGTCCCAGGGCGTGTACTGAAAGCCCCACTGGATATCGCCGGTGTCCGCGTTGAGCGCGACGGTTCCCGCGGTCCACTTGTTGTCGCCCTTGCGCACCTGGCAATTCCACGGTCCGGCGTTGCCGACCTGCCAGAACACGGTGTTCATGCGCGGATCGAATACGCCCGTGGTCCAGGTGGAGCCGCCGCCGTGCTTCCAGGTCTCGCCGGGCCAGCTGTCGTTGCCGGGCTCGCCCGGGCCGGGGATCACGTGCCGGCGCCAGCGCTGCGCGCCGGTCCTGGCGTCGTAGGCGGCGACGAAACCGCGGATGCCGAACTCTCCGCCGGCCACGCCGGTGAGCACCATGTCCTTCACCACCAGCGGCGCGCCGGTGATGCTGTAGCCCTGCTCCCAATCGGCCACCTTGATTTCCCAGGCGACTGCGCCGGTGTCCTTGTTCAGCGCGACCAGGCGCGCGTCCATGGTGCCGATGTAGACCAGGTTGCCGAGCAGCGCCGCGCCGCGGTTGTTCGAGCCACAGCAGTACACGCGCTCCACGTCCTTGGCGATCTTCGGGTCGTAGCGCCACTTGGGCATGCCGGTGCGCGCGTCGATGGCGAACAGCCGCGATTGGTCGGCCGACAGGTAGATGACACCGTC
>DATBMG010000051.1:0-47612 GCA_036554965.1 Burkholderiales bacterium
CCGGCAGCCCTGCAGCCAGTGCGGCGCCAGCGCGCGCATGCACGCAAGCAGCGCGCCGATCTCGAGATCGGGCGCGCCGAACAGCTCCAGCGGCCGCGTCGTGCCGCGGCCCTCGGACAGCGTGGTGCCCTCCAGCATCACCGTGCCGGCGTAGCAGCGCGCCATCCACAGGTTGGGCGCGTTCGGGCTGGGGTTGACCCAGGCGCGCTCGCCGAGCGGCCAGCCGTAGCCGGGTGGGCGCGCCGGCTCCCAGCCTTGCATCTCGACGACGCAGCAATCGACGTCGAGCGCCAGAGTGTGGACGAACCAGCGCGTCAGCTCGCCCATGGTCAACCCGTGGCGCATCGGCAGCGCGCCCGCCCCGACGAAGCTCTCCCAACCCGGACGCAGCCGCAGCCCCTCGACCGGCCGCCCGGCGGGGTTGGGCCGGTCGAGCACCCACACCGCCTTGTGCGCCCGCGCCGCGTCTTCCAGCACGTAGCGCAAGGTCGTGATGAAGGTGTAGATGCGACAGCCCACATCCTGCAGATCCACCAGCAGCACGTCGAAGGCGTCCAGCATCGCGGCGGTCGGGCGGCGCGCCTCGCCGTACAGGCTGAACACCGGGATGCCGTGCTCGGGGTCGCGGTAATCGGGCGATTCGATCATGTTGTCCTGCTTGTCGCCGCGCAGGCCGTGCTGCGGACCGAAGGCGGCGACGATGTGCAGATCGGGCAGCGCGGCGAGCGCGTCGAGCGAGAACCGCAGGTCGCGCGCGACCGACGCCGGATGGGCGAGCAGGGCGACGCGTCGGCCGGCCAGGGGCTTGCGCAGCGCTGGCTCTTCGAGCAGGCGGTCGAGGCCGAATCTCATGTCAGGCGCAGCGCGAAGGCGTCCGGGTGATGGAAATCCGGCTTGGCGAGCGGGTGGGCCAGCGCCCAGTAGGACAGGCGGCGATCGGCGTCCTCGACGACCGCGGACAATGCGACCCGCCGCGCAGCCAGCGGGGCGTCGATCTCAACATCGAGGCGCACGCGGCGGGGGCCGGCCTCGGACCGGATGCGCGGCACGCGCGTCGGCTCGACCGGGGTCATCCCCTCGCGATAGGCGCTGAAGCGGTACAGCGCCCATTGTTCCGAGGGGTCGAAGTTGTATTCGAAGTAGGCATCCTGCGCCTCGCCGGCGAGAAACGCCTCGAAGCAGGTGTGTTGCCAGAGCCGGTCAGCGCGCCGGGGCGCGCTTCGGGCGGGGATCAGCAGGCGCTCGATCTCGCCCTCCAGGAGGTAGCGGAACTCAAGGCTGGCGCCGGCCGTTTCGCGCACCTGCACCTCGATGCGCTGCACGGCCGTGCAGGGCGTGGCCGGATGGCAGGTGAGCGCGAGGTGGTGCACAACCGCGCTCTGAGCGGAAGATCGGGTCACAGGGCAGGAATTGTAACGGCACCGCAAGGCCGATCTTGCGGCCTCGACGGCGTCAGGTGACCCCGGCGCCCGGCACGTGGACGGTCGCCGCTGTGGAGAAAGTGGCCGCCGCCGGCCGTCCGCGCAGAGCGCGTTCGCGGGCGCGAGGCTTCAACCGCCTCAGGATGCCCGCAGCAGCTCGAGCTGGTTGGGGTTGTGGATCACCGCAAATTGCCCGCCATCGTCCACCGCGGGCACCGGTAGCGGCGTTGCGCCAGCAGCGCGCGGGACCACGTAGGCATCGCCCGGGCTCTGCGCCCGCAGGAACTCGACCTCCCCGGCTCGCGACAGGACCCCGGGGCGTGCGCTGCGCACTCGGTTGAGCGCGTCGCGCAGCGGGCAGCCGAGCTCGATCAGGAGCTTGGCCGTCACCAGGGGCGTGCGCGACCTGCCGTTGGCGCAATGCAGGGCAATGCGCGCCCCGCGCCACAGCACGCTGCGCAGGCACCAGCTCACCGGCTGCCACGCGGCTTCGAACCGCATGTCCGGAACGTGGCCCTCGGCCAGCGGAACGTGATACCAGGCGATGCCCTGCGCGGCGAGCAACGCGGGCAGCTCGCCCAGCCGCATGGACAGCAGCTCCGATTTCTCCAGCAGCGTGACCAGGGCCTCGGCGCCCCAGTGGCGCAGCGTTGTCACGTCGCGCTGCAGGCACCAGCGGCTGTGGGATGGCAATGGCATCCTGCCGCCGCGTCCCGGGCAGGCGGCCATTGCAAGCTGGCCGCGCACACGCCCGGCGCCGACCACGGCGAGTCGATAGGCCGAACCGTCTCCGCTCATCTGGTCTCCTCCTCGGCGTTTTTCAGTTGGCGGAAACGCAAAGGTAGCAGGTCGGCGCGGCGCAACGCCAGAAAAGTTTTGTAATCAGGGCTCGCGAGCGACGCGCCTGGGCGACACTGTCTGCCGGGAGCGACGCGTCCGCGGGCCGCAAGGGCGCCGCGCGCGCGACGCGACGGCGGGGATTCCCGTCCTCGCGGCGAGGCCCTCCGGCAATCGGTCTGCTATGCCTTCGGCATCCTGGAGTAGTCTTCGCCGCCCCAGTCCGGGCTGCCGGTGATGCCGAAGAAATTGAGCTCGATGGTAAGCCCGTTGGGGTCCTTGATGAACAGCTGGTAGAGCTGCGCGTCGGGCAGATAGCGCGGGCGGTAGTCCACCTGCAGCTGCGTCAGCCGCTGCCTGAAGGCCGTCGGGTCGGTGGCGAGGAAGGCGATGTGGTCGATCACTCCACTCTGATCGGTGGCAGCGCCGGACGGAGTGCCCAGGTAGTAGAGCTCGGCGTTGGAGATGCCGTGCGGCCCCATGTGCACCTGGATCTTGCCGTTGACGCCGAGCCAGTAGCCCGGAAACGGAAAGTTCGGGCGCTCCATCACCTCGAACCCGAGGACGCGCACGTAGAAATCCTTGGTCTTCTCCAGGTCGTTGGCGCGCACGAAGTAGTGGTTGAGCTCGGTGATCGGCATGTCAGTCTCCCGGTGCGGCGGCCATGGCCCCCGAACGCCTGCGGCGAGAGCATAAACCGGATGCGCCCGCTCGTCAGGCGCGGGCCGCGAGCTCGGTGCTGAAGCGCACGAAATCCGCCGGCTCGACCAGCGCGACCCCGACTGCCAGCGTGGCGCGGCCCCGGTGTGGGGCGCCGGGTTGACACTGGACGGCATAGGCCTCCCCGGGCGCAGCGCCCATCAGGGCGCCCATGCGCCATTCCCGGTAGAGAAACTCCGAAACCAGGGCCGTGACGTCCTCCCACAGCCGGCCGCTATCGGGTTGAGCGGCCACCCAGCGCAGTCCGTGCTCGAGGGCCTTGCGCAAGTACAGCAGGTAGCGGCACACGGCGACGTAGTTCCAGCCCGAATCGGCGCTCAGCGTGCGCGCGCCCCACACCCACGCTCCGCGCCGGCCCGGCGGCGTGCGCAGGCAGTTGACGCCGAGCGGCGCCAGCTGTCCGTAGTCGGCGTCGCCGATGGGCTGCTCCAGGCCCAGCGCACCGGCGATCGGCAGATTGGCCGGCGCCTTGTGGATGCCGGGCTGATCGTCGCTGTCCGCGTAAAGGCCGGCGAGATGGCCCGAGGGCGGCACCACGATCCCGTCGGCGTCGCCCGCGCCCGCGGGCACGGCGGCCTGCACGGTGATCCAGGGGTAGTAGAGCGCGCCGCGATCCGACTGCAGATGCCCGCGTAGCGCCCGCGCCGCGTCGGGTGCTGCGCCCGGCGGCGTGTCGAGCAGCGCGAAGCGCCCGCTGGTGCGCTCGCAGTGCCTGAGCAGCAGGCTGCACATCTGTGCATGACCCTGCGCGAGCCGCACACCGGGCGCGCACAGCAGCGACACCTCGTCGTTGACGTCGAGTCCGCGCAGCGCCTCGGCGAGCGCACGCTCGTCCACCTCCGCGGCATCGCCCTGTAGCCGCGTGACGTATACGCGCCTGCCGCCGTTGTCGAAGAAGCCCTTGACGGCGTGCCACAGGTAGTTCGGCACGCGGACACCGTTACGCCCGATGTCCGCGGCGTCGCCGTAGCCCGCTTCGAACTGGCGCAGGCTTTCCACCGGCGCGGCGGCGAACGGCCCCGCGCGCGCGACAGCGAGGAAGGCGGCGGTGCTGCCGGCGAGTCCGCGGATCGGCGCCCGCTCGAACGAATCCATGGTCTCTGTGCGTTCTTGGTCTGGCGCGCCGTGTGGTGCGCGCCTTCACTCTATCGCCGTGCTCCGCGGATGGTCCATGAATGTCAAAACATCCGCCGCCGCTCACGCCAGGTCGATGGTCGTGCCGAGCGTCGCGCTCTTCATCGCCGCTTCGATTACGCGGATCACATCGATCGCCTCGCGCGCCGGAACCGGCGCCGCCTTGCCGTCGGCGATCGCTGCGTACAGCTCGCTGTAATACGCCTGGTAGCAGCCGGGCAGCGTCTCGACTCTGCCGCTGATGCGCAGCGCCCCGTTGTCGAATGCGATCTCGCCGAACAGCGCCGCGGCTTCCTGCCCCCAACCCGGCGCGCCCGGACGTGCGCCTTGACGCAACGCGTCCTCCTGCGGGTCGAGGCCGTGTTTGATGAAGCTGCCGCGCGTGCCGTGCACCTGGTAGCGCGGGCCGGGGTTGCGCACCAGGCTCGCAGCACGCAGCACCGCGGTGCGTTCGCGAAAACCCAGCACGACTCGGAAGCAATCCACGGCCTTGGCGCCGGGGCGCTGCGCAGCGGTCTGCGCCCACACCGTCTGCGGGCGGCCGAACAGGCACAGCGCCTGGTCGATGAGGTGCGAGCCGAGATCGTAGAGCGCGCCTGCACCGGGCTGATCCTGCTCGCGCCAGCGCTCCTCGCGCACCTGCGGGCGGAAGCGATCGAAGTGCGCCTCGTAGCTGTGCACCGCGCCCAGCACACCGCTGCGCAGGATCTCGCGCAGCGTGAGGAAGTCGTTGTCCCAGCGCCGGTTGTGGAACACGGAGAGCACCTTGCCGCGCGCGCTGGCGAGCCGCACTAGCTCCTCTCCCTCGGGCGCATGCACCACGAACGGCTTGTCCACCACCACGTGCTTGCCGGCGAGCAGCGCCTGCTGGGCCAGCGCGAAATGCGACTGGTTCGGTGTGGCGATCACCACCAGGTCGATCTCCGGCGCCGCCAGCAGCGCCTGCGCGTTCGCCACCACCTGCGCCTGCGGGAGATCGCGTTGCACTTTGGCCGCGTCGCTGGACGCCACGTGCGTCAGCCGCAAGCCTTCCACTGCGCCGATCAACGGCGCGTGGAACACCTTCCCGGCGAAGCCGTAGCCCACCAGGCCCACATTCACCACCCGCATCGCCATCTCAGCCGTTGCGCACCGCCCAGAGGATGGCGGCTGAGGCAGGAATGCGCAAGCCTGCCCGCGTCCGGCGTCATGCCCGGCGGTCGCGAGCGGGAGCGTCGGTGCCTCGGCGACCACCGGCAGGGCCGGGAGCAGCAGCCCCAGCCCTGCCGCCAAACAGCCGCATACCGCGCGCTGTCGCACGCAGATTTCCCTTGCCGGTCAATAAGTTGCGCGATAATCCGCGCCCGTGGCCGCGCGCCGCTCTCCGGCGGATGCGCTGTCGCGCCACGGCGACACTTATTGCATATACAGTAGTTCGATTGCAAACAATGTCAAAGAAGTCTTTCAGATGGCAATCTGCGAAAATGCGCGTGTTCGGATGCCGAGCGGCACCCGACGCAAACGTGGGAGCACCGATGAGCCTGGCCGCACTCGATGTCCAAACCGCGATCGACGAGCTGCGTGCGCTGCTCGGCGAGCGCCTGTCCACCAGCGCCGGCGTGCGCGACCACCACAGCAAGGACGAGTCGTGGCACATCCCGCACCGACCCGACGCGGTGGCGTTTCCCGCCAGCACCGAGGAGGTGTCGCAGATCGTGCAGATCTGCGCGCGCCACCGCACCCCGGTGGTGGCGTACGGCACCGGTACCTCGCTCGAGGGCGCGGTGATCCCGGCATCCGGCGGCGTCGTGGTCGACCTGGTCAACATGGACCAGGTGCTCAAGGTCAACGTCGAGGATCTGGACGTAACCGTGCAGGCGCGCGTGACGCGCAAGCAGCTCAACGAGCACATCCGCGACACGGGCCTGTTCTTCCCGATCGACCCGGGCGCCGACGCCTCGCTCGGCGGCATGGCCGCCACGCGCGCCTCGGGCACCAACGCCGTGCGCTACGGCACGATGCGCGAGAACGTGCTGGGGCTCACCGTGGTGCTGGCCGACGGGCGCATCATCCGCACCTCGCGGCGCGCTCGCAAATCGGCTGCCGGCTACGACCTCACCCGGCTGTTCGTCGGCAGTGAGGGAACGCTGGGCATCATCACTGAGGTCACGCTGCGGCTGTACGGCATACCGGAAGCGATGGCGGCCGCGGTGTGCTCGTTCGACTCTCTCGAGGGCGCGGTCAACACCGTGATCCAGACCATCCAGCTCGGCATCCCGGTGGCGCGCATCGAACTGCTCGACGATGTGGAGATGGACGCGGTCAATCGCTTCTCGAAGCTGAGCTACCCGGTCAAGGACACGCTGTTCCTCGAATTCCACGGCACCGAAGCCGGCGTCAAGGAGCAGGCCGAGACGGTGCAGGCGATCGCCTCGGAAAACGGCGGCGGCGAGTTCAAGTGGGCCACCCGGCAAGAAGAGCGCACCCACCTGTGGCAAGCGCGCCACGACGTGGCCTACGCCACCAAGGCCTTGCGCCCGGGCGCCGAGCTCTGGTCCACCGACGTGTGCGTGCCGATCTCGCGGCTCGCGCAGTGCATCCTGGAGACCAAGCAAGACTTGAAGGCGAGCTTCCTGATCGCGCCGATGGTGGGTCACGTCGGCGACGGCAACTTCCACTGCGCCTTCCTGATCGACCGCAACAACCCCGAAGAGCTGAAAGAGGCCGAGCGGCTGAACGACCGGCTGGTGCTGCGCGCGCTGGCGATGGACGGCACCTGCACCGGCGAGCACGGCATCGGTCTGGGCAAGATGAAGTTCCTGACCGCCGAGCACGGCGAAGGCGTGGCGGTGATGCGCGCGATCAAGAAGGCGCTCGACCCGTTGAACATCCTCAATCCGGGCAAGATCTTTTCTTTGCGCCCTTGAGGCGCGATCAAAAAAGAGACGCCCGGGTCCAGCTGGGTGGGCCGTACGATGGTGGGATGGCGGTGCGCAGCAACGCTTTTCGCTGCTCTCGCGTGCTGCACGGCACACGCAGAGGAGCAGCTCACCGTCGTGCTCAACTGGGTGCCCAACGCGGAGCACGCGCCGCTGTTCCATGCCCGCCAACAGGGCTGGTATGCACAAGGCGGCATCGCGGTGGAGATCGAGCCGGTCCTCGGTTCGCCGGTCGCCATCGAGCGCGCCATGCGCGGTGCGCGCACGCTCGCCGTGGCGGACTTCGTGGCCTGGCTGCGCGCGAGCGCCGCGGGCGCGGAGGGGGCCGCGGTCATGGTCCTCGAGCACGGTTCGCCGTACGCGTTCTACTTCGATCGTCGCATGGGCCCCGCCGGGCCGGGCGACTTCGACGGCCGGCGCCTCGCGGCGCAGCCGCAGGACCCGATGCGCGCGCTGTGGCCGGTGCTGGCGGCGCGCAATCTTCGCCCCGATGCACCGGATTCTACGGGGAGCGAGACCGCAGCCGTACGCTGGGTGGATATGGGCAACGCAGCCAAACCCGAAGCGCTCGCGCACGGCGAGGTCGACGTCGCGCTCAACCCCTTCCTGCACAACCACCTCGCCTACACGGCGGCGCTGCGCGATCGGTTGGGCGTGGCGTGGTGGCGCGACCTCGGCTTCGAGGCCTATGGCCTGGTGCTGATCTCGAGCGCCGCGCTGATGCGCGATGAACCCGGGCTGCTGCGCCGCTTCGTGGCAGTGACGCAGCGTGCCTGGGCGCAGTGCCGGGCGGCGCCGGCGCCTTGCATCGATGCGCTGATCGCGGCGCAACCCGACCTCGACCGGGCCGATTCCGCCGCGCTGTGGCAGCTGGCCCAGCCCGGGCCGGAAGCGACCGGGGACGCGTTCGACGGCGCACGGGTGGAGCGAACGCGAGCAGACGTGGAGGCGGCGTTCGGCGTGCGCACGCCGGGGGCACGCGAGGTCGTCACCAACCGCTTTCTCGACCGGCGTTGACGCGGAAGGGGTCCGCCTTGCGCCAGCTCAAATCCCGGCGCGGTCAGTCCATTATGCTTGGTGCCGGCATCCTTCCATCGGGCCGGCCATGAAAGACTGGAACGTGATCCTCACCGTCGTCCCCGGGCCGCATCACGCGCGCGACCTGCTCGGGGCCCTGAGCGGACGCGGCCGCTTCGCCTTCAGCGACTTCAAGGACGTGCTCCTCGGCCAGGTTGCCGACGTACCGGCTTTTCTGGCGGGGCTGCTCGAAGCCGGCGCTGGCGGCGCCCGCTGGGTCGCCAACCTGGCGCGCGTGATCCCGGTTGAGCAGCGCTTCCACTTCGCGCCGGAGTCGCTCGAGCCGCAGCTCAAGCAGGCCGCGGCCGCCCTGCTCGAGCGCGTCCCCGCCGGCGGCAGCTTTCACGTGCGCCTGGAGCGGCGTGGGCTGGCCGGACAGGTGGCGACCCAGGAGATCGAGCGCGCGGTGGCGGAGCACCTGTTCGAGCTGGCTGCGGCGCGCGGCATCGCGCTGCGCACTGATTTCCAGGACCCCGACTTCGTGGTGGCCGCGGAGACCGTTGGCGAGGAGTGCGGCGTGACGCTGGTCACGCGCGAGCTGCGCACCCGCTATCCGTTCGTGCGCGTGCACTGAATGGACCGGCCGGCGCGCCTGATGGTGGGCGGTGACGTGATGCTCGGCCGCCTGGTGGCGGACAGCATCGGCGCGCGCGGCGCCGACCATCCGCTCGCGCCGATCGCCGACATCATGCGCAGCGCTGACCTGACCCTGATCAATCTGGAGTGCGCCATCACCGCATCCAGCGGCCGCTGGCCCGGCGCACCCAAGGCGTTCTACTTCGGCGCCCCACCGGAAGCGGTGCGCACGCTGACGCATGCCGGTGTCGATCTCGTCAGCCTGGCGAACAACCACACGCTGGACTTCGACGTGCAGGGCTTGCGCGACACCCTGCGCCACCTGGCGCAGGCCGGCATCGCCTGCGCGGGCGCGGGCGAAAACGCCGCCGCGGCGCGCGCACCGGCGCTGGTCGAGCGCGGCGGGGTGCGCTTCGCGCTGGTCGCGTACTGCGACCACCAGGAGGACTTCGCCGCCGGGCCGGACACACCGGGCATCGCCTGGCTGGACCTGAAGGACGAGGCGGGCGCCGTGCGCGAGTTCGAAGCGGCGCTCGGCCGCATCCGCGCCGCCGGCGGCGCACATTGGCCGATCCTGTCGCTGCACTGGGGACCGAACTTCGCGTTCGCGCCGGCGGAGCGCTTCACGCGGCTGGCGCGCGCCGCCGTGGACGCCGGCTTCGCCATGGTGTTCGGCCACAGCGCGCACAATTTCCAGGGCGTCGAGCTGTACCACGGGCGCCCCATCCTGTACTCCACGGGCGACCTGGTGGACGACTACGCCGTGGACCCCTGGTTTCGCAACGATCGCTCGCTGCTGTTCGAGCTGGAGATCTCCGGCACGGGCCTGCAGCGCATGCGCCTGCACCCGGTAGTCATCGATGACTACCAAACCCGCGCGGCCTCGGGCGCGGACTTCGAGTGGATCGTGCAGCGGCTGACCGACCAGTGCACCGGATTCCGCACGCGCGTGCAGCGCAGCCAGCACGAGGTGTGGATCGAGCCCGGATCGGGCGCGACATGAACCAGCGCGAAGCTGCTCCCGGCACGGCGGACGAGCGCGTACTCGAGGTGGTCGCGGGCCTCGCTCGCGAGCTGCACCCGCGCCGCGCCTTCCGCGCCGTGACCCTGGATACGCGCTTCGACCGCGACCTCGGCTTCGACAGCCTGGCCCGCGTCGAGCTGATGCTGCGCGTGGAGCGCGCAACCGGCCGCGCTTTGCCGGAGCAGATGCTGGCGCACGCGGAGACGCCGCGCGATCTGGTCGATGCGCTGCAGGCCGCGCCACGTGCTGTGCCGACTGCAGCTGCGGGCGCCGTGCCGACGGCGGCTGCCGGCGCCGTGGCGGCCGCGCCCGCCCTCGCCGATGCGGCCGAGCCGTCGCATGCCACCACTCTGCTCGAAGTGCTCGACTGGCATGCGCGCCTGTACCCCGAGCGGGTGCACATCGTCCTCGGGCGGGAGCACGGCGACGGGCTGCAGGAGCAGAGCATCACCCACGCCGCGCTGCTGCAGGCCGCGAGCGCCGCCGCCGGTGCGCTGCAGGCGCACGGCCTGCAGCCCGGCGACACCGTCGCAATCATGCTGCCCACCGGCGGCGAGTACTTCTCGACTTTCTTCGGCGTCATGCTGGCCGGGGGCATACCGGTGCCGCTGTATCCGCCGCTGCGCGCCTCCCAGCTCGAGGACTATCTACGGCGCCAGACCAGCATCCTGTCCAACTGCCAGGCGCGCATCCTGGTGACGATGAGCGAGGCGAAGACCGCTGCGCGGTTGCTCATGACGCACGCGCCGGGCCTGCGGCGAGTCCTCACCGCGGACGAGCTGCGCGAGGCGGGAGCCCGCTTCGAGCGCCCGCGCGTGAACGCCGAAGACCTCGCCTTCCTCCAGTACACCTCGGGCAGCACGGGCAACCCCAAGGGCGTGATGCTGAGCCACGCCAATCTGCTCGCCAACCTGCGTGCCATGGGGCGGGCCGTGCAGGCGAGCAGCGCCGACGTGTTCGTGAGCTGGCTGCCGCTGTATCACGACATGGGCCTGATCGGCGCCTGGTTCGGCAGCCTGTACTACGGGGCGCGGCTGGTGGCGATGTCGCCGCTCGCCTTCCTCGGGCGCCCCGCGCGCTGGCTGTGGGCCATCCACCGCCATCGCGGCACGCTGGGCGCGGGGCCCAACTTCGCCTACGAGCTGTGCGTGCGCAAGATCGAGGACGGCGAGATCGAGGGGCTGGACCTGTCCTCCTGGCGGCTCGCCTTCAACGGGGCGGAGCCGGTGAGCGCCGACACCATCGCCGCGTTCACCCGACGCTTCGCGCGCTACGGCTTCTCGCCGGCGGCGATGGCCCCGGTGTACGGGCTGGCCGAGTGCTGCGTCGGGCTGGCGTTCCCGCCGCTCGCGCGCGGTCCGCTGGTGGACAGCGTCGACCGCGACGCGCTGGCGCGCGACGGGCGCGCGCTGCCGCTGCCGCCGGAGCATGCGCGCGCGCTGCGCGTGGTCGCCTGCGGACAAGCGCTGCCCGAGCATGACATCCGCATCGTGGACGAGGCCGGCCACGAGGTCGGCGAGCGCATCGAGGGCCGCCTGCAGTTCAAGGGGCCGTCGGCGACGCGCGGTTACTACCGTAACCCCGAGGCCACCCGCGAGCTGCTGCGCGGGGAGTGGTTCGATTCCGGCGACCTCGCCTACACGGTGAGCGACGAGATCTACATCACCGGGCGCGCCAAGGACGTCGTCATCCGTGCCGGCCGCAAGCTGCATCCCCAGGAGATCGAGGACGCGATCGGCAGCATCGCCGGCGTGCGGCGCGGCTGCGTGGCGGTGTTCGGCAGCCCGGATCCGCGGCACGGCACCGAGCGCCTGGTGGTCGTCGCCGAAAGCCACGAGCAGGAGCCCGCGGCGCTCGAAACGCTGCGCGCGCGCATCGAGGAAGCGGTGCTGTCCCTGATCGGCGAGCCGCCGGATGAAGTGGTCCTGGCCCCGCCGCACAGCGTGCCGAAAACCTCCAGCGGCAAGCTGCGACGCCAGGCCAGCCGGCAGCTGTACGAGCGCGGCGAGATCGGGCGCGCCGCGCCGGCGGCCGCCTGGCAGGCGCTGCGCTACGCCTGGTCGGGCGCCGTGCCGCAGCTGCGGCGCTTGCTGCGAGTCGCCGTCGCGCTGCTGTACGCCGGCTACGCCTGGAGCGTGTTCTGGATCGCCGCCGCGGGCACGCTCCTCGGGGTGCTCGTGCTGCCCAGCCTGGCGCGCAGGCGCAAGCTCGGACAGCTCGCCGCGCGGCTGATCGTCGGCGGCACGCGCACGCCGTTCCTGGTGCATGGAGCGGAAAACTTGCCTTTATCCCGGCCGTGCGTCGTGATCTGCAATCACGCCAGCTATGCAGACGCCGTGGCGCTGCTCGCCGCGTTCCCATTCGGCTTCCGCTTCGCCTTCCTGGTGAAGCGCGAGCTGGCCGCGGGCTGGGCCGCCCGCGTGGTGATCGAGCGCACCGGCATGCTGCCGGTGGAGCGCGCGGACGTGCAGCGCAGCGTGCAGGACGCGAGGCTGGCTGCGCAGCGCTTGCAGGAGGGGGACTCGCTGGTGGTGTTCGCGGAAGGCACGCTGCGCCGCACTGCCGGGCTGCATCCCTTCCACCTGGGCGGCTTCGAGGCGGCAGCGCAGGCGCGCGTCCCGGTGGTGCCGATCGCGATCCGCGGCACGCGCGCGGTCCTGCGCGGCGATCAGTGGTTTCCGCGGCGCGCGGCGGTGAGCATCGCGATCGGCGCGCCCGTGCCGCCGGCGGCCTCCGCCGATCCCTTCGCCGCGGCGCTGGCGCTGCGCGACGCGGCGCGCGCCTTCATCCTCCAGCACTGCGGCGAGCCGGACGTCGGTTAGGTGGGCAGCGAGCGCAGCATGGTCTTGAAGCGCTGCCAGTCGGTAGCGGGCCACACCTCCGAGTGCGCCCGCCCCTGGGTGCGGATCAGCGTCGACACCTTGGCCGCCGTTTCCAGGTCGGGCGCCTCGAACACGTCCACGTAGTCGTAGGGCCCCAGGACCGCGTAGTTGGCCAGCCATTTCACACCGGGACAATGCGCCGCGATGGCATCCGCAGCGCGCCGTTCGAGTTCCTCCAGGGAGTGCGGGCTGCGGAGGACTTCGGGATCGACGCGAGTGAGCATGATGAATGTGAGCATGAGGGCCTCCCGTTACAGACCTTGCAGCGCATAACCTACTCTCCTGTCCGACCGGCGGATTGACCCGCGTCAAACGGCGCCCGGTTCGCAGGAATTGCCGCCTTGGTGGAGCGGGCTAGCTAGGACGTACAATCGCCAGCGCAAGCCAACTCAGGGAGGAGCCCGTGAAAATCGAGCGCATCGAGCCGCTGCACGCAGACGGCGTGTGGCGCAACTTCGACTTCCTCAAGATCACCGCCGACACCGGCGTGGTCGGCTGGAGCGAGTACAACGAGAGCTTCGGCGGCCACGGTGTCACCGCCATGATCCAGCGCCTCGCCCCGGCGCTGATCGGCAAGGACCCGCGCGCGGTGGAGGCGTTGAGCGCCTGGCTGTACGCGCGCAGTCGCACCGCGCAGGGCGGCGTCGCGCAGCAGGCCACCGCCGCGGTCGAGAACGCGCTGATCGACATCAAGGCCAGGGCGCTGGGCATCCCCGTGTACGAGCTGTACGGCGGGCCCACGCGCGAGCGTATCCGGCTGTACTGGTCGCACTGCGGGACCTACCGCGTGTGGGGCGACCGCCTCGGCATGCCCAAGGTCAGCACCTACGACGACCTGGTGAAGCTCGGCAAGGAGGTGGTGGCGAGCGGCTACAGCGCGCTCAAGACCAACGTGCTGCTGCTCGCCGACGGCAATCCGCGCGTGCGCAACGGCGGCTTCGGCCGCGGCGACGGCTATCCGGATCTCAACGCCGACCGCTACGTGCTGGACGCGGTGCGCGCCGAACTCGCCGCCTTCCGCGAGGGCGCCGGCAAGGGCATGGAGATCCTGGTCGACCTGAACTTCAACTTCAAGCCCGAGGGTTTTCTCACCGTGGCGCGCGCGATGGAGCCTTACGATCTGATGTGGGTGGAGATCGACATGCGCGATCCCAAGGCGCTGGCCTACCTCCGCAGCCACACCACCATCCCGGTCGCATCCTGCGAATGCCTGTTCGGGCGCCGCGACTACCGGCCGTTCTTCGAGCATGCGGCGATGGACGTCGCCATCATCGACGTGCCGTGGAACGGCTTCGCAGAGTCGGTGAAGATCGCGGCCATGGCCGACACCTACGAGATCAACATCGCGCCGCACAACTTCTACGGCCACCTGTCGAGCATGATGAGCGCGCACCTGGCGGCGGTGGTGCCCAACCTGCGCATCATGGAGACCGACCCGGACGTGGTGCCGTGGCACGACGACCTATTCACGGTGAAGCCGACGATCCGCGACGGCCACATGCTGCTGCCCAACGGCCCGGGCTGGGGCACCGAGGTGAATGAAGAAGTGCTGCGCGCGCACCCGCCGAAGGGGGATTGGTGACTAGCTCCTCAGATCGCTTCGAGAAAGCGCACCAGCGCCTCGCGATCGGCTTTCGGCATGTTGCGGAAGGCCTCGCGCGATGCCTGCGCCTCGCCGCCGTGCCACAGGATCGCTTCGGCTGCGTTGCGTGCGCGGCCATCGTGCAGCATGGCGCTGCTGCCGTTGACCGTGCTCGACAGGCCCAGCGCCCAGAGCGGCTGCGTGCGCCAGTCGCGCGGGCCCGCCTGGAAATCCGGGCGACCGTCGGCGAGGCCTTCGCCCATGTCGTGCAGCAGCAGATCGGTATAGGCGTGCACGGTCTGCCCCGCCGCCTGCGGGAACTCGGGGAAAGCCTCCGCCGTGCGCAGCGCCGGCACATGGCACACTGCGCACCGCACCTCGGCGAACAGGCGAGCGCCGCGCTGCACCTGCGGATCGTCCAGCGCGCGGCGCGCGGGCACCGCGAGCGCGCGCGTCCAGAACTCCAGCTCGTCCCAATCCGTGATCACCAGCTCCGGATCGTTGCCGGGGGTCTGGATAGCGCACAGGTGCTGCACCGGCGGACAGTTCTGCGCGCGGTACAGGCGCGAGGTGAGCCCCATGTCGCCGAGCGCCGCGACAACGATCTGCTGCCGGATGCTGGGCTGGTTCGCCTTCCAGCCGAAGCGCCCCAGCGCCGTGCGCCGGTTGACGTCGTCGCGCACGTAGTTGGGCCGTCCGTTGAAACCCTGTTCGCGCTGGCGGGCGGCGATCGCCAGTAGCGTCTGCTCGGGCACCGCCTCGAGCAGCCCCAGGCCGTGCACCGGCTGCGCCATGCGCAGCGACAGCATGGCGCCATCGGCCAGCGGCCCGTACGCGAGATTTTCTAGGCGCAGCTTCGGCCGGCGCAGCGTCACCGCCTCGCCGTCGGCGTACGTGACGCGCCGCTCCTCCCAATCCAGGTACAGCGCCGCCTCGGGCGGCACCGGGGCGGTGTGATACGCGAAGTCGGGGAACGGGCCGTTGAGACCGGCGTTCTGCAGCTGATCGCCGTAATGCGGGTCGGGCCGGGGCCGGCCGTGCTCGTCGGTGCCCGGAATCGACACGCGCACCAGCATCGACAGCAGCTGTTCCTGCGCGGAGCGCGGCGGCCGGCCGCGGCCGCCGCCCGCATGGCACTCGGCGCAGCTCTTGGCGATGAAGGTCGGCCCCAGGCCCCACTCGAAATCGAGCGAGCTGATCGAGGCCCAGGTCTTGTCGAAGTGCTTGCGCCCGCGATGGAAGGCGTGCAGTTGCCGACGCTCGAGCCCGGGCACCGGCTGCAGGTAGGCCTCGCGATCGAAGCGCTGGACGGTGAAGGCGCCGGCTGAGAGCGTCGGATCGTCCGCGCCATCGTTCGCGCCGAGGGTGGCGCCGACGCCAAACGCGAGCGATGTGACAAGGCAAACGACAGCGATGCGAGTCATGATTGCAGCGGGGGAAGGCCGTGGCGGCGATGATACACGGTGCCGGTCCGCCGCCGGCGGGCCCCCTGCCGACCGGCGATTGACCGGGGCCGCCAAACTCGAAATACTGCCGCTTGTGCAGGTGAAAGCCCCTCATGACCGGCCGGCTGCGGAGCGCGCGTGAGCGTTCTCGACCGCCTGCACGAGATCCACGCCGCCGACTGGAAGGAAGTCTCCACCCCGGCCTGGGCCGCAAGCCTCGTGTTCCTGCTGGGGGTCGCCTGGTTCTCGCACACCGGGCAGCGCTGGGTGTGGTTCCTCGACGGCGCGAATCTGCTGTTCCACGAGGCCGGACATCCGATCTTCGGCCTGCTGTGGTCGCCGCTCATGGTGTACGGCGGCACGCTCCTGCAGCTGATCCTTCCGGCCGTGGCATGCGCATCGTTCTGGGCGCGGCGCGAGCCGGCCTCGTTCACTGTGGCAGGTATCTGGCTGTCGCAGAATTTCTGGAACATCGCGCGCTACATGGCCGACGCACGCGCGCAAGAGCTCCCACTGGTAGGCAGCGGAGAGCACGACTGGGCGATCATCTTCACGGACTGGGGTGTGCTGCAAGCGGACACGACCATCGCCGGCGTCACCCGGCTGATCGGCTGGATCGGCGCGCTCGCCGCCGCCGGCTGGCTGACCTGGCGCTGGCGGGACGATTCGGCGCCCTAGGTGACACCCCGCCGGCACGCCCCGCGTGCCGGCATGGGTGATGCTTTCGCCTTCCGGTTCTCCGCACTGCGATCGACCTTTACGCCGTCATGCTCGACACCGCCCGCGAGGTGCCCACCCCCGAAGGCATCGAGCTGTCCCTGCGCCTGGCCGGGCCGGTATCGCGCGCGCTCGCCTGGCTGATCGACCTGTTCCTGCGCCTGGTGGCGTTCGCCGCGCTGAGCGTGGTGCTCGGGCTGCTGGGCAAGCTCGGCGCCGCGCTGATGCTGATCCTGTGGTTCGCGCTGGAATGGTTCTATCCCACCGCCTTCGAGGTCTGGTACGGCGGCGCCACGCCAGGCAAGCGCTCGCTCGGCCTGATGGTGCTGCAGGAGGACGGCACACCGGTGCGTCTGTCCGCGTCGCTCACGCGCAATGTGCTGCGCGCCATCGACTTCTTCCCGTTCTGTTACGGCGTGGGGCTGCTGGTCATGCTGCTCAACCGCGACTTCAAGCGCATCGGCGACATCGCGGCCGGCACCGTAGTGGTGTACCGCGAGGCGGCGGCGCGCCACGCCGCGGTGCCCGAGGCGCCCCCTGCGCCTCCGCCGGTGCCGCTCACGCTCGACGAGCAGCGCACGGTGCTCGACTTCGCCAGCCGCGCGGGTAGCCTGACCCAGGAGCGCGCCGAGGAGCTGGCCCTGCTCGCGCCAAGACTCACCGGCACCGCGGAGGGCGCGCTGGCGCGCATGCGCCTGCTGTCCATCGCCAACTTCCTTATCGGGCGGCGGGCATGAAGCAGCAGGATTTCGAAGCGCGCTTCGCCCCGCACTGGGAGCAGCTCACCGCGTGGCTGGAGCGCACGCCCGGGACGGCGCGCAAGGCCGACAAGACGGGCCTCGACGCCGCCCAAGTGCCGGTGCGCTATCGCGAGGTCTGCCAGCACCTGGCGCTCGCCCAGGATCGACAGTACAGCGCAGAGCTGATCGAGCGCCTCAGCCGCCTGGCGCTGGCCGGACATCAGCGCCTGTACGGCGCCCAGGGCGCGCTGCTGGCCCCGCTGGGGCGCTTCGTGCTGTCGGGCTTTCCGCAGGCGGTGCGCGCGCAACTGCGTTACGTGCTGCTCGCGCTGCTGCTGTTTTTCGGCCCGCTGCTGCTGCTCACCGGTGCGCTGCAGCGCTATCCCGAGTTCGCTTACGTGGTGCTGCCCGCGGAGTACGTGGACGGTTTCGAGGAGATGTACGGCGAGGAGTCACAGGCGCTGGGGCGCAAGCGCGACGCCGACGACGACGCGGTGATGTTCGGCTTCTACATCTGGAACAACGTGCGCATCGGCTTCCAGACCTTCGCCGGCGGCATCGCGTTCGGCCTTGGCACCGTGTTCTACCTCCTGTACAACGGCCTGGTGATCGGCACCGTCACCGGTTACCTGGTGCAGGCCGGCCTGGCCACCAACTTCTTCTCGTTCACGTCGGGGCACAGCGCGTTCGAGCTGTCCGCGATCGTGCTGTGCGGTGCCGCCGGGCTGCGCATCGGCTACGCACTCATCGCCCCGGGCAGACGCCGGCGGGTGGAAGCGCTGCGCGCCGCGGCGCAAGCGGCGATGCCGCTGGTGATCGGCTCGGCCGGGATGCTGGTGCTGGCCGCGGGCATCGAAGCATTCTGGTCGCCGCGCACCGAGCTGCCGCTGCAGGTCAAGTACGCCTTCGGCCTGGGCCTGTGGTTGCTGACCCTGGCCTACTTCAGCATGATGGGGCGGCGCAGTGCAGCTTGACCGGCTGGCGGTGCAGCTGCGGCTGCGCAATCCCTGGGAAGCGATCGACCTGGGGTTCGCCATGGTGCGCAGCTGGATGCGCGAGGTGTACGCCCCCTGGTTCGCGGTGTTCCTGCCGGTGTGCGCGGTGGCGTTGCTGCTGCTGCCGCCGCAGTGGGCCACGCTGCTGGTATGGTGGCTGAAGCCGGCGCTCGACCGGGTGGTGCTGCATGTCCTGGCGGCCGGCGTGTTCGGCGAGCTGCCGCACCTGCGCGACACGCTGCGCGCCCTGCCGCGCGCCGTCACGCCCGGGTTGATCGCCTCGCTCACCTGGTGTCGCTTCTTCCTGGCGCGCTCCTTCAATCTGCCGGTGTGGCAGCTCGAGCGCCAGCGCGGCTGGGCGGCGCGGCTGCGGCGCCAGCAGCTACAGCGCCGCGTCGGCGGCCATGCCGTCTGGCTCACGGCGGCCTGCGTCCATTTCGAGATCGCACTCGGGTTGTCCGCGATCGCGCTCTACGATCTGCTGCTCCCGGCCACGGGGGACGGCGAGTTCGGGTTGTTCCAGCTGTTCTACGGCGAGAACGAGCAGTTCGCGCAATGGACCTTCGCGATCGCCTATTTCGCGGTGGTCACGGTGCTGGAGCCGGCCTACGTCGGCGGCGGCTTTGCGCTATATCTGAACCGGCGCACCGCGCTCGAAGGCTGGGACCTCGAGGTGGCCCTGCGCCGTATCGGACAGCGCGCGCCGGTCGAGCCGCGCTTGCCTGCATCGGCGCCTGCCGGAAGCGCGGTCGCGGTGTCGCTGCTCGCTGCCGTGCTCGCCGGCGCGTTGCTCGCGCCACCGCCGGCCGGCGCGCAAGCGCCACCGCAGCCGGTGGCGGCAGAGCGCCCGGCGCAAGCCATCAAGGAGGTGCTCAAGCGTCCCGAGTTCGACGAGTACCGCACGCGCACCGTGCTCGAATATCTGGGCAGCAAGAAGGAGCAGGAAAAGCCCCGCCCGCGCAGCGAGTCGGTAGGCTGGGCTACGTTCATCGATGCGCTCGCGCAGCTGGTGCGCATCCTGGCGTGGGCGGCGGTGGGCGTGGCGCTGGTGTTCCTGGCCTACTACCTGCTGCGCCACTTCGGCCTGCTGCGCGAGGCGCGCGTGCAGTACACGCCACCGGAAACCCTGTTCGGACTGGACGTGCGCCCCGACAGCCTGCCCGCCGACATCGCCTCGGAGGCGGCGCGGCTGGCGCGCGCGGGTGAGGTGCTCAAGGCCCTGTCGCTGCTGTATCGCGGCGCGCTCGCCGCGCTCCTGCATCGCGATGGGGTGGAGCTGGCGAGCGGCGACACGGAGCAGGACTGCCTGCGCAAGAGCCGGCCGCGCTTGGCGGCGCCCGCGCACGCCTACTTCGCGCGCCTGCTCGACGCCTGGCAACAGCTCGCCTATGCGCGGCGCCGCCTGCCGGCCGCGGATGTCGAATCGCTCTGCGCGGGCTGGGCCGCGCACTTCGAGGTGCGGGCATGATCCGGGGCGCGATGAGCAACCGGGCAGTGGTGCTCGCGCTCGTGGGCCTGCTGCTGAGCGCGCTCGCCTGGTGGTTCACGCAGCACTTCGGCTTCAACACGCAGCGCGTGTACGTCGGGCTCAGCGGCGAGGCGCGCGTCAACCCTTACTTCGCCGCGCGCCTGCTGCTGGAGCGCCTAGGCATGCGCGTACATCAGCAGGTAGAGGTGTCGGGGACGCAGGCCCTGCCGCCGGGCGCCACGCTGGTTCTGGCCGCCTCGCGCGCGGAGCTCGACCCGCCCACGGTGGACACCCTGCTCGACTGGGTGGAGAGCGGCGGCCACCTGGTGGTCGGTGTGGAAACCGATCTGGAGCGCGACTGGCTGCTGAATGCGCTGGAGGTGAGTACCGCGTGGCCCGAGGAAGACGATGAGGAGGAGAACACCGGCGGCCGGCGCGCGTGCCCTGCTCCCGAAGAAGCCGCGATCGACGACGTGGCGCTGCCGGACGGCCGCACGCTCAAGGCGGGCGTCGAAGGCGGCCCGGTGCTGGTCGATCGAGGCGGGGGCCACCTGTGGCGGCACGAGTCGCGCGACGGCACGCGCATCCTCGCGCTCGCCTGGGGCGACGGGCGCGTGACGCTGTTCTCGACCCTGCGCCTGTTCAACAACCACCGCCTCGGCGAGTACGACCACGCCGAGCTGCTGTGGGGCGTGCTGAGCGATTCGCCTTCCCGCGACGTGTTCCTGGTGCGCTACCTGGACACCATGTCGCTGCCGAAATGGCTCTGGGAACGCGCGCCGCTGGCGCTGGTGGCCGCCGGCGTATTCCTGCTGCTGTGGCTGTGGCGCGTGGTGCCGCGCTTCGGCCCACTGGTCCCCGGCGCCGGGGTCGACCGCCGCAGCCTGCTCGAGCACATCCGCGCGGTGGGGCGCTTCCATGCCGACCAGCGCCGGCAAGGGCGGCTGCTCGAAGCGCTGCGCGCGGACTGTCTGGATCTGTTCGGACGCGTGGCGCCGCTGGCGCGCGGCCTGGAAGGCGCCGCCCGGCTGCGCGAGGCCTCGCGCCTGACCCGCATCAATCCGCGCGAGCTGCTGCACGCCTTCTCCGGCGCGCCGGCGACGCGTCACGATTTCTACAGCATGGTGCGCACGCTGGCGCGGTTCCGTCGGCGGCTGACGCGCCAGCCTTGAAGGGAGAACTACAGGCCATGAACGACATCCACACCCCCGTCCAGTCCGACGTCGCCGGCCAGGCGCTGCGCGCGGCGGGCGCCATCCGCGCCGAGGTCGGCAAGGCCCTCATCGGCCAGAGCGCGGTGATCGACCAGGTGCTGATCGCGCTGCTCGCCGGCGGGCACGTGCTGATCGAAGGCGTGCCGGGGCTGGGCAAGACGCTGCTGGTGCGCGCGCTGGCGAAGACCTTCGACGGACGCTTCGCGCGCATCCAGTTCACCCCCGATCTGATGCCCGCCGACGTCACCGGCCACACGCTCTACGATCAGGCCACGCGCGAGTTCACCACGCGCAAGGGGCCGGTGTTCACCAACCTGCTGCTCGCCGACGAGATCAACCGCGCGCCGGCCAAGACCCAGGCCGCGCTGCTGGAGGTGATGCAGGAAGGCCAGGTGACCATCGAAGGCACGCCGCACCCGCTGTCGCCGCCGTTCATGGTGCTCGCCACCCAGAACCCGATCGAGCAGGAAGGCACCTACGCCCTGCCCGAAGCGCAGCTCGACCGCTTCCTGCTCAAGATCCGCATCGATTTCTCGACGCAGCAGGACGAGCACGCGATGGTGCGGCAGGTCACCGCCAACCAGGTGGGCGACCGCCTGAACGTGGACGGCGTGGCCACGCTGATCAAGCCACAAGCGGTGCTCGCGCTGCAGCGCTTCGTCGCCTCGCTGACGGTGGACGAGCGCGTGTCCGACTATGCCGTGCGCATCGCCCGCTCCACGCGCACCTGGCCGGGCTTGAGCGCCGGCGCCAGTCCGCGCGGAGGCATCGCCCTGGTGCGCGCCGCGCGCGCCCACGCGCTGATCCAGGGCCGCGACTTCGTCACGCCGGACGACGTCAAGGCGGTGGCGCTGCCGGCGCTGCGCCACCGCGCGATGCTCGCGCCCGAGCTGGAGATCGAGGGGCAGAGCGTGGACGAGGTGTTGAAGGCGATGCTCAACAAGGTCGAGGCGCCGCGGACCTGATCGAGCATGCGTCAACGCGGTCTGCGTCTGCGGGGCAGTCGATGATCCCGTCCCGGCATCTGGTCGCACTGGCCCTGCTCTGGTTGATCGCCGCCGTTGCGGTGGCGATCTGGCCGGCGGCGCGTGAGGCGTGGCTCATCGGCAGCGCCGTTTTCGCCGCGGCGGTCCTGCTCGATCTGCTGCTGCTGGCGCGGCTGCCCGCTCCGAGCGTGCGGCGCACGCTGCCCGGCTCTGCGGCGCTCAACGTCGGCATCGACGTGCATCTGCGCCTGTCCAATCCCGGCGCGTCGCGGGTGCACTGCAAGGTCTACGATCACCATCCCGTCGAGTGCGCGGCCGAGGGGCTGCCGCGCAGGCTGCGCGTGCCGCCCCGCGGCTGGGCGGAGGTGAGCTACCGGCTGCGCCCGACCAGCCGCGGCAATCTCGAGTTCGGCGCGGTCGAGCTGCGGCTGGGGTCGCCCCTCGCGCTGTGGCAGCGGCGCGTGCGCGCCGCCGAACCCATGCTGCTGCGCGTGTACCCCAACTTCGCCGCGCTCTCCGGTTACGCCCTGCTCGCCACCGATCACCGCCTGTCCGACGTCGGCATCCTGCAGCGGCGGCGGCGCGGCGAAGGCATGGATTTCGATCAGCTGCGCGCGTACCGCGAAGGCGACAGCCTGCGCAAGATCGATTGGAAGGCGACCCAGCGGCTGAACAAGCTGATCTCGCGCGACTACCAGGACGAGCGCGATCAGCAGATCGTGTTCCTGGTCGATTGCGGCCGGCGCATGCGCGCGCGGGACGACGAGTGCTCGCACTTCGACCACGCTCTGGACGCCACCCTGCTGCTCGCCTACGTCGGGCTGCGCCAGGGCGATTCCGTGGGGTTGATGACGATGAGCGGCGAGGACCGCTTCGTCGCCCCGCAACGCTCGCGCGAGATGGTGAACCGCATCCTCAATACGGTGTACGACCTGCAGCCCGGCCTGCTCACCAGCGACTACTATCGGGCGGCCGTCGCGCTGAGCAAGCGCGTGCGCAAGCGCGCGCTGGTGGTGATCATCTCCAACCTGCGCGACGAGGACGACGACACCCTGGTGCCAGCGCTGCGCCTGCTGCAGCGCCACCACTTGGTGCTGTTCGCCAGCCTGCGCGAGAAGGCGCTGGACGACGCGGTGCTGCAGCCGGTGCGCGACTTCGAGAGCGCGCTCACGCATGCCGCCGCGGTGGAGCACCGCGCGCAGCGCGACCAGGCGTTCCAGCGCCTCAAGCTCGGCAACGTGGTGTGCCTGGATGTGCCGCCGCAGAAGCTGGCGGTGTCGCTGGTGAACCAGTACCTCGATGTCAAGCGCAGCGGCAGGATGTGACTTCGCATCTCACCTGCTCGACCGGTGAGGGCGGGGACGCACGGCTCGCGCTGCGGCACGGATGAATCTCTTCGAATTCGTCGCCATCTGCGGCATCGTGCTCGGGCTGGTTCTCGGCTTCAGCGCCGGGATCGCCAAGGGCGCATGGGCGGCGATCGGCGGAGCCTTGCTCGGTGCAGCCGTCGCCTATGCGTCGTGGGTCGCTGCGATGATCGCGCTGTTTACGCTCCTCTATTTTTGTATGCGGTACCGGCCAACGTTCCCTCGCTGCCGGATGGGTCGCTGTCGCGACTTGGATTATGCCTACCTGTACCTCGACGCCGAGGCGACCGGCGAGCACAAGCGGCTGCAGGACAGCATGCAGGGCAAGCTGGTGCGCTGCAAGTGCGGGGGGCTCTACTTGGACAGCTTGCGCGATCGCCGATTCTACGAGGTGCTCGACGACGGATCGCTCGCCTTGTACATGCGGTACCGGCCGTTCGGGCGCTGGCAGCCGGACAAGGGCGAAGCGCAGCTGCGGTAAACTGAGTGCAATCCGGTCGCATACTCTCATGCGCCTCGCTTCACGCTTCCTGCTGGTTGCTGCCGCGGCGCTGATCCTCGCCGGGTGCGCCGGCGGCACCAGCGCCGTGCATCGAAGCCTGTCCGACGCGGCGGAGCGGACGCTTCCGCGCAAGGTTCTGCTGCTGCCGGTCGAGGTGCAGATGCACGAGATCTCCACCGGAGGAGTGGTGGAGAAGGTCGACGCCTGGACCCAGACCGCGTCGGAACACGCCGATAGGTACATCCGTGAGCTGTCCGCCAGCAGCGGCGCGTTCGAGATCCTCGACAGTCCGCAGCTTACCGACGTCCAGCGCGCACAGCTGGAACAGCACATCGCGCTGTACGAGGTGGTCGCGGGCAGCGCCTACTTCGCGGGCCAGTCGCAGGTCGCGGTCTGGCAGGAGCGCGCCAAGTCGTTCGATTACACGCTCGGCCCGGGCCTGAAACCGCTCGCCGACGGCACCGGGATCGATGCGGCGATGATCGTGATCGGCAGCGACTACATCTCCACCGCCGGCCGTCGCGCAGCGCTGGTCATGGGCGTGGTGTTGGGGGCCCTTGCCGGGGTCGCGGCCGCCCCGCAGGGCGGAGTCTCCTTCATCTCGGTGGGCGTCGTCGACATGCGCACCGGCGACCTGCTGTGGCTCGGCACCGAACGCAGCCAGGCGACCGACTTCCGCAACGCGCCCGATATCCGCAGGATGCTCGAAGCGCTGTTTCGCACCTATCCTGGCCTGGCCCCGGCGCAGCCGGCGGCGCGCGGAGGCTGAAGCTTGATCGGCTGGCGCCGCCTTGCGCTGCCTGCTGCCGCCGCGCTAATCGTGGGCGTTGCCGTCGCGGCCACGCGCGTTGCGCCGTTCACCAGCGGCAGCACCGCGGCTCCGGCCAGCGAGGCGGAGCGCCGGGTCTGGAGCCAGGCCGACGAGCTGAACCACATCATGGAGCGCGGCAATGTCGCCTATGCGGACGCGCCGCTCGCCGCCTATGTGCAGGGCGTGATGGACCGCCTGTTCCCGGAGTTTCGGGGTGTGATCCGCGTGACGCTGCTCAAGTCCCCCCAGCTCAACGCATTCGCGGTGGCCGACGGCCACATCTACGTGAACATCGGCTTGCTCGCGCGCTTCCAGAACGAGGCCCAGCTCGCCACGGTGCTGGCGCACGAGGGCACGCACTTCACGCATCGCCACGGTTATCTCGGGCAGCAAAGCCTGAAAGACAGCGCGGCGCTGGCGACCTTCGGCGGCATGCTCGGGGTGCCGGTCCTGCCGCAGCTGATCGCCGCGACCTCGATGTTCGGCTTCTCGCGGGAGCTGGAGACCGAGGCCGATCAGGTCGGTTTTCAGCGCCTGCTGCAGGCCGCCTACGACGTGCGCGAGGCGCCGCGCGTGTTCGAGCACCTGCTGCGCGAAGTGCAGAGCGAGGAGATCCAGGAACCCTACTTCTTTGCGACCCACCCCAAGCTCAAGGATCGCATCGACAACATGACCCGGCTTTCGTCCCGGGCGGTGGGCGGCGGCGACGGCAACGATCGCGCCGCCTATGCGCGCACGGTGCAACAGGCGCGGCTCGACAACCTGGAGAACATGCTGTCCATGGGGCGGGCCAAGCAGGCCCTGCTGATGCTGGAGGACGCGCAGCACGCGGCCGAGCTGCCGCCGCATGCGCCCTACTATCTCGGCGAAGCCTACCGGCTGCGCGGCCAGCCAGGCGACCTCTACAGGGCGGAGGCCGCATACCGCAGGGCTATCGAGGCCGCCGCCGACTTCGCGCCCAGCCACCGTGCGCTCGGCATGGTGCTGCTGAAGACCAACCGGCATGGCGAAGCCGCGACGAGCTTCGAGCGCTACCTCGCTCTAGCCCCGGAAGCCAAGGACCGCAAGTACGTGGAGAGCTATCTGCGTGCCGCGAAGCAACAGGGAGAATCGCGGTGAGGAGATCGCTCGTCGTGCTGGCCTGCCTCGTGGCGTCCGGCTGCGCTCCGACGCCGGCGCGTGTTGAAACGCCACGCATCGAGGCGCTCGACAAGTCTTATGCGGTGGAGCTCCCCACAGGCTGGATCCGCCAGTACACCGCGGAAAAGAACCTGATCGCCAGCCGCGACGGCTTCCTGCTGCAGACCATCGCACTGGTGCGCCGGCCGCTGAAGGAGGCCTTTCCGCGCACCAAGAAGGTCGCCACTACGGGCATGCTGCCTTCGGAGCTGGCGGAGCTCGAGATCGCCGAGCTCAAGTTGCGCGGCGAGCTCACCGCCGCGCTGACGGTGCTGGAAAACGAGCCGGCCGCGCTGTCCGGCAAGGAGGGGTTCCGCGTCAAGGTGGCCTACAACAACGCGCGCGGCCTGGAGTTCAACGAGGTGGTCTACGGTGTGGCGGACGAATCGTCGATGTACCGCGTGACCTATCGAGCGCCGAAGCTGTACTACTTCGACCGCTACTATCCGGACTTCGAGCGGGCGGTTCAGTCCTTCACGCTGACCAAAGGGAAGAGCTGAAGGCCGGCGGCTGGACGCTCGCGCATCCGGCTGCTAACCCTCGAAGGGATAAGGGCCGGCGAACTCGCCTATGTAGGCGGTGTGCGTGATAACGCCGGTGTCCGGGCGCCAAGCGTGCAGGTGAAATGCCGGCGGTTCCATCATGAAGTGCGCGTCGGCCTCGGGTGTGAGGTCGAGCGCGACCTGGTGCGCGGGGCTGGGGCAGGTGGAGGCGATGGTGCCGCCGAAGCGCGCCTGGATCGGCCGGTGCAGGTGCCCGCAGAGCACCCTTTCTATCTGCGGGTTCTTGCGCACGACGCTCTCCAGCGGGCGAGGATCCTCGAGCCCCATGCCGTCCATGTGACCGATCAAGGTCGTGAAAGGCGGATGGTGCATGAGCAGCAGCGTCGGCTTCTGCGGCGCCGCGGCGAGCGTGCGCTCGAGCCAGGCGAGGCGCTCGGCGCACAGGCGCCCTTCCGGCTCGCCCGGGATCACGGTGTCTAGCGCCACCAGGCGCAGCGGCCAGTCCTCGATCGCGTACTGCACGTACGGCGACCACTGGCGTAGATAGGCGTGGTCGGCGAAAGCGGCGCGCAACCGCTCGCGGTCGTCGTGGTTGCCGGGCAGCAGGTACACCGGCATCGGCAGCGGCGCGAGCAGCCGCCTGAGATGCGCGTACTCCTCCGGACGTCCCGCGTCGGTGAGATCGCCGGTGACCACCAGCACATCGGGGCGCTGCGCCAAGCGCAGCACCTCGGCCACGCAGCGTGCGAGCATGGCCGCGCAATCCACTACGCCGTGGGAGATCAATCCCGGAGCGCGGACATGCAGATCGCTGATCTGGCAGACGAGCATCTCGGCCTCCCCGGATCCACGGTCCTGCAATCTACACCAACAGCACAACGGGCGTATGCTGGTCGAAACCGCGGCGCGCGGCGTGACCGGACGGCGGGCGTCGGTGCGCCACGGTCGGCGCAACTCTCGATCCGGAGGAGACCATGCCCAAAGTTCGAGCCGGCAATGTCACGTTGAACTACGACCAGCAGGGCAGCGGCGAGCCGCTGGTGCTCATTCCTTACCTCGCAGCCGATTACGCCTGCTACGCGTTCCAGGTCGCCGACTATTCGAAGCGCTTTACCTGCATCTCGGTCGACCTGCGCGGGACCGGGGAGTCGGACAAGCCGAGCGGCGTCTACTCGACGGAGATGTTCGCCGACGACGTGGCCGCGCTGATGCAGGCCATCGGAATAGAGAAGGCGCACGTCTCCGGGCTGTCGCTGGGGGCGGCGGTCGGCATCTGGCTGGCGGCGAAGCATCCGGCCCGGGTGAAGTCGCTCTCGCTGCACAGCGGCTGGCCGAAGAGCGATGCGTATCTCAAGACGGTCGTGCAGGGCTGGCAGGTGATGGCTAGGGCGATGAACAGCGTGCAGGAGATGGTGATCCAAGGCATCTTCCCGTGGTGCTTCACGCCCGAGCTGTATGCACAGAAACCGGATTACATCCAGGCTCTGTCGGATTTCGTGCGCGGCCGTCCCAAGCAGCCGATCGATGCGTTCATCCAGGAGTCCGATGCGGTGATCAACCACGACGCCGAGGCGCAACTCGCCCAGATCCGCGCCCCGACGCAGATCACCTTCGGGCGGCACGACCTCGTCACCTCCACCCGGTTCGCCGACCGACTGAAGAACGGGATCAAGGGTTCGGAGCTGCATGTCTTCGAGGATTGCTCGCACGCGCCGCTGTACGAGAACGTGCCCGCGTTCAACGAGAAGACGCTTGCGTTCCTGAACAAACACACGGACTGACGCGACCGACGGCGGCTACCCGTCGGGGGCCGCCCAACGCGCAGCGGTCCGCAGAAGTACCGGGCTACCCGGTCTTGAACCCGATCTGGCGATGCGTCCCGTCGCAGAACGGCTTCTTGCCCGACGCGCCGCAGCGGCACAGCGCGGTCTCGTTGCCGTGGTATAGCGCCGCACCGTCGGGGGCGCGCACTTCGCACGGCCCGTCCAGGCGCAACGGCCCGTCGTGGCGCAGCCGTATCCGCAGCGGGGCCGAGTCGTCGGGCGGCGGCGCTGCCGTGGCCGTGCCGAAAGCGGCGCTCTGGAACCCCGTCGTCTCGTGGCTTCCATCGCAGTAAGGCTTGTTCTGCGACTGGCCGCAGCGGCACAGCCAGGCTTCGGTCTCGCTGGCGAGCAGATTACCCGCGGCGTCGCAGATCTCGAAGCTGCCGCGGCATTCGTACGGTCCGTTGGCCGTCACCGTGATGCTGTTCATGTCTGCGTCCCTCCTTGCGCCGCTATTGCGCCACCCAGCCCCCGTCGATCGAGATCGGCGCGCCGGTGATAGAGGCCGCCGCATCGCTGCACAGGAACACGGTGAGCGCTGCCACCTCGTCGACCTGCACGAACGCCTTGTTCGGCTGGCGCTCCAAAATCACCTGGTCGATCACTTGCGCGCGCGGGATGCCGTGCACTTTAGCCTGGTCGTCGATCTGCTTGTCCACCAGCGGCGTGAGCACGTAGCCGGGGCATATGGCGTTGCAGGTGATGCCCTGCCTCGCCGTCTCCAGCGCCACCGTCTTGGTGAGGCCGACTAGGCCATGCTTGGCCGCGATGTAAGCCGACTTGAACGGCGATGCGACCAGCCCGTGCGCCGAGGCGATGTTGATCACCCGCCCCCAGCCGCGGCGCTTCATGCCGGGCAGCGCCGCACGAATGGCGTGAAACGCAGCGCTCAGGTTGACCGCGATGATCGCGTCCCATTTCTCCGGGGGGAACTCGTCCACCGGCGCCACGTGCTGAATGCCGGCGTTGTTCACCACGATATCCACCGCGCCGAAAATCTGCTCGGCCTCGGCGATCATGGTGTGGATCTGCGGCGGGCTGGTCAGGTCCGCGCCCGAGTGGATCGCCTTGACGCCGTGCGCCCGCTCGAGCTCGAGCCGCAGATCGCGGATCGCGGCGGCGTCGCCGAAGCCGTTGATCATCACGTTGGCGCCCTGCGCGGCCAGCGCCCGCGCGATCCCCATGCCGATGCCGCTGGTGGAGCCGGTGACCACCGCCGACCTGCCCTTCAACATCATGCCCGCCCTTGCGCACTGCTCCGATCATGGGCTCCCGATCATGGGCTCCCGATGATGCGAGTCTAGCAGAGCGGGCCGGGAGTCAAGGAGTGCGCGCGGCCTGGCGCAGCACCTGCAGATGGCTCACGGCGGCATCGATCTCCTCCGCCTGCACCGGCTGCACGCGGCCGTCCACCGCCTTGCGCGAAGCGACCATGCGTCCGTCGGACTCGAACACCATCGACAGCTCGGTGATCTCGCGCGCGCCGGCGCCCGCGGCGCCGGTGACGGCGCGCTCGTCGCGTGCGTCGTAGAGAAACAGCGTCCCGGTGGTGTCGAGGTAGTAGCGCGCCGTGCCGCTGCCGTAGTCGCCGAACTCCGAGCGCTCCTCGATCATGCGCAGCACGCCGGCGTCGTACACGGCGACGAACTGCGACGACGCGTCGCCCAGCTGGAGCCTGCCCGGCGCCGAGCGCCACGCGGCGCGCCGCGACTCGATGTCCTGGGCGCGCCTGCGGGCTTCCTCCTGCGTCATGGGAGTTGTGGACACCGCGGCCGGGGCCGGCGCGGCGACGGGGGCAGGCGCTTGCTCGCGCGAACATCCCGACGCGAGCAGCAGCACGATCATCGGGAAGACCGCTCGATTCATTCGGGCTGGCGCACCTGGAAGGAGTGCGCCAGTCTACCAGAGGGCGGCGCTACGCCCGGGAGGACTCGACCGCGTCCCGCGTGGCCGAGCCAAGCTCGCCCCATAGGGGCCGACGGAAACCTCGCCCGTGCTTCAGCCCAATGCCACTCGCGCGGTCGCCGGCAGCCAGCTCGACAGCCGGGTCGCGAGCCGTTGCACCAGCGCATCGCGCTGCTCGCTCAGCCGCAGCGACGCCGGCTGCAGCGCCATCACCAGGGTCAGGCCCGGACGCCTTACCGTAAAACTCTGGCCCGCTTCCAGGATGATGTCGCCGTGCTCGTGGTCTTCGGTGATCCACAGCGCGCCGGTCAGGCAGGCGACGTGCGTACCCTGCGCGTCGCGCAGCGCGATCAGGCCGTCGCGCACCAGAGTCAGGGTGGAATTCTCGAGCTCGATGTGCATGCCGTTCTCCATCGCCCGCGGGTCGTCCGCTTGACCGGCCAGGCATTCGTCAGGATCATTACGAGGACGATTCTGCTCGGCGAGCTGAAGATGCACCAGCGAGATTTCAGAATGCGAGATATGAGTCTTGGGAATGGCTGACAAGCCCCGGCCGGTGCCCTCGCTGGACCTGCTGAAGGGGTTCGAGTCGGCGGCGCGGCACCTGAACTTCACGCGTGCGGCCGACGAGCTGTACCTCACGCAGTCCGCGGTGAGCCGCCAGGTGCAGACGCTGGAGGAGCGCCTGGGGGTACGGCTGTTCGTGCGCCAGCGCCGCGGGCTCGCGCTCACGCACGAGGGCGATCGCCTGTACCGGAGCGTGCATGCCGCGCTGCGCGAGATGCGGGACGCGATCGACAGCCTTTCCCCGCGCGCCGACGGGCAGCGGGTCACGCTCACCTCGACCATGGCGTTCTGCTCGCTGTGGCTGATCCCGCGGCTGGGCGAGTTCCGCCGCGCCTGCCCCGAGGTCGATGTGCACATCTCCGCCAACGACCGCGTGCTCAACCTGGACCGCGAGCGCATCGACGCCTCGGTGCGCTACCTGCCTGCGCATCTAGCGCCCAAGGGTTCGGTGCGGCTGTTCGACGAGGAGCTGGTGCCGGTGTGCTCGCCGGCGTTGATCGCGCGTACCGGCAAACCGCTGCGCAACCCCGGGGACCTCGCGCATTACGTGCTGCTGCACATGGAGGACCGGGACAACCCTTCCCCGTGGCTGTCCTGGGGCCACTGGTTCGATGCGGTGGGCGAGCACGGTCTGAAGCCCGCGGGCGCAGTCAGCTTCAACTATTTCGAGCAGGTCATCCGCGCCGCGCTCGCCGGACATGGCGTGGCGCTGGGCAGGCTGCCGCTGATCCACGATCTGCTGCGCGAGGGCGGGCTGATCGCGCCCTTCGCCACGCGTGCGCCGATCGATCGCGCCTACTTCGTGATCCAGGCCGACTTCGCGCGCGGCCGCCGCGAGGTCTCGCGCTTCGTGCAATGGCTGATCGAGGCGGCGCGCAGCGATGTCGAGCGACCGCTGGTGCCGAAGGCCACTCGCGCGCGCGCGCCGCGGTCTGCGACAATGGCGCGTCCCGGGCGCCGCGCCCGTCCAACCAGGGGGGAGAAGAGATGATTCGACGCCTGATGGCGGCTGTCGCGTTGCTGGCAGCGTTCGCGGCCCATGCGCAGGGTACGGTGGACGACGAGCGCCTGCTGGGCGCCGCCGCGGATCGCGACAGCTGGCTCACCTACGGCCGCGACTACAGCAACCAGCGCTTCTCGCCGCTCGCCCAGATCCAGGCCGGCAACGTCCGGCGCCTGCGGCCGGCGTGGATCTTCCAGGGCGGCGTGAACGCCACCTTCCAGGCCACGCCGATCGTGGTGGACGGGGTGATGTACCTGTCGCTGCCGTTCAATCACGTGGTCGCGCTGGACGCGGCGAGCGGCAAGGAGCTGTGGCGCTACCAGCACAAGCGCCGCACCGACAAGATGTGCTGCGGTCCGGGCAACCGCGGGGTCGCGGTGGCCTACGGCAAGGTGTTCCTCGGCACGGTCGATGCGCGCCTCGTCGCGCTCGACCAGAAGACCGGCACGCCGGTATGGGACGTGCCGCTGGTCGAGGACACGACCGGCGAGACCGAGCGCACCGAACAGCTCGCCGCCGACGACCCGCTGCGCAAGGCGCGAGTGACCGGCTCCACCGGGGTGGGCGCCAGCATGGCGCCGCTGGTCTTCCGCGGCAAGGTGATCATCGGCATCACCGGCGTGGGTTACGGCCTGCACCTCGACTCGGATCGACCCGGCGCACCGCTCGGCGCGGTGGTCGGCATCGCCGGCCAGAGCCAGCGCGCCGGCTTCTATGCAGCGTTCGACGCACGTACCGGCCGCCGGCTGTGGCAGTTCGATTCGACGCGCGCGAGCGGATGGGAAGGCGAGTTCCGCACGACGACGCCGGACGGCGCCGCGCTCGACCGCGACATCCAGCAGGAGAAGGCCGCGCTCGCGCAGCACCGGGACGCGTGGAAGCGCGGCGGCGGCTCGGCCTGGACCACTCCGGCAGTCGATCCGCAGCTCGGCCTGGTGTTCCTCGGCATCGGCAATCCTTCACCGCAGATGGACGACGTCACCCGCCCGGGCGACAACCTCTACACCGTGTCGCTGGTGGCGCTGGACGTGGAGACCGGCGCGCTGCGCTGGTACTACCAGCAAGTGCCGCACGACATGTGGGGCTACGACGTCGCCAGCCCGCCGCTGCTGATCGACGTGCAGCACGAGGGCGCCAGCGTCCCGGCGGTGGCGCAGGCCGGCAAGACCGGCTGGCTGTACGTGCTGGATCGGCGCAACGGCCGGTTGCTGTACAAGTCCGAGGCGTTCGTGCCGCAGTCGAATCTGTTCAAGCGGCCCACCGCCGAAGGCGTGGTGATCGCTCCGGGCGGCGGCGGGGGCGCCAACTGGTCGCCGTTGTCCTACGATGCGCGCACCGGCCTGGTGTACGTGCCAGCGCTGCACATGCCGATCCGCTACACCGTACGCGAGATTCCCGCGACCGCCGACAAGCCGGCGCTGCGCTACACGGCGCTGGAGCCGGTGGACGGACCGCGCTGGGGCACGCTGAGCGCGATCGACACGCGCGATCGCGGCAAGATCCGCTGGCAGGTGAAGACCCCGGACCCGCTGCTGGGCGGGGTGCTCGCCACCGCCGGCGACGTCGTGTTCACCGGCGAGGGCAGCGGCAACTTCAGCGCATTCCACACGCGCACCGGCGAGCGCCTCTGGCAGTTCCACTGCGGTGCGGGCGTGAATGCGCCGCCGGTCACCTACCAGGTCGGCGGCAAGCAGTACGTCGCGGTCGCCGCCGGGGGCAACGCCATCTTCGGCTTCAAGCAGGGCGAGGCGGTGATCGCCTTCGCGCTGCCGGATTGACCGCCCCGGATCGGTCGCCCCGGATTGATCGTTATGGCGAACGCATTTCGCATCCGGTCCGCGACGGCCGGCGACGTCGCCGTGCTCCTCGACCTGGTGCGCGGGCTGGCCGAGTACGAGCGCCTGAGCCACCTGGTGAGCGCCACCGAGGACGGGGTACGCGAGGCGCTGTTCGGAGAACACTCGGGCGCGGAGGCGGTGCTCGCTTTCGATGGGGAGACAGCGGTCGGGTTCGCCGTGTACTTGCACAACTTCTCGACGTTCCTGGGGCGCAAGGGTCTGTGGCTGGAAGACCTGTTCGTCAAGCCGGAGCACCGGCGCCGCGGCTACGGCAAGGCGCTGCTGCTGCACGTCGCGCGCATCGCACACGAACGCGGCTGCGGCCGCTTCGAGTGGGCGGCGCTGGACTGGAATACGCCGGCCTGGGAGTTCTATCGCGCGCTCGGCGCCGTGCCGCTGGAGGACTGGACCATGTTCCGGGTGACGGGCGAGACGCTGGAAAAGCTGGCGCGCGGCGCGTAGCCCGATGCGGCACAGCGCAATCCGGGGAGAACGATGAGGAGGAAATCATGCAACAGATCGATCTGGCCTCGCTGCGCACCCTGAGCGCGGCGGTTCTGTCCGACGTGATGGACAGCTTGGGCTTGCGCGACCGAGCGATGCGGCCATTCGTGCGGCCGCTGGACGAGTCGCTGGTGCTGGTGGGGCGCGCGCGAACCGGCCTGTACATGCCGGTGTACCAGGTGCGCGAGGGCGAGAACCCCTACGAGGTGGAGATCGCACTGGTCGACGATCTGAAGCCGGGGGACGTCGCGGTGCTGGCCTGCGGCGGACCGACCGATCGCATCGCCCCGTGGGGCGAGCTGCTGTCCACGGCATCGCGGGCGCGCGGCGCCGCCGGGTGCGTGACCGATGGGCTGGTGCGCGACGTGCGGCAGATCCGGGAGATGGGTTTCCCGGTGTTCCACGGCGGCATCGGGCCGCTCGACACCAAGGGACGCGCGCGCATGATGGAGCGGGACATCCCGGTCGACTGCGGCGGCGTCCACGTGCGTAGCGGCGACATCGTGTTCGGAGACGTCGACGGCGTGGCGATCATCCCGCAGGAGCGGGCCGCCGAGGTGATCGCGCGCGCGCAGGAGAAGGTGCGCGGGGAGGACGACACGCGGGGCGAGCTGGAGCAGGGGCGGCGCCTGGCGGAGGTGTTCGCGAAGTATCGGATTCTGTGAGCGAAGATCCCCCTCCCTTGCGGGAGAGGGGGGTGCGAACGCTTCAGCGGTCGATGCGGCGCGGCCCTTCGAACGCAGCTAGCATCCGAAGCTGCGTCGTGTCCCGGCAGGAGGCGAGGCTGCGGCGCAGGGCGATGAGCAGCGCCTCGGAATCGGGGAGCGGCGGCTCGGTGACGCGCGCGGGCGCCAGCGGCCGCTGACGGAGGGGCAATGAGGACACCGGGCGGAGGGCCGGCTGCGCAGGACGGCCGAGCTTGGTGGCGTAGGCGCCGGAGAGCGTATCGGTTCTCATCTGGATCTCCTCCCTGTCGGTTCTTGTGTGATGGGGCGTTTGCCGCCCGCGTTGAGACCATCGTGCGCGCCGTTCCGGCCGGTGTGAAGCGCTTCACTGGGGGTTGCCGCCGGCTCACCGTCCGGTATCAAATGGCGATACTTCCAAGGGGGGAGGCCGCATGCAGCAGACCGACGCCATGGTGGAGGCGCTCAAGCGCACTCTCAAGGCACGCGCCATCACTTACGCCCAGGTGGCGCAGGCGCTGCGGCTGAGCGAGCCCAGCGTCAAGCGCCTGTTCGCCACCGGCAGCTTCACGCTGGAGCGCTTCGAGCAGATCTGCGAGCTGGCCCGCACCAGCATCGGCGAGCTGGCGCGGGCCGTGGACGGCGGCAAGGAGGAGGTCTCGCAGCTCACCCCGGAGCAGGAGCGCACCATCATGGCCGACCCCAAGCTGCTGGCGGTGGCGCTGTGCGCGCTCAGCCATATGACGCTCGAGCAGATGGTGCAGACCTATGCGCTCAGCAAGACCGAGTGCATCGGCCTGCTGCTCAAGCTCGACCGCATCAAGTTCCTGGAGCTGCTGCCCAACAACCGCATCAAGCTGCGCGTCACGCGCGCCTTCACCTGGTTGCCGAACGGGCCGATCCAGCAGTACTTCAAGGCACGCGCGCAGCGCGAGTATTTCGCCTCGAGCTTCGATCGCCCGAGCGAGACCATGCTGCTGGTCAACGGCATGCTGTCGAAGGCTTCCAGCGAGGCGGTGATCGCGCGGTTGCGCCGCATCGCCAACGAGTTCGCCGACCTGCACCACGCCGACGCGCACCTGCCGCTGGGCGAGCGCCGCCCGGCAAGCCTGCTGCTGGCGATCCGGCCATGGGAGCTGGAGGATTTGCGGGCGCTACGCCGGCGGCGCGGCTAGACTGGAGCTACCTCTCACCCCTGCCCCTCTCCCGCAAGGGTAGCGGGGTTTCGACCCGCGAGCGCACGAAATACTTCGAGGAGGACACGATGAAACACTGGTCCCGGCTGGCCGCCGTCATGCTCGCCGCCCTGTGCGCCGTGCTGCCCATGCAGGCGCGCGGCGAGAAGGTGCTGCGCGTCACGCCGCACTCGAACCTCACCATCCTCGATCCCGGCTGGACCACGGCCTATATCACGCGCAATCACGGCTACATGATCTACGACACGCTCTACGGGATGGACGCCACGAACCAGATCCGGCCGCAGATGGTGGAGCGGCACGAGGTGAGCAAGGACCGCAAGACCTGGACCTTCACGCTCCGCGAGGGGCTTGAATTCCACGACGGCAGGCCGGTCACCAGCGCCGACGTAGTCGCTTCGCTCACGCGCTGGGCCAAGCGCGACAGCATGGGCGAGATGCTGATGCGCTACACGCAGGCGCTGGAAGCGGTCGACGCGCGCACCTTCCGCCTGAAGCTCACGGAACCATACGGCCTGGTGCTTGAGTCGCTGGGCAAGCCCAGCTCGTACGTGCCGTTCATCCTGCCCAAGCGCGTGGCCGACACGCCGGCCGACAAGCAGATCGACGACTACACCGGCTCGGGGCCGTTCGTGTTCAGCAAGGACGAATGGAAGCCGGGCGAGCGGGTGGTGTACCGGAAGAACACGCGCTACCGCCCGCGCCGCGAGGCCGCGAGCGGCACGGCCGGCGGCAAGGTGGTCAAGGTGGACCGGGTCGAGTGGGTCATCATCAAGGACCCGCAGACCCAGGCCAACGCCCTGGCCGCGGGCGAGATCGACGTCATCGAGTACCCGGCGCACGAGTCGTACGCGGCGTTCAAAGCCGATCCGAACATTCGGATCGTCGAGCCCAATCCCCTGGGCTACGCGGCGATGCTGCGCTTCAACCATCTGCAGCCGCCGTTCGACAACCCCAAGGTCCGGCGGGCGGCGATGGCGGCGCTGAACCAGCCCGCTTTCCTGCGCACCCAGATCGGCATTCCCGAGATGTACCGGACCTGTTTTTCCGTCTATCCGTGCAAGACGCGTTACGAGACGTCCAAGGGCATGGACCTGATCGCCAAGCCCGATATGAAGCGCGCGCAGGCTCTGCTCAAGGAGTCCGGCTACGACGGCACGCCGATCGTGCTGATGCAGCCCGCCGACGTGGCGCCTGCCGCGAAGTTTCCCGTCGTCGCCACGCAGCTTCTGCGCCAGGCCGGCTTCAAGGTGGACATGCAGGCCATGGACTGGCAGACGCTGGTGTCGCGCCGCGCCAAGAAGGATCCGCCGGCAAGAGGCGGCTGGAACATCTTCATCACGTTCTGGGCCTCGGTGGACGGATTGAATCCGATCGCCATGAACGCGTTGAATGCCGGCTGCGACAAGGCCTGGTTCGGCTGGCCCTGCGACGCCGAGCTGGAGAAGCTGCGCGACGCCTTCGCACGCACCGGCGACGATGCCGTGCGCAAGTCCATCGCCGAGCAGATCCAGGCCCGCGCCATGGAAATCGTCACGCACGTGCCGATCGGCGAGTTCCAGATTCCGCTCGCTGCCCGCAAGAACGTGACCGGGTTCGTCACCGGGTATTTTCTGGTGTTCTGGAACATCGAACAGGCCTGACCATTGCCGCGGGTCCGATGTTCAAGTTCCTCCTCCACCGCCTGCTCGCCACCATCCCCGTCCTGCTGGTGGTGGCGGTGGTGGTATTCCTGCTGCTGCGCCTGACGCCGGGCGATCCGGCGGCGGTGATCGCCGGTGACATAGCTACCACCGAGCAGATCGAGCACATCCGCGAGAGCCTGGGGCTGAACCGCCCGCTGGTGGTGCAGTTCGGCATCTGGTTCGGCAACGCGCTGCAGGGCGACCTCGGCGAGTCGTTCTTCTTCCGCAAGAGCGTGGCGGAGCTGATCGCGCAGCGCCTCGAGCCCACCGTCGCGCTGGCGTTGTGCACCATCGTGCTGGCGGTGGCGGTGGCGGTACCGCTGGGCGTGCTCGCCGCCTGGCGTCACGGCGGCTGGCTGGACCGCGCGCTGATGGGCTTCTCCACGCTGGGCTTTTCGATCCCGGTGTTCGTGCTGGCCTATCTGCTGATCTGGCTGGTGTCGCTCGAGCTCGGCTGGCTCCCGGTGCAAGGCTACCGGCGGCTGGCGGAGGGCTTCGGCCCCTTCATTCGCCATCTGATCCTGCCCAGCCTCACGCTATCGGTGATCTACATCGCGTTGATCGCCCGCGTCACACGCGCTGCGGTGTCGGAGGCGCTCACCGAGGATTTCGTGCGCACCGCGCGCGCCAAGGGGCTGCCCGAGCGCCGCGTGCTGATCCGGCACGCGCTGGCGAACGCCGCGGTGCCGATCGTCACCGTGATCGGCATCGGCCTCGCGCTGCTGATCGGCGGCGTGGTGGTGACCGAGAGCGTGTATGCGATTCCGGGGCTGGGCCGGCTGACCGTGGACGCCGTGCTGGCGCGCGACTTCCCCACCATCCAGGGCGTCATCCTGCTGTTCTCGGTGGCCTACGTGCTGGTCAACCTGGCGATCGACCTCGCTTATTTGGCGCTCGATCCGCGCATCCGCTACTGATGGACACACCGCTCGCCGAGCTCGCAGCCGAAGCGGCAGTCCCCGCGCCGCGCGCGGCCACCTGGCGCCGGCTGCTGCGCAACTGGTCAGTGCGCATCGGCGGGGCGCTGCTGGTGTTGCTCACGCTGGTGTCGGTGCTCGCGCCTTGGCTCGGCACCGTCGATCCGACGCTGATCGACCCGGTGAACCGCGACCTGCTGCCGGGCGCACGCGCCGAAGTAGCGACGCTCACCGGGGAGAGCTTCGAGCACCGCTTCTGGATGGGCAGCGACAGCTACGGGCGCGACATCTACAGCCGCGTGCTGTACGGCGGCCGCGTGTCGCTGGTGGTGGGCATCGCCGTGGCGCTGCTCAGCCTGTTCTTCGGGCTGATCGTCGGCCTGACCGCCGGCTTCCTGCGGCGGCTGGACGCGGTGGTGATGCGCGTGATGGACGGGCTGATGGCGATCCCCGGGATCCTCCTGGCGATCGCCCTGGTGGCGCTGTGGCGCCCATCGGTGCCGACCGTGATCCTGGCCATCACGGTGCCGGAAATCCCGCGCGTGGTGCGGCTCACGCGCGCGCTGGTGCTGTCGATCCGCGAGGAGCCCTACGTCGAGGCGGCGGTGTCGGTGGGCACGACGACGCTGCGACTGCTGTACCGCCATGTGCTGCCGAACACAGTGGCGCCGCTGATCGTGCAGGGCACCTACATCTGCGCCTTCGCCATCCTGGTGGAGGCGATTCTGAGCTTCCTCGGCGTGGGGCTTTCGACTGACGTCCCCACCTGGGGCAACATCATGGCCGAGGGCCGGCTGCAGTTCACCCAGTACCCGCACAACGTGCTGTTCGCGGGCGTGTTCCTGGCGCTCACCGTGCTCGCGGTGAACGTCCTGGGCGACGGCCTGCGCGACACGCTGGACCCGCGCTTCTCCAAACGCGGAGACCGGCCGTGACGGCAGCCGCCCTGCGCATTGAAGGCCTGACCGTGCGCCTGCCGCCCGGCGCCGATCGCACGCATGCCGTGACCGGCGTCAGCCTGGAAGTGCAGGAAGGCGAGCTGATGTGCCTGGTGGGCGAGTCCGGCTCGGGCAAATCGATCGTCGCCCATACCGTGATGGGTCTGCTGCCGGGCAACGTGCGCGCCACCGCCGGCCGCGTGCTGCTGGGCGACGAGGACCTGCTGCGCGCCACGCGCGAGCGGCTGCGCCGGCTGCGCGGCGAGCAGATGGCGATGATCTTTCAGGAGCCGATGACCGCCCTCAACCCGGTCATGCGCTGCGGTGCGCAGATCGACGAGCTGCTCGCCCAGCACACCGCGCTGCGGCACGACGAGCGGCACGCGCGCGTGCTGCGCATGCTGGAGCACGTGCAGCTGCCGGATCCCGCAGCTATCCATGCCGCCTATCCGCATCAGCTCTCCGGCGGCCAGCGCCAGCGCATCATGATCGCGATGGCGCTCATCCTGCAGCCGCGCCTGCTGATCGCGGACGAGCCGACCACGGCGCTCGACGTCACCACGCAGGCCGAGATCCTGCGCCTGATGCGCGAGCTGCAGCGCGAGACCGGCACGGCCGTGCTGTTCATCACGCACGACTTCGGGGTGGTGGCGGAGATCGCCGACCGGGTGTCGGTTCTAAAGCTGGGCGAGCTGGTGGAAGTCGGCGATGCGCAGGCGGTGCTGAGCCGCCCGCGGCATCCCTACACCCGGATGCTGCTGGCCTCGGTGCCTGCGCTGGTGCCGCGCAAGGCGCCGCTGCCGGCCGGCACGGGGGTGCAATTGCGCACGCGCGGGCTGACCAAGGTGTTCGACGCCGGCGGCTGGTTCGGCAGGCGACGGCGCGTGACCGCGGCCGATGCGGTGGAGATCGATCTGCTGAGAGGCGAGACGCTGGGCATCGTGGGCGAGTCCGGATCCGGCAAGTCCACGGTCGCGCGCTTGCTCGCGCACCTGATCGAACCGACCGGCGGCGAGATCGAGCTGGACGGCGAACGGGTCGTTCGCCTGCGCGGCGACGCCGCACGGCGTTTCCGGCGCAAGGTGCAGATCGTCTTCCAGGATCCCTATCGCTCACTCAATCCGCGCCGCACGGTGGGCGCCGCCGTCGCCGAGGGTCCGCTCAACTTCGGCGCGGGCCGCAAGGGGGCCTGGCTACGCGCGGGCGAGCTGATGGAGCTGGTCAAGCTCTCGCCCGCCGCGCTGCAGCGCTATCCGCACGAGTTCTCCGGCGGTCAGCGGCAACGCATCTGTATCGCACGCGCTCTGGCGGTGGACCCCGAGATCCTGATCGCGGACGAAGCGGTGTCCGCGCTGGACGTCTCGGTGCAGGCCGAGATCCTGAAACTGCTGGACGAGATCCAGCGCCGCCTGCGGCTCACGCTGCTGTTCATCACCCACGATCTGCGCGTGGCGGCGCAGATCTGCAACCGCGTGGTGGTCATGCGCAGCGGCCGCGTGGTCGAGCAGGGGCCGGTGGCCGAGGTGTTCGAGCGGCCGCGCGACGCCTATACGCGCGCGCTCATCGACGCGGCGCCGGGCAGGGGATTCGCGTTCGGGGAGGGTGTTGCGTAACCGCCCAGCGCCAGAACTCAGCGCCAGAACACGCGGTGCGCCATCAGCAGGCGCGCGCCGCCGGCGCTCACCAGGATCAGTCCCGCGAACAGGCTGAGCCACGCGAAGCGCGGTAGCGAGTGATCGAGCACTGCGTCGCTGATGTGCTCGGGGTTGTAGAACACGACCACCATGGTGTTCGGCGGATAGGGCAGCGCCATCTGGCGCGCCTGCGCCTCGCTGTAGTCGTCGCGCGCGGTGGCGAGCGACAGGCCGGTGCTGATCACGCTCTGCCCGCGCACCTCGTACATGTAGCGCACCGCCGGCCGCCAGCGCAGCTCGCCGTCCGAGGCCACCGGCTCGATGCCGGAAGACATGATGCGGCCGAGCGCCGTGGGCCAGGCGGCCATCGTCTTGGCGCGGCTGTACTGATCCAGCATCTGCACGATCAGCATGATGCCGACGAAGACCACCGCCACGCACAAGACGAGCGAGATCAAGTCCTCGTTGCGGCGGATGCGCAACCATCCGCTGGCGGGTCGAAAGATCCACCGCTCACTGGTCCAGGGGCTATACACGCTTAAACCTCCGATCGCCTTCACTTCGCCCGGGACACGGCCTGCTTGTCGGCGGCATCGACCGGCGGGCTGGCATCGCCCGCCGACTCGTTCAACAGCGCCTTCGTCGGCCGTCCTTCCGGCTGGAAACTCCAGAAAAGTCCTGCAAATCCGCGGGGTGGAGCGAGCGGCCGGATGCTGGCCCGCCGCAAATTGGTGTTGGCTTCGCCCGGTTGGATTCGGCGACAAGTGTAGCCATTTGCGGACAGGCCAGACATTAGTGTCAAACGATCCTCAAAAATACGGGCCGCGGCGCACAGCCTTGGTGCAGACGCCCGCGCCCCATCCTTTACGCTGGCGTCCCGCTGTTACAGAATTCCCCGACATTCTCGCACCCGGCGAGCGGGCCGGCACTATAACGAAAGGGGGGACCCATGGCGCGCAGCCTGAAGGAGCCGAAGATCGTACGGCCGGACGAGATCGATCCGCACCACAACTGGGGCCGGCCGATCCAGGCGCCGGGCCACACACAGGTGGACTTCGAGGAGCGCGTCAACTTCCGCCGCCTCCATGAATACCGCCTGGCGCGCGTGCGCGCGGCGCTCTCCATGTCGGGCCTGGGTGCCCTGCTCTGCTTCGACCAGGCCAACATCCGCTACACCACCAGCACGGTGATCGGCGAATGGGCGCGCGACAAGCTCACGCGCTACTCGCTGCTCACCGGCAACGGCGATCCCTACATCTGGGACTTCGGTTCGGCGGCCAAGCATCACCGCCTGTACGCCCCCTGGCTGCACTCGGACCACTGCCGCGCCGGCCTGCTCGGCATGCGCGGCGCGGTAGGCGCCGACATCGCGCTGTTCCGCGAGGCGGCGCAGGAGATCAAGGCGTTGCTCGATGCGGAGGGCGTAGGCGGCATGCCGCTCGGTGTGGACGTGGTCGAGCCGCCGATGCTGTTCGAGTTGCAGCGCCTGGGGCTGGAAGTGCGCGACGGCCAGCAGGCGATGCTGCAGGCGCGCGAGGTGAAGAGCATCGACGAGATCACGCTGCTCAACATGGCCTCGGCGATGGTGGACGGCGTATACCAGGACATCGCCGAGGCGCTCAAGCCCGGCGTGAAGGAGAGCGAGATCGTGGCCATGGCCACGGCGCGTCTCTACGAGATGGGATCGGACTGCGTGGAGGCGATCAACTCCATCTCCGGGGAGCGCTGCTCGCCGCACCCGCACAACTTCACCGACCGGTTGATCCGCCCCGGCGACCAGGCCTTCTTCGACGTGATCCAGTCGTTCATGGGCTACCGCACCTGCTATTACCGCACCTTCAGCGTGGGCCGCGCCACCGACGCGCAGCGCACGGCGTATCGGAAGGCGCGCGAATGGATGGACCGCGCCATCGAGATCCTGAAGCCGGGCATGTCGAGCGACAAGATCGCCGAGGCCTTTCCGCGCGCCGAGGAAATCGGCTTCGCCAGCGAGATGGACGCGTTCGGGTTGAACTTCTGCCACGGGCTGGGCCTGGGCCTGCACGAGCGACCGGTGATCAGCCGGCTCAATTCCTATCGCGAGCCAATCGAGCTGAAGGCCGGCATGGTGTTCGCGGTGGAAACCTATTGCCCGGCCTCCGACGGCTATTCCGCCGCGCGCATCGAGGAGGAAGTGGTGCTCACCCCCAAGGGCCCGCAGATCATCTCGCTGTTCCCGGCCGAAGAGCTGCCGATCGCCAACCCCTACTAGCATCCGGGCGCGCGCGTGGAGGCGCTCCTCCTAGGGCTTCTCCTGGTCGCCGTCTTCGTGGCGGTCGGATGGTGGCTGCGCCGGCCGCACCCCGCGCGGGCGTCGCCCGCGGCGCCCGCGACGGAAGCGCCCACGGGCCGGCAACCCGACGCGCCCGCGCCTGCGCCGCCGCTGCTGCCGCAGGTGGCCGAGGCGCTGCGCCGCCCCTTCGAGGAAAGCGCGCACCCGCGCGACCTGGAGGCGAACATCGATCTCCAGGTCGGCATGGAGCTGTTGCGCGGTCCCGGCATCACGCTCGAGCAACTGGTCGGCTACTGCCTGGGCGCCAATCAGCAGATCGCCATCATCGCCCTGTGCGCACTCGCGCGGCGCGAGGACAGCGCCGCGGCGACCCCGCGCCTGCTCGCCTACCTGCGTCAGACCAACCTGTGGACCGGCTACTACGTCTTGCGCTTCCTGGCGACGCGCGCGGACCGGCCGGTCATCGCTCCGGTGCTGCTGGCCGCGCGCGAGTGGTGGCCGAGCAACCCACTGCTGCCACCGATTCTGGACGAGTTCATCGCGGCGCGCCTTGCGGCCGGCGAGACACCGGACATGGGCGCCGCCTTGGTGCAGCACCCGCCGGACGACATCGACGACGTGGATGTAGTGCTGGCGGCGTTGAGCAACCCGATCGCCGCGCAGCTGCGTGAAGAGCTCGGCCGCTGGCGCCGGGAGCACATCGACACCAGCTATCTGCGCGGCGTCGGGCGCGTCTGGGGCGACGAGGAGCTGGCGCGCCACGTGGTGGACACGCCCGCGCTCAAGATGGCGGTGGAGCTCGCCGTCGACACGCTGTGCGGTTCGCCGGCGTCCTCGTTGCTGCTGGTGGGCGAGGCGGGCGTAGGCAAGACCACGCTGATGCGCGCGCTGGCCAAGCGGCTCGCGCATCAGGGTTGGACGGTGTTCGAGGCCTCGGCGATCGAGGTGCTGGCGGGCCAGACCTACATGGGCGAGCTGGAGCAGCGCGTGCGCGTGCTGCTCGCTCACCTCGATGCCGGCAAGCGCGTCCTGTGGTACGTCCCGCAATTCCAGGAGCTGTACTACAGCGGACGCCATCGCTTCAGCCCGATCGGCATCCTGGACATGGTGCAGCCGGCGGTGGAAGCCGGACGGCTGCGCATCGTGGGCGAGGTGCGGCCCGCGGCATTGGAGAAGGTGGTGCAGCAGCGGCCGCGCCTGCGCGCGGCGTTCAAGACCCTGGTGCTGGAAAGCGCATCGGCGCAGGAGGCGCTGGCGCTGGCCGAGGCGGTTGCACGCGAGGAGCTGGCGCCCGCGGGCGTGCACGTGGAGCCGCCGGTGCAGCGCGAGGCCCTCGATCTGGCGCGCAACTACATCACCAGCAGCGTCCCGCCCGGCAATGCCATCGACCTGCTGCGCCTCACCAGCAGGCGGCTGGCGGCGCAGGCCGGCGGGCAACGCGCGATGGCGCGCGAGGACCTGCTGCTGACGCTGTCGCAGCTCACCGGGCTGCCGCGCAGCGTGCTTGACGAGCGCGAGGGGCTGGACGCGGCCGCGCTGCAGGCCTTCTTCGCGCAGCGCGTCATGGGGCAGCCGGAGGCGGTGCGCTGCCTGGTGGATCGGGTGGCGATGCTCAAAGCCGGACTCACCGACCCGAAGCGGCCGATCGGCGTGTTCCTGTTCGCCGGCCCCACCGGAACCGGCAAGACCGAAGTGGCGAAGACGCTGGCCGAGTATCTGTTCGGCTCGGCCGAGCGCATGATCCGGCTGGACATGAGCGAGTTTCAGGAGCCGCAATCGCTCGCGCGCATCGTCGGCGAGAGCGGCGAGGGCGCCGACACCAACGCGCTGGTGGACCGCATCCGCAAGCAGCCGTTCTCGGTGGTGCTGCTGGACGAGTTCGAGAAGGCGCATCCGCGCGTGTGGGACGTGTTCCTGCAGGTGTTCGACGACGCGCGCCTGACCGACGTGCACGGCAACCTGGCCGACTTCCGCCACAGCATCATCATTCTCACCACCAACCTGGGCGCGGTGGAGCACCAGGGCGGCAGCCTCGGCTTCACGCTCGCCGGCGGCGCGTTCAGCGAAGCGCAGGTGCTGCGCGTCATCGGCAACACCTTCCGCCCCGAGTTCGTCAACCGCCTCGACCGCGTGGTGGTGTTCCGGCCGCTGACCAAGGCGGTGATGCGCGACATCCTGCGCAAGAAGCTGGGGGCGATGCTGCAGCGGCGCGGCTTCCGCAACCGCGAGTGGGCGGTGGAGTGGGAGGACTCGGCCATCGAGTTCCTGCTCGAGCGCGGTTTCACCCGCGACATGGGCGCGCGGCCGCTGCGGCGCGCCATCGACCAGCACGTGCTGGCGCCGATCGCCATGACCATCGTCGAGCACCGCTTCCCGCAGGGCGACCAGTTCCTGTTCGTGCGCGGCGACGGCAGCGGTATCCAGGTCGAGTTCGTGGATCCCGACGCGCCGGCGGCCGAGGTCGAGCCCGCGGAGCACGCGGCCGCGCCGGGCATCCTGTCGTATACGCCCATCATCCTGGCGCCCGGCGGCAGCGCGCGCGAGCGCGAGTTCCTGCAGGGTGCGCTGGCGGGCGTGGAGGCGCGCCTGCAATCCGAGCATTGGGTCGCCGAGAAGCAGCGCTTGCTGCGCGAGATGAGCCGGCCGGGCTTCTGGGGCGGCGAGGAGCGCTACGCGGTGCTCGGCCAGATCGAGCACCGCGACAGCATCGAGGCCGGCGCGGCCACCGCGCAGTCGCTGATGCGGCGGCTCACGCCGCGCTCGGGACGCGCCGCGGTGCCGCCTTCGATCCTGTCCAACCTGGCGCAGCAGCTGTATCTGCTGGAGCATGCGCTGGCCGATCTCGATCGCGGCCTGTGGCCGGAGGTGTTCGTCGCCGTCGAGGCCGTGGCCGGCGATCCGCGCGGTGCCGCGCCGGACGGCGAGTGGACCGCGACGCTGTGCGGCATGTACCGCGAGTGGGCGCGAAAACGGCGCATGCGCGCGGCGCTGCTGGCCGGCACCGACGCCTCGCAGTTCGTGCTCGCAATCGCCGGGTTCGGCGCGCACGGCATGCTGCTGCGCGAAGCCGGCCTGCACGTGTTCGAGACGCCGGACAGCGCGGGCGGCTTCGATCGGCAAACCGCACGCGTGCGCGTGGCGCCGCAACCGGCGCACCCGCGCCCCCTGCATCAGAGTGAGCTGGCGCAGGCGCTGGCCTGCCTTGCCGCCGGCGGCCCGCCGGGCACCGCCATCGTGCGCCGCTACCGTGCGCAACCCTCGCCGCTGGTGCGCGATGCGCTGGTCGGCTGGCGTACCGGACGCCTCGATCAGGTGCTGGGCGGCGATTTCGACTTGATCACGTGAAGGGAGAACACATCCATGCCGAACGGCCGCAGACGCTTCCTTTCTGGCGCCGCTGGGCTAAGCGCCGTTGGGCTGGGCGCCGCCTGGCTGGCGCGCGGCGTCGCGCTCGCGGACGAGCGCTTCGATCTGCTGATCCGCGGCGGCGAGGTGATCGACCCGAGCCAGAGCCTGCGCGCGCGGCGCGACGTGGGCATCCGCTGGGGACGCATCGCTGCCCTGGAGCCTTCGATCACGCCGGAACGCGCGGCGCAGGTGCTCGATGCGAGCGGCCTGCTGGTGGTGCCCGGCCTGGTCGATCTGCACGCCCACGTGTACCCGCAAGGCTCGGCCATCGGCTTGCCGGCCGACGAGCTGGTCCCCTACACCGCCACCACCACCTACGTCTCCGCGGGCGACGCCGGCGCCAACAACTTCTCGGCGCTGCGGCACTTCATCGTGGCGCAGGCGCGCAGCCGCATCTTCGCCTTTCTGCACATCTCCAACATCGGGCTCGCCGGCTTCCCGGTGGGCGAGACGCTCAATATCGACTACGCGGACGTGGACCTGGCCGCTCGCACCGTGGCCGAGAATCGCGACCTGGTGCTGGGGGTGAAAGTGCGCGTGTCGAAGAACGTGGTCGGGAGCAACGGGCTGGTGCCGCTCCAGCGCGCCATAGCCGCGGCGCAGCGCGCGGGCGGCGGGGCGCGCGTCATGTGCCACATCGGCGATGCGCCGGGCGAGCTGCCCGCGCTGCTGGATCTGCTGCGCCCGGGCGACATCCTCACGCACGCCTACAGCGGCCTGGGCAACAACGTCGTGCGCGACGGCCGGCTGCTGGACGCGGCGCTCGCGGCCAAGCGCCGCGGCGTGATCATCGATGTCGGCCACGGTGGCGGCAGCTTCGACTACACCGTGGCGGCGCCCGCGATCCAGCAGGGCCTCGCGCCCGACACCATCAGCAGCGACATCCATGCGGTGAGCGGCAACACCCCCGGCAAGCCGTACCTGCCCTGGGTCATGAGCAAGTTCCTGAATCTCGGTTTCGGCCTGGAGGAAGTGGTGGCGATGGCCACCGTCAACCCCGCCCGCGTAATCGACCGCGTGGACAAGCTCGGCACGCTGCAGCCGGGAGCGCCGGCGGATGTGGCGATCCTGCGGCTCAAGGAGGAACCGGTCGCGTTCGTCGATACGCGGGGCAACCAGCGCTCCGGGTCGCGCTGGCTCG
>DATBMG010000059.1:0-5655 GCA_036554965.1 Burkholderiales bacterium
CCGGTGTACATGGACAAGCTCGCCTCCGAAGCCGACGGCTTCGCCTTCGTCTGCCGCATCAAGCCGCACACCAACTTCCGCGCCCCGATCGAGAGCGGCATCGTCAAGATGATGACCATCGGCATGGGCAAGATCACCGGCGCCACCGAGCTGCACACCAACGGCATGGATGCCTTCGGTGAGCTGCTGCCCAAGGTGGCGCGCTTCATCATGTCGAAGAAGAGCTTCCTGTTCGGCGTGGGCATGGTGGAGAACGCCGCCGACGAGACCGCGCTGATCGAAGCGGTGCCCGCCGAACAGCTGTGGGAGCGCGAGCCGGTCCTGCAGCAGAAGGCCAAGGACATGATGGCGCGCATCTGCTTCGACGAGGTGGATGTGCTGATCATCGAGCACATGGGCAAGAACATCAGCGGCTCGGGTTTCGACCCCAACATCACCGGCCGCAATGCGCGCTTCATCGAGTGGAACATGAAACCTCTGGTGAAGAAGATCGTGGTGCTGGGACTCACCCCGGAAACCCACGGCAACGCCACCGGCGTGGGCTCGGCGGACGTGATCACCATGCGCCTGTACAAAGAGATCGACATCGCCAAGACCTACACCAACATCATCGCCTCGACTTATCTGGACGGCGCAGGTATCCCGATGATCATGAACACCGACGAGGACGCCATCAAGCTGGCGGCCAAGACCGTGGTGCGGGTCAAGCCGCAGGACACTAAGATCGTGCGCATCCGCAACACCCTCGAGCTGGTCGACATCCAGGTGTCCGAGCCGCTGATGGCGCAGGTGCGGGCGCGTCCCGAGCAGTTCGAGGTCGTCGGCCAGCCCGAGGCGTTCAAGTTCGACGCCAAGGGCACGCTCTATCCGATGCTCGCGCCACATCGAGAAGCTGCGCACGCGTGAGGACCAGCCTACTCCCCCGATCCTGAACCGCCACCGCGTCCCTCGAGGGAGAGGCGGCGAAGCGGGGGAAAGCGGCGGTGCCATCGATGTCCCCGCTCCACATCCACCTCGACGCTGTCGGCGGCGTCGCGGGCGACATGTTCGTCGCGGCGCTCTGCGCCGCCTTCCCCGAGCTGCGCGCGGGCTTGCTGGCCGCGCTGCAGCGCGCCGGCCTGCCGCCCGAGGTACAGTGCTGGTTCGCCGAGCACGCGGACCAGGCGCTCACCGGCCTGCGCTTCCTGGTGCACGATCCGCAAGAGGATGCGCAGCAACGGGCCCACGTGCGAGGCCGGCGCCATCCGCACCACGAACGCTCTTTCGCCGATATCCGAGCAGCCCTGCTCGCGAGCGCGCTCGAGCCGGAAGTCAAGCAACGTGCGGTCGGCATCTTCACCCTGCTCGCCGAGGTCGAAGGGGAGATCCATGGCGTGCCGGCGGATCGGGTGTCGTTTCATGAACTCGGTGGCAACGACTCCATCGCCGATATCGTCGGCGCGGCGCATTTGATCGCAGCGTTTCCCGGCGCGACCTGGAGCGTGTCGGCGCTGCCGCTCGGTCGCGGTCGCGTGCAGACGGCGCACGGCATGCTGCCCGTGCCCTCGCCCGCGGCGGCGCGCCTGTTGCAGGGGTTCGACTTCGTCGACGACGGGGTCGAGGGCGAGCGCGTCACCCCGACCGGTGCGGCGATTCTCAGGCACCTGGGCGCCGAGCCGGGCGCCAAGCGGGGTGCCACACGCGCACCGCGCCGCCTGATCGGCACCGGGCACGGCTTCGGCGCCAAGACCTTTCCGGCGCTGAGCAACGTGCTGCGCGCGTTGATCTTCGAGGAGCAGCCGGCGCAGGGCGCGGACCACAAGGTTGCGCTGATCGCCTTCGAAGTGGACGATCAGTCGCCGGAGGATCTGGCCATCGCGCTCGATCACCTGCGCGCGCATCCGGGTGTGCTGGACGTGCTGCAGATCCCCGCTTTCGGCAAGAAAGGACGGATGCTTACACATCTGCAGATCCTGGCCGAACCGGCGGCAGCGGAAGACGTGTTCGAGGCGTGCTTCAACGAGACCACCACGCTCGGACTGCGCTGGCAGGTGCTGGAGCGCCGCGTGCTGGCGCGACGACAGAGGACGGTGCAGCTCGCCGGACGCAGCGTGCGCGTCAAGCTCGCCGAGCGGCCGGACGCGCGCACCGCGAAGGCCGAAAGCGACGACCTGCTGGCGTTGAGCGGCGGGCGCGTGGTGCGGGAGCAGGCGCGCCGTGCGGCGGAGGACGAGGGCTTGCGGGCCGGTGACGAGGAGGGGTCGAAAGACCATGGGTGAGCAGCTGTCGGAACTGGCGGCGCTGGCAAGCGTGCTGACCGGCATGCGCGCGATCGCGGTGGCGGTGAGCGGCGGCGTGGACAGCTTGACGCTGGCCACCCATGCGCATCGCCTGCTGCCGCAGCGCGTGACCATGTTCCACGCCGTCTCGCCCGCCGTACCGGACGAGGGCACCCAGCGCACCCGGGCGCTCGCAGAGCGCGAGGGCTGGGCGCTGCACGTGATCGACGCGGGCGAATTCGGCAACCCCGAGTACATGCGCAACCCGGTCAACCGCTGCTTCTACTGCAAGATCAGCCTGTACGGCGCGATCCGCCCGCATACCGACGCGCAGATCGTGTCAGGCACCAACCTGGACGACCTGGGCGAGTACCGCCCTGGCCTGATCGCCGCGCAGCACCACGGCGTGCGCCACCCCTTCGTCGAGGCGGCGATGACTAAGCAGCGCGTGCGCGCGCTGGCGCGCGAGCTGGGCCTGCCGGAGATCGCCGAGCTGCCGGCCTCGCCCTGCCTGTCGAGCCGCGTGGAAACCGGCATCGCCATCGATCCCGCCGTGCTGGGCGCGATCCACGCCGCCGAGCGGCTCGTGAGCGACACGCTACGGCCGAAGACGGTGCGCTGCCGAGTGCGCGCCGGCGCTGTGGTGATCGAGCTGGACGCCGCGGCGCTCGCGGTGCTGGACGAGATGCGTCGCGCGGCGCTGAGCGAGCAGATCGTCGAGCGCTTTCGTCCCGCCGGCGTGCGCACGCCGGTGCGCTTCGAGTCCTATCGCACCGGCAGTGCGTTCCTGCACTTCAAGCCCGGGTGACGATGGACCACGACATCAAGCTCGACCTGCACCGCGCGGCGCGCATCGGCTTCGACGAAGCCGTCTTCTGCTCGGGCAAGACCGTCGGTCACATCGGGCGCATCCTCGACCAGGCGCAGAACAAAGGCATGTCGCTGCTGCTGACGCGCCTGCACGAAGCGCAGTTCATCGAGCTGCCGGAGCATCACCGCGGGCGCATCGACTACGAGCCGGTGTCGCGCACCGGTTTCTTCGGCGCAGCGCATCCGCTCGACGGCCAGCCGCGCGTCGCCGTGGTGGCCGCGGGCACCTCGGACGTGTTCGTCAGCCGCGAGGCGGCGCGTACGCTGCGCTACTACGGCGTCCCCAACCTGGAGATCACCGACGTCGGTGTGGCCGGCCTGTGGCGGCTGCTGGAACGCCTCGAGGAGATCCGCCGCATGCCGGTGGTGATCGCGGTGGCGGGCATGGATGCGGCGCTGCCCACGGTCCTGGGCGGCTTGGTGCCGGGACTCGTCATCGGCGTGCCCACATCGGTCGGCTACGGCGTTGCGGCCAATGGCCAGTCCGCGCTCCACGCCATGCTGTCCAGCTGCACGCCCGGGCTCGCCGTGATGAACATCGACAACGGCTACGGCGCCGCGTGCGCCGCGATGCGGGCCCTGCGCATCGGCTAGCGCGCGGCCACGCCCGAAGGGAGCGGCCTTGAAGCACATCACAGCGACGTTTCTGCGCGGGCTGGTCACGCTGTTGCCCGTCCTGCTCACGGCGTACATCCTGTATTGGCTTGCCGTCACCGCCGAGTCGCTGCTCGGCAGGCCGCTGAAGGCGCTGCTCCCGGAGTGGATGTACCGACCCGGTCTGGGAGTGGTGGTGGCGCTGGCCGTGGTCTTCGGCGTCGGCCTGGTGATGGAGCTGTACGTGGCGCGGCGGTTGTGGGCGCTGCTCGAGCGCGCCGTGCTGCGGGTGCCGGTGGTGAAGACGCTGTACGGGGCGATCCGGGACTTCGCCGGGTTCGTGTCCGAGTCCTCGAAGCAGAAGGGGATGGGGCAGGTGGTGCGCGTGCGCGTGGCCGATCACATGCACCTCATCGGCTTCGTCACGCGCGAGGACTTCACCACCCTGCCGGCCGGCCTCGGCGGAGCGGACGTGATCGCGGTCTACCTGCCGATGAGCTACCAGGTCGGCGGCTACACGGTGCTGCTGCCGCGACGGCTGGTGGAGCCGGTCGACATGTCGGTGGAGGACGCGCTGCGTTTCGCCGTCACCGCGGGGATGTCGCAGGTCGCGGCGCGATCGGACGACGGTCTCGCGCCGCTCGGCTAACCCGCATCTCCCGCATCGGCGCGCGCGCTCGACCGAGCGCCGGCGGCGCATCACCGCATCGGCGAATCCGTCACAGCTCTACCAGCGCCTCTCCGCGTGCGCGAATGCGCCGCGTGGCGTAGGCCACCATGGCTGCGGTCATGGCGGGGACCAGCACCAGCGCATCGCGCGCGCCGCCGCCGCCCACACCCAGGTAGAACTGCTCCAGGGGAATGCCGCATTCGAGCGCGCGGCAGAAGGCATGCGTAACGTCCACCCACCACAGCGACAGGAAAGTGAGCGCGAAGGCGAGCGCTGGCGGGAGATAAACGCGCATGAACACGAGCAACGCGCACACCACCGAAAAGGCGCTGTAGATGTACAGCCTTTCCGTTCCGCCGCTGTCCTGCCACTGCGCGCAGTAGTAACTGATCGGCAACGCCAGCACCCAGAGCAGCTGCAGCCGGTGCGAGATGCGGCCGGCGCGGGCGTAGAAGCCGAGGATTGCGAGCGAGATCAGCCCGGGTATCACCACGGCGAACCGCGTCTCGGGCAGCGCCAGCCAATGCACCAGCATGCGCGTGCCGGGGCCGGCGAGCAACTCGTCGAGCATAGGAGGTGGGCCTCCCGATTGTTAAAAACTCAAGGTGGAACAGGTCTCTGCCAAGGATATTAACGCGCCGCGCGGCGCCTGACCAGCGGCGCGCGAAAGCGGCCACGCAGCGGGGCGGCGCTGGACATCGGCCGGCAAAGCGTCTCTAATGCCGCCAAACCGTCCGGCACCGGACGCGAGAGCCAAGGCATCAGAACGAACAGAGGGAGGAGACCCATGCGACGACTGTCGAAGGTCGTATTCGCCGGCGCCGCCGTGCTGATCTTAAGCGCCGGCCTGCCTGTCCTGGCGCAAGACAAGAAGGTCAAGATCAACGTCGCCAACAACTTTTCCAACAGCCTGCCGATCGTCGGGGAATCCGGGCCGCGCTATGCGGAGCGGGTGCGGCGCGTGTCCGCGGGCAGCATCGACATGAAGTTCCACGAGCCGGGCGCCTTGGTCCCGGCGTTGCAGTCGATCCAGGCGGTGTCGAAGGGATCGGTGGATGCCGCCTGGTCGAGCCCCGGTTTCTACTCCGGGACGGACTCGGCCTTCAACATGTTCTCAACGGTGCCCTTCGGCCCGGCGATTCCGGAGTACCTCGCCTGGATGTACTACGGCGGCGGGCGCGAGCTGCAGGGCGAGATGTTCGCCAGGCACAACATCCACGCCATCCCCTGCGGCATCCACGCGCCCGAGGCCTCGGGCTGGTT
>DATBMG010000104.1:0-8555 GCA_036554965.1 Burkholderiales bacterium
AAGCCGCTTCGATCGGGGCCGCCATGACCTTCCTCACCGCGCTGCTGCGCGGCGGACTGCGCGGTGGGCGCTTCGGCGCGGCCCTGCTGTCCACCGCGCAGACCAGCGGCATGATCTTCATGATCTTCATCGGTGCGGACATGATGAACGCGGCGCTCGCGCTGTCGCAGCTGCCCGGGCAGCTGGCCTCGGCGGTGGCGCACGCCGGCATCCCGCCGCTCGCCATCATGGCGGCGATCATGCTGTTCTACATCGCGCTCGGCTGTGTGATGGACGAGCTGTCGATGATCATGCTCACCGTGCCGGTGATCTTCCCGGTGGTGCTGGGGCTGGATTTCTTCGGCCTGCCGCCGGCCGAGAAGGCGATCTGGTTCGGCATCCTGATCCTGATGGTGGTGGAGATCGGCATGATCTTCCCCCCGGTGGGCCTGAACGTGTACATCATGAACGGGCTGGCCAAGGACGTGCCTATGGCGGAAACCTACAGGGGCGTTGTACCCTTCCTGATCTCGGACGCGATCCGCATGACCCTGCTGATCCTGTTCCCCGGGATCACGCTCTGGCTGGCCCGCATGCTAGCCTGAGTAATGCAGGAATGAGCAGTTTAAATCGCGCCTTAAGCGCGCAGAGGAGAACCGTGTCCAACCGATGCATCCGGCAGCTGGCGCTGGCCGCGAGCCTGGCGCTCGGCCTGTGCGGACCCGCCGCCGCGCAGCAGATCGTGCTGAAGCTGCACCACATGCTGCCCCCCACCTCCAATCCGCAGCTGCGGCTGATCCAGCCGTGGTGCGACAAGATCAACAAGGAATCCAACGACCGCCTCAAGTGCCAGATCTACGCCGCCATGCAGCTCGGCGGCACGCCACCGCAGCTGTTCGACCAGGTGCGCGACGGCGTGGCGGACATCGTGTGGACCGTGCCCACCTACTCGGCCGGGCGCTTCTCCAAGTCGGAGGTGTTCGAGCTGCCGTTCATGGCACACACCGCCAAGGCCGGCAGCCAGGCCCTGTGGCAGTACGTGCAGAAGAACGCGCTGGACGAGTTCCGCGGCACGCACCCGATCCTGATGCACGTGCACGACGGCAGCCTGTTCCACTTCAACAAGCCGGTGAGCAAGCTCGAGGACCTGCGCGGGCTGAAGATCCGCGCCGCCACCCGCATCAACGCGCGCATGCTGGCCGCGCTCGGTGCCACACCGGTACAGATGCCGCTGCCGCAGGTGCCCGAGGCGCTGTCGAAGGGCGTGATCGACGGCGCCATGGTGCCCTGGGAAGGCGTGCCGGCGATCAAGCTGCACGAGATCGTGAAGTACCACCTGGAGACGCCCCCCGCGGCGCCGCGCTTCTCCAACACCATCTTCCTGATGGCGATGAACCCGGCGAAGTACGACAGCCTGCCGCCGGACCTGAAGAAGGTGATCGACAACAACAGCGGGCTCTCCATGTCGGCCTGGGCCGGCGAGAACGGCTGGGACGCGGTGGTCGAGCCGTTCCGCAAGCTGGCGCGCGACCGCGGCAACACTTTCACGGTGCTGAGCGATCAGGAGCTCGCGCGCTGGATCAAGGCGAGCGAGAACGTGGACGACAACTGGGTCAAGGAAGTCACCCAGAAAGGTGCTGACGGCCGGCGGCTCCTCGACGAGGCGCGGGCGCTGATCAAGCAGTACGAGAAATGAGCGCCGCCGGCATGAAACGTCCCGTCTCCGGAGAACACCAGATGCCGAATCGTTTGCGGCCGATCCCCGTCGGCGTGCATCCGCCCTATCTATACCCGGACTACCGCAGCACCACCGAGCGGGCGCCGTCCAGGCCGTTGATCGCGCTCGAGCAGGGCGAGCAGGAGCTGACGGTCGCCGCGTTCGCGCGCAACATCCTCAAGCCCACCGATGCCGACCTCACCCGCCAGTCGAGCGCCGAGCCGCTCGGCCAGCGCATCGTCGTCGCCGGCCGGGTGATCGACGAAGACGGCAGGCCGGTGCGCAACTCGCTGGTGGAGGTCTGGCAGTGCAACGCGGCCGGGCGCTACCACCACGCGAAGGACCAGCACGACGCCCCGCTCGATCTGCACTTCCACGGCTACGGCAAGATGCTGACCGACGAGCACGGCCACTACCGCTTCGTCAGCATCAAGCCCGGCGCCTATCCCTGGCGCAACCACCCGAACGCGTGGCGGCCGGCGCACATCCATTTCTCGCTGTTCGGCAACGCCTACGCCCAGCGCCTGATCACGCAGATGTACTTCGCGGGCGATCCGCTGCTGCCGCTGGACCCGATCTACAACAGCGCGCCCGACGGCGCCCGCCAGCGCCTGGTGTCCGCCTTCGACCTGAGCCTCACGGTCGAGGGCATCGCGCTCGGCTACCGCTTCGACATCGTGCTGCGCGGGCGCGATGCGACCCCGATGGGAGTGTAGAGGCCATGAGCAAGCTCACCCCCTCACAGACCATCGGGCCGTTCTTCCACGAGGGCATGCGCTGGGCGCTCACGCCGGCGAGCGCGGCAGCCGGAGCGGTCAGCGTAACCGGCCGCATCTCCGACCGCGACGGCAAGCCGGTGGACGATGCCGTGCTCGAGGTGTGGCAGCCGGACTTCGGCGCCGCGCCGTTCCAGCGCGTGTACACCGGCGAAGCGGGCGCATTCGCGTTCGCCATGCCGCAACCGGGCAGCGGGCAGCTGCACGCCAACGTCACCGTGTTCACGCGCGGATTGACCTGCGGGCTGTTCACGCGCGTGTACCTGCCGGCCGGCGGCGATCCGGCGAAGGTGCAGCTGCCGCCCGGCGTGCCGCGCGAGCGCGCCGGCACGCTGATCGCGCGCCGCGACGCGAACGGCGCATACCGCTGGGACATCCGGCTGCAGGGCGAAGGGGAGACGGTGTTCTTTGAGATTTAGCGTGCATCGGGAAATCTCGGGGTAGCGTCGCGAGATCTAGCGTGACCCGGCATCTCCTCGACTGGATCGTCGCCGCGGGCGAAGACGGCCCGTACGGCGATGCGGCGCTGCTGCGCGGCATGCTGCGCTTCGAGGTCGCGCTGGCTCAGGCGCAGGCCCGGGTCGGCGCGATCCCGCAGGCGGCGGCCGACGCCATCGCCCGGCATGCATCGGCCCTCGCGCTCGACCCGGCGCCGCTGGCGCGCGCGGGCGCGCACGCCGGCACGCTCGTCGTGCCCTTCGTGCGCGCCCTGGTCGCACACGTCGCCACGCGCGACGAGTCGGCCGCGCGCTGGGTCCATCACGGTGCCACCAGCCAGGACGTGATGGACACTGCGCTGGCGCTGTGCACCAGGACGGCGCTGGCCGCGCTCGAGCGCGACCTGTCGCGCGCAAGCCGCGCCGCCGCGGCCCTGGCGCGCCGCCATGCCACCGCGCCGATGCTCGCGCGCACGCTGCTGCAGCCCGCCGGCGTCACCACAGTCGGCTTCAAATGCGCGCACTGGGCGCTGTCGCTGGCGCGCGTGCGCTGGCGGCTGCTGCGCACGGCGCAGGAGGCGCTCGCCGTTTCGCTGGGCGGGGCGGCAGGCAACCTGGTCGAGCTGGGCGAGAACGGCCCCGCCGTGCGCGCGCAGATCGCGCAAGCGCTCGAGCTGACCGACCCGGGCGCCACCTGGCACAGCCATCGCGAGCCCTGGATCGCACTCGCTGCGGACGCCGGGCTGACCTGCGGCGCGATGGCGAAGATCGCGCGCGACGTGGCGCTGATGGCGCAAGCCGAGGTCGGCGAGGCGCGGGAGCCGCAAGCCGACGGGCGCGGTGCATCTTCCGCCATGCCGCACAAACGCAACCCGGCGCTCACGCTGCGCGTTCTCGCCGCCACCCAGCCGATACCCGGCATGGTCTGCGGCCTGCTGGCCGGCATGGTGCAAGAGCACGAGCGCGCGCTGGGCAACTGGCAGGCGGAGCTCACGCAGTTTCCGCAGCTGTTCACCCATGCACTGGCCGCGGCCGCGGCACTCGCGGATCTGCTGGAAGGCCTGCACATCGACGCGGCGCGCTGCCGCGCGAACATCGAGGCGCTGCACGGCACGATCTTCTCGGAGCGCCTCGCCGGCCTGCTGCTGCCGGTGCTCGGCAAGGAGGCGGCGCAGGCGGCGGTGGCCGACCTGTGCCGGCGCGCGCTGGATGGCGGCCGCCATCTGCGCGACCTGGCGCGCGAGCAGCTGTCGGGCGACGCCCGCCTGCAGTCTCATCTGGGCGAAGAGCTGGACGAGGTGTTCGACGTCGAGCGGCCGGTGCGCCTCACGGCGGCGCAGATCGAGCCGCTGCTCGCCGCGGCCGAGCGGCCGGTGCCCTAGAGCCGTCGCTCGATGGCCGCTGCAGCGGAGAGCTGGTCCGGCCGCCTGGGCTTCATCCTTGCCACCGTCGGCTCCGCGGTCGGCCTGGGCAGCATCTGGAAGTTTCCCTACGAGGTCGGCGCCAACGGCGGCAGCGCTTTCCTGCTGTTCTACGTGCTCGGCCTGGTGCTGGTGGTGGTGCCGCTGATGTTCGCCGAATTCGCCATCGGTCGGCGCGGCCGGGGCGATCCGGCGACCAGCATCGCCGCGGTGGCCGCCGCGCACGGCGCGCGACGGCGCTGGGCGCTCGCCGGCCTGCTCGGCGTGGGCACCGGCTTCCTCATCCTGAGCTTCTACTCGGTGATCGCCGGGTGGACGCTGTCCTACGCCGTCGAAACCGCGCTGTCCGGCCTGCCGTCCGCCGCACCGCAAGCGGTGCAGGCACGCTTCGACGCGCTGCTCGGCTCGCCCTGGCGCATGGCCACCTGGCACGCGGTGTTCATGGCGCTGTGCGCGCTGATCGTGGCGCGCGGCATCTCCGGCGGCATCGAGAAGGCCTGCCTGATGCTGATGCCGCTGCTCGGCGTGCTGCTGCTCGCGCTGGCGGCCTACAGCGTGGCCACAGGCGATCTGGGCGCGACCCTGCGTTTCCTGTTCAAGCTCGATCCGCAGCGGCTGCGGGGCGAGATCGCGCTGGAGGCGCTGGGGCTGGGCTTCTTCTCCATCGGCGTGGGGCTGGGCCTGATGATCACGTACGCGGCCTACGCCGGCGCCGAGATCAACCTCAGGCAGGTCGCCGTCGTCTCGATCGCCGTGGACACCGCGATTTCGTTCCTCGCCGGCTTCGCCGTGTTTCCGGTGGTGTTCGCCCACGGGCTCGACCCCGCGAGCGGGGCCGGGCTGGTGTTCGTCACCCTGCCGCTCGCCTTCGCCGACATGCCACTCGGCAGGGTTGCGGCGGTGGCGTTCTTCGTGCTGCTGTTCGTCGCGGCGCTCGCCTCGGCCATCTCGCTGCTGGAGATCGTGGTGGCGATGCTGGTGCGCCGGCGCGGCTGGAGGCGCGGCGGGGCCAGCCTCGCCGCCGGCACGGCCTGCTTCGCCGCGGGCATAGCCACCGTGCTGTCCTTCAACCTCTGGTCCGCTTGGTATCCGCTCGCCTGGTTGTCCAACCTCGGGCTGGCCGGCTTCGGCCACGCTACCGTGTTCGACCTGCTCGACTATTTGACCTCCAACGTGCTGCTGCCGCTGACCGGCCTGCTGCTGGCGCTGTTCGCCGGCTGGGCCCTGCCCGAGCGCCTGTTCGCCGAGGAGTTACACCTGGGCGCCCGCGGCGGTCGGCTGCTGCGCGCCCTGCTGCGTTATATCGTCCCGCCCGCCATCGCCGCGATCGGCCTGGCCGCGTTGCTGGCCTGACGCGGCCCTCGCACCACGCCGGCGCCACCGCGTTCTCCTGAGGGCCCCGTGAGAGGCGGGGACCGGTTTTTAAATCGCGCCTTAAGGGCGCATGGCTGGCAGGCGCCCGGTCCGCGGCGTAGGATGGGCAGCAAACCGGGCGGCCGTTGCTGCACTGCCCATAAAACGAACTGGAGGAGATCGATGCGATCCTTGTTCCTGCGTGCCCTGGCGGGCACCTTCTGGCTCGCGGCCGTCCTGCCCGCGGGCGCCGAAACCAACGAGCAGTTCATCCCGGCGGCCTTCTACTGGGTCGGCCCGTACGCCGCCGGCGGCTCGGGCATCAGCGCCGGCATGCTGGACTATCTGGGCCTGGTCAACGAGCGCGACGGCGGCGTGGGTGGGGTCAAGCTCACCTGGGAGAAGTGCGAGACCGAGTACAACAACACGCGCGGAGTGGAATGCTACGAGCGCCTCAAGAGCCGCCACCCGGCGCTGTTCCACCCGCTGTCGACCGGCATCACCTATTCGCTGATCGACCGCGCCGCGGTGGACCACATCCCGCTGGTGACCATCGGCTACGGGCGCACCGACGCCTCGGACGGGCGCGTGTTCCCGTACGTGTTTCCGCTGATCACCAACTACTGGTCGCAGAACACCGCCAAGATCCGCTTCATCGGCATGCAGGAAGGCGGGATGGACAAGCTCAAGGGCAAGAAGATCGTGAATCTGTATCACGACTCGGCCTACGGCAAGGAAACCATCCCGGTGCTGGACGTGCAGGCGCAGAAGTTCGGCTTCACCGTGACCCACATCCCGGTGGCCCACCCCGGCAACGAGCAGCAGTCGCAGTGGCTGCAGATCCGCCAGCTCAAGCCGGACTGGGTGATCCTGCGCGGCTGGGGCGTGATGAACCCCACGGCGCTGCGCACGGCGGCCAAGACCGGCTACCCGCGCGAGCGCATCCTGGGCGTGTGGTGGTCCGGCGCCGAGGAGGACGTGATACCGGCGGGCGAGACCGCCAAGGGTTACATCGCCGCCGGCTTCAACCTCTCGGGCAGCGACTTCCCGGTGGTGCACGAGATCCAGAAGCACGTGTACGCCAAGGGCCACGGCGAGATGCTGGACCCCGGGCGCATCGGTTCGGTGTACTACAACCGCGGCATCGTGACCGGCATCATCACCGTCGAGGCGATCCGCACCGCGCAGGAGAAGTTCGGCCGCAAGCCGCTCACCGGCGAGCAGGTGCGCTGGGGGATCGAGCACCTCAATCTCGACGCCAAGCGCCTGGAGCAGCTCGGTGCTGCCGGCTTCATGCAGCCGCTCAAGGTGAGCTGTCTCGACCACGAGGGCGGCGGCGCGGTGCGCTTCCAGCAGTGGGACGGCGCGCACTGGAAGGTGATCTCGGACTGGATCGCGTCCGACCAGTCCATCGTGCGGCCGATGATCGAGGAATCGGCCGCCAAGTACGCCAAAGAGAACAAGATCACGCCGCGCGACTGCAACTCGGAGCGCTGAGTCGCGATCGCCGATCGAACCCCATCATCACCGTAGCATCATCACAGTAGGAGGAGCCATGCCAGTCAGGCTATCCATGACCGTCAACGGCCGTGCGGTCTCGGCGGAGGTCGAGACGCGCACGCTGCTGGTGAACTTCATCCGCGAGCAGCTGCGCCTCACCGGCACGCACATCGGCTGCGACACTGCCCAGTGCGGGGCCTGCACCATCCACCTGAACGGCAAGGCGGTGAAGTGCTGCAACATGCTGGCGATCCAGGCCGACGGCGCGCAGATCGTCACCATCGAGGGCATCGCCGCCGCCGACGGCAAGCTGCACCCGATGCAGGAGGCGTTCCGCGAGCACCACGGGCTGCAATGCGGCTTCTGCACGCCGGGCATGGTGATGAGCGCCATCGACCTGGTGCGCAACCACCCGAACCCGTCCGAGGAGACGGTGCGCGCCGAGCTCGACGGCAACCTGTGCCGCTGCACCGGCTATCACAACATCGTCAAGGCCGTGCAGGCCGGGGCGAAGGCAATGAGGTGACACCATGGGCGCGATGAACTTCATCGGCGAAGCGGTCAAGCGCAGGGAGGACTACCGCTTCCTCACGGGGGCCGGCCAGTACACGGACGACGTGCAGGTGAACGGCCAGACGTACGCGGTGTTCGTGCGCTCCCCGCACGCGCACGCGAAGATCCGCCGCATCGACACCAGCAAGGCGCGCAAGGCGCCGGGGGTGGTGGGGGTATTCACCGGCGAGGACGTGGCCAACGCCAAGATCGCAGGGCTGCCCTGCGGCTGGCTGATCACGGACGTCAACGGCCAGCCCATGAAAGAGCCGCCGCATCCGGTGCTGGCGCAGGGCAAGGTGCGTTACGTGGGCGACCACGTGGCCGTGGTCATCGCCGAGACGCAGCTGCAGGCGCGCGACGCCGCCGAGCTGGTGGAGGTGGACTACGAGGTGCTGCCCGCGGTGGTGGACGTGGCCGCCGCGCGCAAGCCCGGCGCTCCGGCGATCCACGACATCGCACCGGACAACACCTGTTACGTCTGGGCGCTGGGCGACAAGGGCGCGGTGGACAAAGCGTTCGCCTCGGCGCACCAGGTCACCAAGCTCGAGTTCGTCAACAACCGCCTGATCCCCAACGCCATGGAGCCGCGCTCGGCGCTCGCCAGCTACAGCCGCGCGGACGACGGCTACACACTGTACGTCGCCAGCCAGAACCCGCACGTCGAGCGGCTGCTGATGACCGCCTTCGTGCTGGGCCTGCCCGAGCACAAAGTGCGCGTGATCGCGCCCGACGTGGGCGGCGGCTTCGGCTCCAAGATCTACCTGTACGCCGAAGACGTGGTGGTCACCTGGGCCTCCAAGCAGGTGAACCGCCCGGT
>DATBMG010000106.1:0-3784 GCA_036554965.1 Burkholderiales bacterium
GAGGTGGACGAGACTTTGATCGCATCGCCGATCACCAGCGGCGCGAGGTTGGCGGTGGATGCGACGTTAAACACCATGAAGGCCGAGGTCGCCGGCGCAACGATTGCCGGCGGGATGGTGAAGTTGTCCGTGGCGGTGGTCGGGTTGGTCACGGTCTTCACGTCCGTGGCGGTGAACGGCGTCAGCCGGTGGAAATCGTCCACCCCCGCCTCGGTCCTGCCGCTGTAGAACTTGGCGAACGCGTGCGCGTCCGACGGCAGGTAGCTGCGCTCGAGCACGGTGCTGGTGGCGGTATCGGTGGAGCGCAGCCCGCCGAAGAGCAGCTTGCGCACCGCGTCGATGCGGGTCATCGAAACCCAGTTCAGGAAGTTGCCGCTCCAGCGGCCGGCGTTGGCGCCGTCGCAGTACTTGGTGGCGGTGAGACCGCCCGGCTCGAAGCGGTTGTTGGTGGTGCTGTAGGTGTAGCACTTGAAGCTGTCGAAGTAGCCGTAGTAGGTGATGGTGTGCTTGTACGTCGTCTCCATCACGCCGTCTTCGTCCAGGTCGCTGTAGTCCGTGTAGGCCTTGTAATGCAGCTGGTGATCGCGGCCGATGTTGAGCATCACCACGGGCGGGATCGCCGCGCCGAGGTAGATAGGCTGCGTCGCGAGCGTGAGCAGCGCGGCCTGCGCCGGCTGCGTGGCGACGCAGAGCGCGAGGGTCGCGGACAGGATTTGCTTGAGCTTGATCGAGCACTTCATGGGACGGCCTCGGTCAGTTCCAGGGTTTGAGATACATTTCCTGCAGGGTGATGCGGCTGTTCGGATTGACGCCGAACCCCTGCGCGGTGATGCGGTAATAGGTGGTCACGCCGGTCACCGGCGCGAGCGACTGCACCGTGGGCGGCGGCACGATGTTCAGCCAGATCGCCTCGATGATGTAGCGCGGCTGCGCCGAGACCCGGGGCAGCTGGGTGGCGTTGGTGAACCGCCCGTAGGGCACTGCGACCGCGGAGGTCGGCCCGAGATCGTGCGCCGGGAACGGCGGAATGGGTCCGGTGCCGTTGGCGAGGCAAAGGCCGCGGCCCATGACGGTCGCGTCCACGCTGCACGTTCCATTCGGCGTGTCGCTCAGGTCGCCGAACCCGGTGCGCCCCGAGATGATCGGCGCGCGCGGCAGGTTGGCTCCCGCGGCGCCGACGCCCCAGACATCGCGCTCCGCGTCGCGCAGCGCGGACTCCGCCGACTGGAAGGCGACGTTCAGGTCGCGGTACTGGCCGGACATGCGCTCCTCGAGCGTTATGCCGCCCATCGTGGTGAGCGCGAGCATCGTCAGCACCACGAGGAACATGAGCGAGATGATCAGGATCGCGCCGCGCTGGCGTCTGCTGGAATTTCTCATTGGGTCCGGTTCCGAAGCACGAGGTTGGTCGTGGCGGCGGTGCGGATGCGCTGGTCGTTGAACGGGCCGACCACGGTACCGAGCAGGTTGTACTGGCGCGTATTGACCTCGCCGGCGCTCAGGTTCGGCGAGCGGTGCAGCAGGGCGACGCGCAGGTTCAGCACCTGCACCATCGACAGGCCCACGGTGCCCGCGGCCAGGTAGCGGTCGACCGCGATCGGCCCGGTTTTCTCGCCGTACAGCACCTGCATGTCCTCGATGTCGGGCACGATCTCGGTCCAGCTCACGCCCTGGTTGATGCTGCAGAACAGCGCCGGCCCGCCGTTTGCGCCGCCGTTGCGCACTTCGATGCGGTTCTCCACGTAGGTGATGTTGAGCCCGGTTCCCGGACCCATCTGGCGGTCGACGCGGTTGCCCAGGCAATCGAGCACGCGGCCATCGGCGCCGGCGCAGGAGTTGGTCGCCACGCAGTTCACCGCGCTGGTGCCGGTGCCGCTGCCCTGGAAGCGCACGATGATGGTGTCGCTGTTGTTCACGCCGGTCGCATTGGTGCCGTCGATCGGCGAGAGGCCGACGCCGTAGACGTACTCCATGGTCCGGTGCCAGTCGGCGCGGTAGCCCGCCTGCCGCACCGTGCGCCCGATCACCTGGAAGGCAAAGCGCAGGTTCTCCTGCATCCTCGACAGGTCGTCCTGCGTGCGATAGGTCTGCTTGGTGCCGATGAACAGGTTGGCGATCACGACCGTGATCACCAGTCCGATCGCCATGGCGACCAGCAGCTCGACCAGCGACATGCCGCGCTGGCGGCGCGGGTTCAGAGTGGCGCGCAAGGTGTTCATGGCTGGGGCTGGAAAGTGGTCACTACCTGCAGGTAGGCGTTGGGATCGTTGGTCGGCAGGCCGCTGCGCCGATCGTCGATCCACCACACCTTGATCGCGTACGCCGTGCCGAGGCCGTCGCACAGAGCGTTGACCGCGGCGCCGTTCCACGTGCCGTCGTTCGGCGTGGAGTCGAGGCAGACGACGCCAAAGCCGCCGGGCAGGACCCGCGGATTGGAGTTCGGATTGGCGGCGTCATTCCATTCGTAGTAGTCGTTCTCGGCCATCTGCTGTGCGCTGCAATTCGCCGCGGTGTAGCAGGAAGCGTGGAGGTTGCCGACCGGAAGGTGGTAGTGCGGCATCGCCGGCAGCGGCACGGTCAGGCCGCCGAGGTTCGCGCGCATGCGATCCGCCATGTCGTAGGCCTGCTGCGTGGCAAGCGTGCGCAGGCTCGCGGTCTTGTTGTTCTGCACGCCGGCGACGTAGATGCCCGCGATCCCGAGCATGCCGAACGACAGGATCAGGATCGAGATCAGCGTCTCGAGCATGGTGAAGCCGCGGCTCGAGGCGGGGCGCGGATGCAGATGGCGAAGTTGGCGCATGGCGGCTAGGTGCAGGCGGCGGGGGTGGCGGTGGAGATCGCGCGTCCGGTGGCGTTCAGGTCGACGTTGCGGCCGACGAAGCCGGGCTTGCACACCTGGAAGCGGCGCGCGGCGTCTGCCGGGCCCGACGGGCGGAACTGGATCCCGAGCGCATTCGGCGTCGGCGTGACGGTCAGCCCGGGGGCGAGCGCTTCGCGCACGCGCACGATGTTGTCGGTGCCGGCGTCGAAATCGCCGTCGGCGTTGGCGTCGGTGAACACGATCCAGCCCTGGCCCCACGACGCGCCGTTGCACGTGGCCTGGTCGTTGCTCGCGCAAATCGAGACGCGCTGTGCGCGGCCGATCGCGGTGGCGCGGGCGAAAGTGAAGTCCGAGATGAGGTCGCCGGCCGCGGTCGAGATCCGGTTGTTGATGATCATCGTGTGCAGCGCCGGCGCGCCGATGGTGAGCAGCACGGCGACCAGCGCGACCACGAACATCAGCTCTATGACGGTGAAGCCCGATACCCTGGGCATGACCTGCCTCCCTTTGAGTGCAAATGCTACGGAGGCGCCGGGAGGGGCGGCAAAAGCATGCGACCGGCGGTGGGAAACGCACCGCGGACGGCTTGTGCCGATGCCGTTTACAGGAAGAAATTCACGTTACGCGGCGTCGCAGCAATACCCGGCGCTATAATCGCGCGCTGGTGCCGCGCAGGCTGGTGTAGCTCAGCTGGTAGAGCAACTGATTCGTAATCAGTAGGTCGCCCGTTCGAGTCGGGCCACCAGCACCACAACGACCGCCATGGCAGCGACCATCCTGGTCGTCGACGACGACGACAATATCCGCGAGCTGCTGCGCCTGCACCTGAGCGCCGCCGGCTACGAGGTGAACGTCGCGCCCGATGCGATCGACGCGGGCTACCTGGTGCTGCGCAGCCCGCCAGACCTGATCATCTGCGACATCCACATGCCGCACATGGACGGCTTCGAGTTCGTCGCGGCG